>CASECT010000139.1 GCA_949286525.1 uncultured Eubacteriales bacterium | reverse complement strand
CGACTTGCATGTGTTAGGCACGCCGCCAGCGTTCATCCTGAGCCAGGATCAAACTCTCATGTTTTGTTGTTACGATCCTGCAGTCCCAGGCTCTTCTGGCCTTTTCCTGCTTTACTGTTCTAGGTCGCTTATTGCTAAGCTTGTTCGAAAAATTTTCTCTTAGAATCTTTCAAGGTTGTTTCACTGTTCAGTTATCAAGGTCGGGTCGCTGTCGCATCAGCAACTTCTATAAGATATCACATCTCCGCTGCTGTGTCAACAACTTTTTCTCTACTTTTTGCGGCTTCTTTTGGAGAAGTTGCGAAAAATATAATAGCAAAAAGCCCCATCTGTGTCAACAACTTTTTTACAAAAAAATCTCCACAATCGCCATGACCGCGTTGTGCTGATACAGGTAGACCAGAAAAGAATTCTGATAAATATAGGTAATAATCTGTTGCGAAAAAGCAGTGGCTCCGGTCAACGCCACCAGATACATCAGAATCCACACATATAAAAACCCCTGAACCGCTCCGGCCAGAAAGCCAAGAAGACCGTTGATGCCATTGATCACAGGCGCGTCGCCAACCGCAGAGATAATGTTTCCCACAAGCCAGACAATCAGCTGGGCCACGACAAATGCAATCAGGATCGCGATGCCGCGGATTGCGTAATCCACCAGCTGCTGCGCCACAGCGCCCGGTATACTCTGCGCCGTCTGATCCTGAGGAGTCTGCGCATCCGAGACCTGCCCCTCCTGACTCTGCTGGCCCTGGCTCTGAGATTCCATCTGTCCGTCGGAGGCGGATTCCCCCGACTGGGCAAGAAGATCCGTGAGCACTCCCCGGAAAGGTTCCGGCAGCTCCGCCAGAAATTCCTCCATTCCGTCCTGAGCCCCTTCGGATGCGTTCTCCGTCACTTCCGCCGCCTTGTCAGAGATCGCCTGTTCCACGGTCTGCTGCATTGTCTCCGGCAGAGACGTCCGCTCCCGGAGATAGTTATCAATAAAAGGATTTGCCCAAATGACAAAAACCAGCAGAAACACCCAGGAAACCAGGCCGTAAATCATCCCAAGCAATCCTTTGCGCCACCCGTTGATGGCACAGAAAACCAGTATCAAAAGTACAGCGACAAACACGATATTCATTCTGATGTCTCCTTATGTCAGTGTTACAAGCTCCGTCACATCCTGCTCCAGGAAAATATATCTTCTGGAACCTCTTCCTGGTATTATCTTATATATGCTTGTTTCAAAACTATATGCGAACTTTTTGATCCCCTGCATCGTATAGATATTGACATCCTTCCCGTTGGAGATCACAATCTCATTGTTCCTCATCAACTCGATATCATTGTAAGAGATATCGAGCACGGTCTCGAAAACCTCGTAACCGCTCATATTGTACACCGTCATCTGATTTGCCAGGCTTCCGTCTTCCTGCGCGGCATCTCTCACTACCCCGAAATAGTCATCGTTATAAAAAATGCTCTTGATCTGATCCTGGAAAAAGATCTCATTGTCCACATCAAAACGACTGTTGCTGCGGAAAATCACAATCTCGCTGTCGCCGAAAGCGATAGCTTTATCATTTTTCACAAAGTCGATCTGGGGGATAACCATGTCGGAGTAACTGTAAGATGCCACGAGATTGTCGATGGCATCCTCTCCCTCCCTTCCGAAATCATAGAAGGCGATGGTGGTCTTCACATTCCCGCCGTTGAGATCAATCATGGATATCATCAGCTTCTGACCGTCGGACGAGAGTGCTAGGGCCACCGGTATGCCGCTGTTCTCTCCGTGCAGTTCCCCGGAAGCCAGCACCTGTCCCTCCAGATCGTAGATCTCCACATATCCGGTATTTTCATTCTGCATCAGCACGGCTGTTGTTCCATTGGCGGAGACATCGGCGTCCAGAATCGGGAGGCTTGTCGTGACATTTCCCTCTACCCCTGTCACGGACAAAATCGTCAGCTGCGTCCCATCCCTGTCATAGATCAATACAGAATTTCCACACACCTGCGCCTGAGGAGACTCCATCTCATACGTGTAATTCCAGATCAACTCCCCGTCGTAATCAGTATAAAAAGCCCCATCCCGGTTATATTTGAGAATATTCCCCTGGAAATCCAGGTAATCCGTCTCGGCGGAATCGATCCTTTCTGTGGATGCGCGCACATTGTAATCTTCGTACTGTCTCAGAAGATGAGCCATCACTGCCAGGGCCACCGCTGCAATTACCACCAGTATGACCGCTATCTCTTTCTTCTTCCCCCCTTTTTCCCACCATTCCTTTACTTTTCCAACATCAATCTTGTCCATAATACTCCTGACTGCAAAAAACGGGGTGTCATTTCGACACCCCCATTCCTCAATATACAAAAACAGCTACACCATAAGGCGGAAGCGGATACGCGATGGAATACGGTCTCCCATCACACTCTTTTTTCCTGGGAGTGTAAGTTTTTTGACGTTTCTCATCCTTCCCTCCAAACTTCACATCCTCGCTGTTCAGAAGAAGTTTCATCTTTCGCTTCTCCGGCACGCCCACACGGTAATCGTCATAAGCCATAGGCGTGAAGTTGCAGACAAAAAGCAGATTATTCTTACCTGTCTTCGACTTGCGAATAAAACTGAAAATACTCCGATAGTTGTCGTTGGCATTGATCCACTCAAAACCATCCCAGGAAGCGTCCAACTCGTACATTGCCGGATACTTCTGATAAATATGGAGCAGTTCTCTCATAAAGTCCGACACCGCCTTATGCTTGGGATTGTCCAGAAGGTACCAATCCAGCTCCCTTTCTTCGCTCCATTCGCGGCTCTGGGCAAAGTCCTGTCCCATAAACAGCAGCTTCTTTCCCGGATGTCCCATCATGAAAGCATAGCCCACACGCAGATTGCGGTACTTGTCATCCTCCAGTCCCGGCATCTTGTTGAGCATGGAACACTTCAGGTGCACCACCTCGTCGTGGGAAAGCACCAGCACATACTTCTCATAGGCGTTATAGGTCATAGCAAAGGTCATCTTGTTATGATTATCCTTGCGGAAATAGGGATCCAGCTTCATATAGTCAAGAAAATCGTGCATCCAGCCCATGTTCCACTTGTATGAGAAATAAAGTCCTCCGTCCTCCACCTCGCCCGTTACCCTCGGCCAGGCTGTGGATTCCTCAGCGATCATCATGACGTTTTTATTTCTTCCCCGCACCAGCGTATTCAGGTGTCTGAAAAACTCAATAGCCTCCAGATTCTCGTTGCCGCCGTATTTGTTGGCAACCCACTGGCCATCCTGTTTCCCGTAATCCAGATAGAGCATGGAGGCAACCGCATCCACACGCAGTCCGTCCACATGGTATTTTTCCACCCACATCAGCGCACTTCCGATCAGGAAGTTCTTTACCTCGTTCTTTCCATAATCAAAAATCTTCGTACCCCAATCCGGATGTTCGCCCTTCCTGGGATCCGCATACTCATAGAGGCAGGTTCCATCAAACTCAGCAAGACCGTGGGCATCCCTCGGAAAATGGGCGGGAACCCAGTCCAGAATCACGCCGATTCCCCGCTCATGCATGTAGTTAACCAGATACATGAAATCCTTCGGCGAGCCGTAACGGGAAGTGGGCGCGTAATATCCCGTTACCTGATATCCCCAGGATCCGTCGTAAGGATATTCGGAAATCCCCATCAGCTCCACATGGGTATAGCCCATGTCAATCACGTATTCAGCCAGCTCCTCGGCAAATTCCCGGTAAGTGTAGAAGCCGTCCTCGCCCTCGGTATCCACCGGGTGGCGTTTCCAGGACCCCATGTGAACCTCATATATCGCCATGGGCTGCTCATAATAGGCCTTGGCAGATGTTCTCTTCTTCATCCACTTGCCGTCCGTCCAGGCAAATCCGTCGGTCACAGCGATACGGGAAGCCGTTCCCGGACGCACTTCCGCCATGGAAGCGAAAGGATCTGCCTTATACAGTTTGTCGCCTTTCTCGGTATGGATCAGGTATTTGTACAGATTTCCTTCTCCCGCTTCCGGCACAAAGGCCTCGAAAATACCAATCCCATCGGGTTCCAGCCGTGTCAGCGGATTTTTTTCTTCATCCCAGCCGTTGAAATCGCCGATCACATAGACGGCCTCGGCATGGGGCGCCCACACGTCAAAGTACACGCCCTTCACGCCGTCCACTTCCGCCACGTGGGCCCCCATCTTTTCGTAAATGTCGTAGTGTGTACCTTCTCCGAACAGATACATATCATACTCTGTCACATTGCTCATGTAAAATCCCCCGCTTCTCTTATATTTCGAAATCCTTCTCTCTCAGGATCAGATTCCCCTCCTCGTCGTACTTTTTGGAACCGATACGCCCGAAAATCGCTTTAAGGCCGCCCTTCTGGGCATTCTCAATCGCCTCGTCCATAATCTCCTTCACTTCTGTGAGCGACGTCGCGTGGTCCACCCGCTGAATCAGGTTGATCCGGTTATACATGGCCAGAACCGCCACCTCATCGATGACACAATCCATTTCCCTGGCATAAGCCTTACCAAAATTAACCAGCTCATCGATGGTAAAGACCGGTATGGTAATCTTTTCCGTAAACTTCTTCGCAAAGGAAGCGTCCTTGCTCATCACACGCTCTATCCCGGCCTTGGTATCTTCCAGGATAACCAGAATACCCGACGTGTCATTCTCCATCAACAGAGAAAGAGATACCGCCGTTTTGCGGTCAATACCTCCGGCGTTTTCAATGATCAGACATCCTCCCTGAATTTTCTTAAACAAAGCCTGCAGATCTTTCTGGTTCAGCTTCTTTCCATCGATCTTCCCGACATTTCCGCCAGGCTTATGAATCTCCTTCTGAAGTACCTTGACCAGGCTGCCTGCCATCATAGTCTTACCGCATCCCCGGCCGCCCTGGACAATGATATTTCCGGTAGAAGAATTGGTGTTGCGCTCCAGCCGGTATCGCGCCCCGGTCAACGCCTGACAGATGGAACTCTCCATCCCGCTGATCGGCATAAAGTAGGAAAAGACCTTCTTCTCCTCCGCTGTAAGCTCTTTTATCGGAATTTCATCCTCAATCGCCTTCTCCAACACTTTTTCATCCACAAAAGCGGCAACTTCCTCATCTTCCAGACGAACCTCCTCCACTCTGGGAAGTTCTTCCGGGATGGACTCTCCTTCCGGATTTTGCACTCCTTCCAGGGCAGAATTCTCTTCTGCCTTCACGGCAGAGAGATCTGCCGTCTGTTCCTCCGGCAACGGCTGCTCCTGCGCAGTTTCCTCCTTCAGGGCTTCCTCCACTACTTTCAGATCCACCACGGGTTCCTCCGGCGTCTCTGAAATCTGTGTCTCCTGCTGCAGTTTATCAATTTCATTCTGCAGCATCTCATTTACATCCGCCACCATCCTGCTGGCCTTTTTATAATCCATTTCTGTCACACCCTTCAAGTATTCTTCTTTCAATAACTCTGCCGGGGCGACGCCTGCGTCCAGTTTGGGGATCACATCCTCCAGACGATCCATGATGGAGTTGGCTTCCTTCAAAGCCAAATTTCTGGCTGACTGCAGCTTCTGCTGTTCTGCCTCCTGAAGAGCGGCTTCCGCAGCTCGCTTCGTCTTCTCCCATTCCTTCATCACATCCTCAATGGTCATCTGTCCGTGAATCTGTGTCTCTGAATGGCTCTCCTCCGGCACTAACATGCTGATTTGCCCGTCATATTCTTCTGCCAGGTACTCCTGGAACGTATCCTTCAGAGAAGAATTGATTTCCTCCTCCGCCTTCTGCTGTTCCTCAAGAATCTCCTTGGACTCCCCACGCATCTGCAGGTATGGAATCTCCTCCACAAGGCTCTTGATGTTCTCCATATTCTCGGAGATTTCTCCCTCCTCTGTGGCCTGCATGATTTCGTCAATATTCTTTTTTATCTCCGCCTGAAGGTTTATCGTATTAAACCGCTCCGCGGGCAATTCCACCTCAGGAATGGTAATGGTCTCCGGCACGATTTCTCCCGACGCCAATGCCTCGTTGGCAGCCACTTCGGTAAGCCCGTCCTTCTTCTGCTGAAAATGGCGGTATTTATCTTCCTGTTGCTTATCCAGTGGCTGATAGAGCATCTTCAGCTCCAATGCGCTCTCCACATAAGGGCCCTCGCCGAACCAGAGCACAATTTCATCGCAGAGTTCAATACATTTCTCAATCTGCCCGGTTTTGTGGTACAGACAGGCAAGCTCATAGGCCCAGTCCTCAAGGAAATCATGCTCCTTCAGTTCTTCCAGAATTCCGATCAGCGTACTGTCGTCCGCCCCGCCGGCCTTGCTGAGATAATACTTCATCGGATATTTCAGGCTGTCATGCGGCGCAATCTCCACAAATTCCCGATAATATTCCCGCGCATCCTCCAGTTCTCCCAGCTTGATAGAGACCAAAACCAGATGATAGAGAATCATTCGGCCGATGGGAGATCTGTCGTGAGCAATCAAAAGCAGTTCACAGCTGTCCTCCAGTCTGCCCGCATCCTCATAGACCTCGCTGGCCTTCAGCAGGGCATTGATATTGTGTACCTTCTGCCAGTTGATGGAGTCGCATAAATCCAACGCTTCCTGCTGGCGTCCCTGCTTCATAAGTTCTTTGATCTCATCTACCTTTGTCTTGTACTCGTAACGATCCATGGCAATCTTCAAATCCCCGTCTCTGGTGTGGAATATACAGTTTCAGTGTAACATACGCAGGTGCCTATGTCAAAATCACGGTTCCTTCTTTTCTTCCTCTTCGGAGTCCTTTTTCCGCTTTTTCCCGCTGTTTTTCGGAGGGAAGGAAAAATATCCCTTTTCCTCCTCTTCAGCCGTCTTGTGAATGACCCGATTGGTCTCAAGGTCCACCTCTTTCAGGTGGACATATACTTCGGTTTCCTCCGGCAGATCCTTCTTTCTGAGCAGGTATTTGGACAATCTGCCAATCAGATAATAGATCAGCGCCATGGTCGGTACTCCCAGAAGCATACCGAAGAATCCAAACAGCCCTCCTCCCACCACGATGGCCAATACCACCCAGAAAGAAGAAAGTCCTGTGGAGTTTCCGAGAATTTTTGGGGCAATAATATTTCCGTCCACCTGCTGCAGGACCAGAATCATAATCAGGAAATAGATTCCCTGCATGGGATTGGTCAGGAAAATAATGATGACCGATGGAATCGCACCAATGTACGGGCCGAAAACCGGAATCACATTCGTGAGCCCCACAATAGTCGATACCAGCATCGCATAGGGCAGCTGCAGGATACTCATGACAATATAGCACACTACCCCTACCATAAAGGAATCAATAATCGTTCCGATGATATAACCGTAAAAAATCGTAGCAGCCTTCCTGCAGATCTCCAGAATCACATTCGCCTGATCTGTGCTGAACACACCATAAACCAGTTTTTTGACCTGACCCTTGAATCGTTCCTTACCGATCAGAATATAAACGGAGACAATCATTCCGATAACCAGATTGACGACCAGCTTTCCGGCGCCGATAGCTCCGCTGGTAATCACACTTACCAATTCATGCTGTCCCATGTCAAGGAAATTTTCCAAAAGTTCCAGGGCGTTCTGAAATGTCTCCTCCAGATTGCTCTCCTTGATCCGGCTGATATCAGACGCGAAAAAACCTCCGGTAATGTCATTGAACCAATCCAGAACCTTACTGATCTGGTCGCCCAGGTTCTCAATCAAAAATCGGATAGTGCCATAAATCTCCGGAATAATCGCCACGAAAACCAGGGCGATCAGTCCAAGAAAGATAAAAAGTGCCAGAAGAGAGCATATCCATCGGGATATTTTTTTCGCCGACTCCGGCGATTTGCTGTGCTTCTCCATAAAAGGCCGGACTCTCCGTTCCAGGAACTGTAAAATCGGATTGATCAGGAAAGCCATTCCCGCTCCGATAATAATGGGCTGCAGAATCTCCATAAAAGTACTCCAGGCTTTATGAAGCCCGTTGTACCTCTGCACGCTGAAATAAAATAGGATAATGCAGCAGGCGGAAAAAATCACAATTCCCGCCGTTATCAGCTGCCTTTTTATCATCTTGATATTTTTTTCTCTGTCGCTTTCACTGCCTTTTTGGGGCTGTCCCATTTCCATTTTGCTGTTGCTCCTTTTGAAATTGCTCTTTCCGGCGCGTCTCAGCCCTTGTAATAATTAATCAGACATCCCTTCAGGATAATATCCTTCTCGTCATCGGTAAGCTCTCCCATCTGCAGCGTAAAAAGCTGCAGCTTCTGATCTTTAACCACATAGGCCGGGATCTCCGACGCACCCTTCGCGATCAGATCTCGGATCCCCGGAATAAACAGGTAATCTCCGTTGGCAAAGGGAAGATCTCCTGCCGGGATCAGGAAGGGCAGCATGCCCCAGTTGATCAGGTTGGAACGATACCGCTTGGTGGCGTACTCGTTGGCGATATTTGCCCAGCCGCCCAACACTTTCTGGCAGGAGGCCGCCTGCTCCCTGGCGGAACCGTCTCCGGGTTTTACGGCAAAGATTGTGCTTCCCACGCCAAAATTGCCATGACCCACATCGGGGAACTCTCCCTTGATGGTGCGCATAATCTCCTTCAGCTCGGGCAGCGCCTCGCCGGCACACGCTCCGGCCTCCAGGGCTTTCTGCGCCTTCTGAACCTCCTTTGCCCGTCCCACATACTCGGGATCCTTTCTGGAGAGGGTAAACTCTGCCAGTCCCAACGGATTGGAGCGGTAAGAGGATGTCTCTCCGGAGGGGATCAGCTCGTCGGTGGTGGTAACCGGATCGTGAATCTCGGAAACCACCTTCAGCACCAGGTTCTCCGGCAGCGGGCTCATGGCCGGCCAGTCCTTGATGTTGGGGCCGAACTTGATCTCTACCGAGGGATCCGCCACGCCGTGGCTGTCGAAGACGCGGTTCTTATAAATCGTGCTGTCAAAGAAATATTTCGGTTTTGTATAATTTACATCCAGATCCGTAGCCGCCGTCAGATATCCTTTGTTTGCCGCGGTGGCCGCGATGGATCTGGCATCCATCAGGGCGACAGAGGAGATCTGCCCGTTCTGCAGCTTGGATCCCTCCCGGTTCGGGAAGTTTCTTGTGGAGTGACGGATGGAGAAACCGTTGTTGCTGGGGGTATCTCCTGCGCCAAAGCAGGGGCCGCAGAAGGCGGTCTTTACAATCGCTCCGGTCTCCATCAGATCCGCAACGCAGCCGTTCTTTACCAGCTGCATGTAAATGGGCGTGCTGGCGGGATAAACGCTCAGCGTAAACTCGTCGGCTCCGATGCTGGTTCCCCTGAGGATATCGGCCGCATCCGTAATGTTCTCGTACCCGCCTCCGGCGCAGCCGGCAATGATTCCCTGATCCACATAGAGCCTTCCATTGCGGACCTTGTCTTTCAATGTGAACTCCACCTGGCCGTCCAGGCTGACCTTCGCGCGCTTTTCGCAGTCGTCCAGAATGTCCATCAGGTTCGCGTTCAGTTCCTCGATGGTGTAAGTATTACTGGGATGGAAGGGCATGGCGATCATGGGTTTGATCTCATCCAGATTGATCTCGATCATGCCGTCATAGTAAGCCACATCCGCGGGATTCAACTCCCTGTACTCCTCCACTCTGCCATGGATATCATAGTACTCCCGCACCTTGTCATCGGTTCTCCAGATGGAAGACAGGCAGGTGGTCTCCGTAGTCATAACGTCCACGCCGATACGATAATCCACACTGAGATTTGTCACGCCGGGCCCCACAAACTCCATGACCTTGTTCTTCACATATCCGCGGTCGAAGACCTCCCCGATAATCGCCAGGGCGATATCCTGAGGACCCACGCCCTTTCTCGGCGCTCCTGTCATATAGACGCCCACCACGCCGGGCATCTTGATGTCATAGGTCTTGTTGAGAAGCTGTTTTACCAGCTCCGGTCCGCCCTCTCCCATGGCCATGGTGCCAAGGGCTCCGTATCGGGTGTGGGAGTCGGACCCGAGAATCATCTTGCCGCCTCCCGAGAGCATCTCCCGGGCGAACTGATGGATGACCGCCTGATGAGGGGGCACATAAATTCCGCCGTACTTCTTCGCGCAGGTCAGTCCAAACATGTGGTCGTCCTCGTTGATAGTTCCGCCCACCGCGCAGAGGCTGTTATGGCAGTTGGTCAGCACATAGGGGATCGGAAATTTTTCCAGTCCCGACGCTCTCGCCGTCTGAATGATACCCACATAGGTAATGTCGTGGGAAGTGAGCTTGTCAAACCTGATCTGAAGTTCCTCCATATTGCCGGAGGTGTTGTGGGCCTCCAGGATGCCGTAGGCGATGGTTCCTTTGGCCGCCTCGCTCTGGTCAACGGTCTTTCCGGTCAGGCTTCTGATCTGCTCCTTCGCCTCCGGTCCGTCCTCCACCAGACGGTCTCCGTTTACAAGATATACGCCATGTTCAAATAGTTTCATCTGTGTTCCTCCTGTCATAGTCTGTCTTCTATTTTCTACCGCAAGTGCCGGATTACCATTTTTTCCCGAACAGGGAAAATCCCTTTCCCCTGCCGCGGTGGTCCGAATCCTCCCCGCCGGAATCTTCCTGCTGTTCCTTCCACTGGAAATAATCCTCATCCAGCTCCCGGGAAAGCTCCGCGGAGCGCTTCAGGTCTGTCTCGCTTCGGGAGTCCTCTCCGGTCTCCTGCGCATCCTCCTCGTCCTCCAACGGAATCCCCGCCTGAGCAAAGTATTCCTTGTTGATGCGGATCTCAGGTTTGATGGCCGCGTAGGGGGACTGCTCCCCCGCCTCTCCCTCGTCCTTCTTCTTCTCCGAGGCGATCCGGCGGTTTTCCTCCTCGATCAGACGCAGATATTTCTGCGTATCAATCAGTTCCTGGAGCTGCCCCTTCAGATCCAGCTGGTTGCTTTTTACCTCCTGCTGCTCTTTCTTCAGGGACTCCTTCGTCTCATGGAAAATATTTTCCATCTCCTCTGTGGCTTTTTTCATGATGTCGCCGATGCGGGCGAGGGCGTTGTCCGTGTACATGATAGACGCCGCGTAGATGTCCTCGGCGTTGCGGCTGGCCTCGAAGGCCATGTCGTCCCGCTTCTTCTGGGCCTCCCGGTCCGCCTTGTCCCGGCTCCGCTTCGTCAGCTCATACTCCTCCATCATGTCGTACATGCAGCCATTGAGTTCCTTGAGAAGCTCCATGACTTCATTTTTGTCCACAACGACTCTCTGCTTGCTTCCCTCAAAGGGTTCCGCCTTGGAAAACAACACGTGAATGTCACGCAAAACTTTCTCTGTTCTGTCCTGTGCTCCCATAGTTCTCCTGCTTCCGTTGTCTTTCTTTTTAATATAGCATAGGGAAAGTTACCCGGTCAAGAATTCCATGGATATAGGCGATCATTACTCCGTAATTTGTGATGGGCACGCCGGAGGCGGCTCCCCGGGCAATGCGGAACCCCATCTCCCTGGAATTGAGCATACAGCCGCCGCAGTGCACCACCAGCGCGTACCCGGTAAGATCCTCCGGAAATTCTCCGCCGCTGGTAAAGGCGAAGTTTATGTCTTTTCCCGTATACTTCCGGATCCAGGCCGGCATTTTGACCGTTCCGATGTCCTCGCACTGGCGATGATGCGTACAGCCCTCGGAAATCAGGACCGTATCCCCGTCTTTCAGATTCTCGATGGCTCTGGCTCCCTCCACCTGGGTTTTCAGATCCCCTTTGTAACGGGCCATCAGAATGGAGAAGGATGTCAGGGGAATCTCCTCCGGCACCTCCTTCGCCACTCTGTCAAAAACCTGCGAATCCGTAATGACCATGCGGGGTTTTACCGCCAGCTGCGACAGCGCCAGCGTCAGCTCCGTCTCCCTGGTTACCACGGGAACTGCCCCGGCATCCAGGGCATCCCGGATTACCTGCTGCTGAGGAAGAATCAGGCGCCCCCTGGGCGCGGCGGAATCAATGGGCACCACCAGCACCAGCAGATCCCCTGTATCCAGCAGATCCCGGATCAGCGGGCGTTCTTCGGTTTTTACCGGAAGATGGGCAATGGTTTCCTTCAGCTCCCGGATTCCTGATCCGCTCTCAGAGGAGACAGTCAGAACCTGTCCGCCGTCCACGCCCAGCGTCTCCGCCACCCGATTCTCCAGCATTTTCTCGTCGACGTCTTCTATCAGGTCGCCCTTATTGACAACCGCCAGGAAAGGCATTTTTCTGCTCCTTACCTCATCCAGCAGGTCCCGCTCCACCTTAAGATCATCGATACTGTCCGCGGCGATGACCAACAGAGCCAGATCCGTCTGACGCAGAATCTCCCTGGCCTTCTTTACCCTCTCATTGCCCAGCTCGCCCTCATCATCCAGTCCCGGCGTGTCAATCATAACCACCGGTCCCAGGGGAAGCAGCTCCATAGCCTTCTTTACCGGATCTGTGGTCGTTCCCCTGATGTCTGAAACCACAGCCAATTTCTGCCCGGTAACGGCGTTGATCAGGCTGGATTTCCCCGCGTTTCTCCTGCCGAAAATTCCTATGTGCACTCTCTCCCCCGAGGGGACGCTGTTCATACTCATATCCTGTTCTCCCATCTTCTGCTAGAACCGGAAATCCCGGTCGCCCTTGTGAATCTCCTCAATGTACTGCTTTGCCCGCTCCTTGACCTTCGGATTGGTAATAACCTCCAGTTCCTTTGCGATCAGGGCCTCGCCCACCTCTTTCGTCTCCGGGGAAGCGTAGTCCTCCAGATACTCCTTCAGAGTCATCAGAGCGTTGGGATGACAGCAGTTGACAATCTGTTTGCTCTTTAAAAGCTGCATGAAGCGGTCGCCGGTGCGTCCCTCCCGGTAGCAGGCGGTACAGAAACTGGGCACATATCCCAGATCCATCAGCCATTTGACCACCTCGTCGAGAGTCCGGTTGTCGCTGATATCAAACTGGGCGGTATTTTCCTCCTCGGTCTCCGGCTCGATATAGCCGCCCACGCTGGTGCGGGAGCCTCCGCTGATCTGGGAGATGCCCAGTTCCAGCACGCGCCGGCGGCTCTCCTGGCTCTCCCTGGTGGAGACAATCATTCCGGTGTAGGGCACCGCGATACGGATGCAGGCCACAATCTTGGCGAAGGTATCGTCGGAGATACCGTTATCAAACACATCCGGATCGATGTCATCCGCCCGGCGCACCCTGGGCACGCTGATGGTGTGAGGGCCGACGCCCTTGTAAGCCTCCAGATGCTCCGCATGCATGATGATGCCGGTAAAATCGTAACGGTAATTGTTCAGGCCAAACAGAACCCCCAGTCCCACGTCGTCGATGCCGCCCTCCATGGCCCGGTCCATGGCCTCGGTGTGATAGGCGTAATTGCTCTTCGGTCCGGTGGGATGCAGCTTCTCGTAGGACTCTTTGTTGTAGGTCTCCTGGAACAGAATGTAAGTTCCGATGCCGGCCTCCTTCAGCATCCGGTACTCCTCCACCGTCGTGGCCGCGATATTCACATTTACCCGGCGGATATCGCCGTTCTTATGATGAATGCTGTAGATGGTCCGAATGCTCTCCAGAATATACTCAATGGGATTGTTTACCGGATCCTCTCCGGCCTCCAGGGCCAGACGCTTGTGTCCCATATCCTGCAGGGCGATAACCTCCTGGCGGATCTCCTCCTGGGTCAGCTTTTTCCGGCGGATATGTTTGTTTTTCGCGTGATAGGGGCAGTATTCGCAGCCGTTGACACAATAGTTGGACAGATACAGGGGTGCGAACATCACGATACGGTTGCCGTAAAATTCCTGTTTGATGTCTCTGGCAAGCTGGTAAATCTCCTCATTCTTATCCTCAAGTTCACAGTCCAGAAGCACGATGGCCTCCCGGTGGCTGATCCCCTTCATCTCCCGGGCCTTGTTCAAGATCTGATCGATCAGTTCCCGGTTTCTCTTGTTTTTCTCTCCATACTCCAGGCAGTCCCGGATCTCCTCATCGCTGATAAACTCCTCCGCTTTCGGCGACATGACATTGTACATTTTGTGTTCCTCCTTCTCTCTTTTTCCTTGTTTTTCGCAGTTTTCCAATCTATCTTGTTCGGGGAATCCCCTGGCTGTTATCCTGTTATCGGGGCTTTTCCCGATCCCGGCGCTTCATTCTGCCATCGGGGAATCTCCCCGGTCCGCAACGCTTCATTCTGCCATCGGGGAATCTCCCCGGTCCACGGTCAGGTCATAACCGATCTGTCCGATCCGCTCCCGCAGGATCCGCAGGCTCTCCGCGGCCTCATCCCCGGTACACAGCTTATTGTCGTAGAGTTCATATTTTCCCCGGACATCGGCTGGCGACAGATTCGGCATCAGCACATTCGCCCCGGCCAGAATCCCTTTTTCCCGCCCCATCGGGTCGATGGTGCCCAGGGCTGTCGTGGCCGGAAGCAGCACCTGAGGCAACAGGATACGGATCAGGGACAGCAGATAAAGCGTCTGATTGACCGTCCCTCCGGGCTCCTTCGCAAACGGCGTATCGTGATGGGGGACAAAGGGCCCGATGCCCACCATATGGGGGCGAAACTCCTGCAGAAACATCATGTCCTTTACCAGGCACTCCGCCGTCTGTCCGGGGGATCCCACCATAAACCCGCAGCCCACCTGATAACCGATCTCCTTAAGATCCTCCAGGCAGCGCATCCGATTGTTCCAGGACATCTCCGGCGGATGCAGCTGTCCGTAGTGAGTTTTATCCGCAGTCTCGTGGCGGAGCAGATAGCGGTCCGCTCCCGCGGCAAACAGCCGCTCGTAACTTTCCCTGACGCGCTCCCCCAGCGACAGGGTCACGGCGCAGTCCGGGAAACGTCTTTTCAGCTCCTCCAGGACACCGCAGAGCCGTTCATCGGTATAATATCCATCCTCCCCGCCCTGAAGCACGAAGGTGCGAAATCCCAGCCGGTATCCCTCCCCGGCGCAGGATAAGATCTCCTCCTCTGTCAGCCGGTAGCGGGACGCCTGGCCGTTGTCCCTGCGTATTCCACAGTAAAGACAGTTGTTTTTGCAATAACTGGAAATCTCCACCAGCCCCCGAATGTAGATCCTGTTCCCAAACTGTTCAGCCGATCTTTTTTTTGCCATCTCTGCCGCCTGGCTCCTGGTCTCTTTCCCCTCCGCCTCCAGCAGACATTTCCACTCCCCGGCGTCCAGACGGTGTTCCCGGTCCAGCTTCCGCAAAAGTTCTTCAAACTCCCTGGTTTCCAATTTGCTCATTCTGCACTCTTCCCCTCAATCCTGGAATAGACCGCCTTGGCGGTTACCCCAGGCAGCTTTCCGATTTTTCCCGCCAGAGCGCTGATCACATCCTGGGGCGCGTCCAGAGCGATACTGATCAGGGAAATACCACGCTTCTCATAGGGGATCCCCATTCTGCCGATAATGTAAGACCCGTAGGTGTGCAGGATATGATTCAGTTCCTCCGCCTGTTCCCGCTGCTCCACCACAACAGCGAGCATCGCAACTCTCGTCTCCATAGTTCTCCTTTCTCTCTGCTTTCTTCTGTCTTTCCAGATCCTCCTTGCGATTCTGACTCCCCGCTTCCCTGTGCAGCTCTGACGTTTCGCTTTTCCTCTGCGCCCCGGCGCCGCTCCGCGGGACGGACAAACCGGGAGTTCCCGCATCAGAAGATACAGAAACTCCCGGTCCTTCCATCCCCAAAAGGGTATGGTCTCCCCGCGCGTCCTGCATCTTCCCCCGCAGAAATTCTTTGAGGTAAGAAGTCCGGTAATCGCATGGTTTCTATGTTGTTTCTCTCCGGCGCAGTGTACGCCGACGCTATCTTTCTGGCTTTCCCCGAAGGAAAACAGCCGCCAGAATCAATGCCACGGCAGAAGCAGCCATCACTCCCCCGAGGCCGTAGATCGCGGCGGAATACCGGTTTGGTTTTTTCAGCAGTTCTGTCAGCTTCCGGCTCGGGTTAACCACCTTTCTCCCCTGCTTTCCGGCATAGGTATCCGGCACCTGGGCGATCCCCTGCGCGTCCCGGTCAAAGGATGAAAGGTAGCGGGCGATAGCCACCCAGGCTTTCAGTTCCCGACCTTCAGAAAAAAGAATCGCTTCCTCAAAATTTTCCAGCGATTTTCCGTCTGCATTCTTGGGCTGCAGAGAGAGCAGCCCGTGGGAAATCCCGGTAATGGAAGACAGCATCTGACCGGTGTACAAATCAGACACCACACTGTAGAGACGGTTATCTTCCAGATCGTATTCCCGCCCGCGGCCATCCACCAGAGAAATGTCCGTCACTTTATTCAGGATAACCCGATGGGGGTTAAAAGTAAAGCGCAATCCGCTCATAAACAGCCTTGCCATGGGCATGGCGTCGGAAATAGACGCGTCCACTTCCGCCACGAGCTTCAGTTCCCGCCCCGTCAGATAAGCTTTGACCAGTGGGTAGCCCGGCACCCCGTCCGGTCCGATCCCCAAAGAAAAGGAATTGAACACATCCTCCACTGTGACCGGTCCTCTGGCATAGGTATCCCGCAGGGTTCCGCCGGGAACCACAGCCACATCGGCACCCTGTCCCTTCTGTCCGTCGGCCCTTGCCGCCGCAAACAGGTAGGCGTCCGCCACAACGCTGCCCAGATTCTGCTCCACGTGCTCACCCCGTATCTGATCCATGGTGCTGAAATCCACACCGTTGACCGCCAGCACCTGGTCCCTGGTGTACCCGTACCGGGACAGATACTTCCGGTCCACCGACTCCATAAAATGATCGATACGCTTCTGCACCGCCGCATCTGCCGGGACTTCCCCGGTAACCGGCTGCAGGTGGTAGTCCTCCACGGACCATCTGCCATTCTCCTTTTGCTCCATGGAGACATAGCCAAGGTACTGGCCGTACTCTCCGCAGGAAACGATGAAGGTGTCTCCGTGGCGCTTGTATTCCCTCAGTACTGTGTGGGAGTGCCCGCTGATGATCAAATCCAACCGGGGCACTTTTCTGGCCAGGATCTCATCCTCGGAATGCTCCGGCTTCTCCGCGGTTCCGCCGTGGGAAATGCAGATATACAGATCTGCTCCTCCCTCCCGCCGGATCTCCTCCACTGTCCGTCTGACTGCCGTTGCCGGATCCGTAAATTTCAGCCGGCAGGTGGGCGCACAGACCAAGGCATCCTTTCCGAAAACACCCATCAGGGCAATTCGCACGCCTCCCCGCTCAATAATCTTGTAGGGGCGCACGCCATACCGGTCAAAGACTTCGCGCAGAGGTGCGGCCTCGTCTCCCCCCTGCTCCCAATCCACATTACACAAAAGCAGCGCCGGCAGCGGATCCCCGCTGTCCATGGCCGTGCGCATCATGCGTACCACCCCCCGGGTGCGGTAGTCAAACTCGTGATTTCCAAAGGTGGTCGCGTCGCAGCCCAGGGCCCCCAGCGTCCGCAATTCCGCCGCTTCTTCCTCAAACACGGTCTGCGCCAAAGTACCCATGGAAAAATCTCCTCCATCCAGATAAAGGGTTTCCGGATTCTTTTTTCTCTGCTCGTCCACCAGCGTTTTGATGCGGGCGAGACCGCCTGTCTCCTGTTCTCTTCCATCCGAAAATCTTCGAAAGCTGTTCAGATGGGAGTGTATATCGCTGGTAAATACGATGTCCGTCATCGCTGTCCGCCGCCTCCCGGCGGCCTTCCTCCCTTCCCATCCCCTGTCTTCCCACATTGTAACGATCTTTCCCGCAAAAGTCAAAAAAAACCGCAGGCCACATTCTTCCATCTCTTTCGGAAGAAACTGACCTGCAGCTCCTCTCTTTCAAATCAAATCCGAGCATCCCGCTTCGAATCCGCAAAGCGAAACGTTACCTGTGCAGTTAACTCAACCCAGGCGCCCTTGCGGCACACGAAACATCCCGCTTAGTGCTGCTTCATTCCTGACCTGACACGGTTCGCGGGCATCCGTTGCGCAAGACCCGGGTCTCAACGCCACTTACACAGGGCGGCTTCCGCCCGCAAGACCCTCGGCAGGGATATGGCCCCAGCTATAGCGATGCTGGTACAGGGAACCGCTGCCTCCCCGGCTGCTCGGAGACTTCATTGTAAATGATAACGACCGCTTTGTCAACCTGCCTTGTGTTTCTTCGCGTCGAAGAAATCCCTCGTCTCCTTTGCCACGACACCGCTCAGGGCAAAGAGAGCGATCATATTGGGCAGCGCCATCATACCGTTGAAGATATCCGCAATGGTCCATACGGCGGAAACCGTCATATAAGGTCCGATGAACACTGCCAGAATATACAGCCAGCGGTACGCCTTTACCATCCCCATCTTTCCGCCTGTCAGATACTCCAGGCACCGCTCCGAGTAATAATCCCAGCCGAGAATCGTGGTAAAGGCGAAGAAAATCAGGCAGAGCATCAGGATGAAGGAAGATACCTCCGCCGGGAAAGGCAGCCCGTTTTCAAAGGCATAGGTGGTAACCTGCACGCCCTCCAGGCCGTCTACCTTCCAGGCCCCCGTGATAACTACAGACAGCCCTGTCATGGTACATATAATGATGGTATCGATAAAGGTACCGGTCATGGACACCAGTCCCTGGCGCACCGGTTCCCTGGTCTTTGCAGCAGCGGCCGCGATCGGCGCGGAGCCCAGGCCCGACTCGTTGGAGAAAATTCCCCGGGCAACACCCTGCTGCATGGCGACAATCATGCTTCCCACCACGCCGCCGGTTACCGCCCTCGGGTTGAAAGCTCCCTGAACGATAGTCGCGATGGCTGCCGGCACTTCCGTAATGTGAGTAAGCAGCAGAATCACACAGAACAACACATAGAAAACTGCCATAAACGGCACAATAACCTGCGCCACATTGGAAATTCGCTTGATGCCTCCGATCAGTACCAGAGCCACGCATACGGCCAGTACCAGGGAAGCCACCACCACCGCCCAGGAGTAGGTGCCGATTCCCGGAATCGTCACTGTGTTGGCGCTCTCCGGGTCAAAGAATGTCTGCACCGCGGAGGCGATGCCGTTGACCTGGGTAAAGGTTCCGATGCCGAACAGTCCCACGCAGACGCCGAAGAAGGCGAAAATTTTCGCCAGCCATTTAAACTTCTTTCCCATTCCCAGCTCTATGTAGTAGAACGGTCCGCCCAGGGCGTGATTGTTTTCATCCACCGTACGATATTTGACAGCCAGAAGCCCCTCGGAATATTTGGTAGCCATTCCGAGAAACGCGGCCAGCACCATCCAGAATACCGCTCCGGGGCCTCCGCCGCAGATGGCTGTAGCCACGCCAACAATATTTCCTGTTCCGATCGTTGCCGAGAGGGCTGTGCACAGCGCGCCGAAGGAGGTAACTTCCCCCTCGCCTTCCTCCTCGTTTTTGATCATCCACTTCAGCGCCAGCGGAAGATGCCGGACCTGCAGAAGCCCCGTCCGAATCGTCAGCAGCAGTCCGCCTGACAGAATCAGCACAATCAGCGGCACACCCCACACGAAATCGTCGATGGCAGCCAGCACCTCATTGATTGTTTCCCACATAACTTTGTCTCCCTTCCTTCGACAGACGCTCCTGACAGTTCCTATGCAATAAAAAGGCAGAAAGCCCCATATGACTCCTGCCTGTGTAAATTTTCTCCGTCCTTTTGCCTGAGAGATTAAACGGCAACGCCGCCTTTGCACCTTCGGCACTCACTTCTGAGCTTCTCCAGAGTCACATCCGCCTGCAGTCCTCATCGTCTCCGATACCTGAGAGTGTTACTCCTTCGGTGCTTCCGCTTTCCTGCAGACTTCGTCTGTCCGTATATATCTTTTTTCTTAACCAGCCGCGCCGATATGCACCGGCACCACCCTGATACGTTAGTACATTTACTCCTTTTTGTCAAGAAGGTTCTCGAAGAGCGCTTCCAGTTCCTGTATAGGTGTCAATGATTGGTAACACTTCACCCTATAAGGAATGTCAAGGGTAAGGTGGAGATTCCCGCAGGGAATACTACCTGACCTTGACATTCTCTTTTTGATATACTGGTCTGTGGCGGCAGCATCCTTTGCTGCCGCCCTTGTCTGCTTTAAAACATAACTCCCTGATACATTCTTACAATCGTATTCGGACTTTTCATCCCAAGACAGGTCTTGATATAGTTATTTGATTTTTTCTGATACACCGCCAGCTGTTTTCGTCCATCTTCCAGACTATACATCCGCATATGTTTATAAAACCGCTCTTCATCTGTCCGGTGCTGACGCTCTACTTTCCCATTATGTCTGGGTGTTGCAATTTGGATTCGATGATATATGATCTCTAACTCCTTAAGTGCCTTCTCAAACATCGTTAAATGCTTACTTTTAATGACCAGAAGCCGATTCGTGAATTCAGATCCATTGTCTGTCTGCACTTCCCGGATTGGGAAGGGCGCATGTTCAATTAGCTTCAACAGAAAATCCTTGGAACTATAGGTGCTGTGTTCATCGTACATTTCCCGATAAGTCCATCTGCTGCATTCATCTACTGCTGTATATTGATAGTATTTCTTGCCATCTGCCACGCAATAAGAAGGAACATATTTCACATCTATCTGTATCTTCTGTCCTGGGTAATCTGCACGCTGATAAGGCTTACACTTTCGTTTCTTTTTCTTCTTTTTTACCGGTTTCAAGGCTTTCAACCGGGCAGCGACCCGTTTGAATCCCCCGTAACTGCGCGTATATCCGTCGATTTCCAGCAACTCCTGATATGCCAGAATCAGGTCTGTCCATTTATGTTTTTTTAAACGACGCCGGATTTGTCGAAGTTCCAGCTCTGTATGACTTTTTGGCGATGTTTTCGGTCTGTGGCTGCGATCCTCCAGACTGGCTGTTGTTCCATCATATCGGGAAAGCCATTTATATACTGTTTTTCGGCTCACCTTATAACGGATAGCTGTTTCTGTTACGGAATGCTTCTGGGCATATTTAACAATACGTTGACGCTGATATTTGGGCTGTGATAAACTCGACATGCAAGGATTCTCCTTTTTGATCTGACTATTGGTTTCTGGACAATTCCAATATATCACATCAAGGTGAATCCTTGTTTCTATTTTGTTACCTATCTATTGTACCCCAACAGTTCTCGAAGAGCGCTTCCAGTTCCCGGTAGGAACACACCTCCTGGATTCTTCCCCGCAGCTTCGAGGAATTGCGGTAGCCGGCGGTGTACCATGCCGCGTGGCGGCGCATCTCCCGCATGGCTGTCGTTTCGCCCTTATACTCGATCTCCATCCGGGCGTGGCGCAGCATCATGGGAATCATCTCCTCCAGGGAAGGTTTTGGCAGATGCTCTCCCGTCTCGAAATAGTGAAGAATCTGGCGAAAAATCCAGGGATTACCCTGGGCCGCCCGGCCGAACATAAATCCGTCGCAGCCGGTCTGTGCCGCCATTGCCTCCACATCCTCCGGGCTTGTCAGGTCTCCGTTTCCGATGACCGGGATCTTTACCGCCCGTTTCACGTCGGCGATGATCTCCCAGTCCGCTTTTCCCGCGTAATACTGTTCCCTTGTCCTGCCGTGGACGGCTACAGCGGATGCTCCTCCGGCCTCCGCGGCTTTCGCCACCTCCACCGCGTTGACATGCTGTTCGTCAAATCCCTTGCGGATCTTTACCGTAACCGGCTTTCGAATGGCCCTTACCGTCCTGTCCACAATCTCCTCCACCAGCTTCGGCTGCTTCATCAGCGCGGAACCGTCCCCGTTTTTTACCACCTTCGGCACGGGACAGCCCATATTGATATCTAAAATGGCGAAAGGCCTGTCCTCAATCCGCTGCGCCATCTGGCTGATGCAGTCCGGATCGGATCCGAAAAGCTGAAAGGAAACCGCGCCCTCCCGATCATCGATCCTCAGGAGTTCCTCGGTGTTGCGGTTGTTGTGATAGATGGCCTTGGCGCTTACCATCTCCGTACAGATGAGTCCCGCCCCCTGCTCGTGGCAGAGCACACGAAATGGCAGGTCTGTCACGCCTGCCATCGGTGCGAGAATTAAATTGTTTTCCAGCAGCACTTCCCCTATCTTCAGGGGATGAATTACCTTTTCCATCACTTCTTAAGACCGTTTCTGTTTGTTGTAGATAAACCGCATTCCCTGGAGTGTCAGGTTCGGGTCATAGACGTCGATGCAGTCCGTCTCCTTGGCGATGATGCTTCCCAGACCCCCGGTGGCAACCACTTTCACATTCCCATACCCGGACTCCTCGATCATGTGCTTCACGATATACTCGGTCTGTCCGATCTGACCGTAAACCAGTCCCGCCTGCATGGAGGAGATGGTCTCCTTCGCCAGAATGCTGGCCGGCTTCATAATCTCGATCTCCGGAAGCTTTGCCGTATCCTCCCAGAGAGCCTTGGCGGATGTGCGGATTCCCGGAGCCGTAACCCCGGAGATGAAAGCGCCCTCAGCGTCGATCAGGTCGTAGGTTGTGGCGGTGCCGAAATCCAGTACCAGAACAGGGCCGCCGTACAGCTCAAAAGCTCCCGCCGCGTCCACGATCCGGTCCGCTCCGATCTGCCTGGGATTCTCCGTCACAATCTTGATGCCGGTGCGGATGCCCGGTCCCACAATGACCGGCGTAATATGGAAATATTTGATGACGCCGCTGATCAGAGAATGCATGACATTCGGCACAACGCTGGCGATAATCACATCCTGAATCTTGCGGTCCGGGCTGATGTCGTTGCACCGGAGAATATCCCGGATAACCACGCCAAACTCATCCGACGTGCGGTCAATCCCCGTGGTAATCCGAAAAGTCCCGATCAGATCCTCCCCGTCAAAAACTCCAAGGGTAATATTGGTATTTCCTACATCGATTGCCAGTAACATTCTCATTCCTCCTCGTCATCTTCCCCAAGACAGAACACCCGGTAAAACATCTCCAGGGATTCGAACAGTTCCTCCTGCTCCCGCTGCATCTCCTTGATCTTCAGCACACTGCCGATCTCATCGTAGAGAAGATCATCCTCCTCAGCGGCAGTTCGCATCGTAAGATGTCCTTCCTCGTCGAAAACCATCTGCAGGGTTCCGCCCACATCCTCCGTATAGAGGACGCACAGTATCTTCAGTTCATCCTTCACTGTCTGGGGCAGCGCCTCGAAATCCTCGTTGAAATAGAATTTCTTTGTGTAGGCGCTGGCTCCGCAGAGCACCACCTCATCACTAAACATCTCTTCCTCCTCAGACATAGCCGTACAGTCCACGCACGGAAACCTCGCCGGAATCCACCGGCCGCAGGCCTTCCTCCGTCTCCACCAGAAGTTCGCCGCCGGATCCGATCCCCCTGGCAATGCCCTCCCAGGGCCCCGCCGGGTCCAGCACCCGCACTGTCCGATCCCGGTTTACCAGCCAGCGGTCATATTCTTTCCGGATAAATTCCAGGTTCTGATCCCGCGCAAAAGTCTCATAGCAGGATACAAACTCCTCCCAGATCTTTCTCCGCAACGCGCCGCAGTCGGCTTTCCTCCCATCCGGCAGTTCCAGGTCAATAGATGTTGCCTTGTCCGCCAGCTCCTCCGAAAACCCACGGTTGTGCACATTGACGCCGATCCCCACAACCACATAGGCAGCCTGCTGATCCTTTACGGACATTTCCGTTAAAATACCACAGATTTTCTTATTTTTCAAGACAATATCATTCGGCCACTTGATCTGTCCCTCCAGGCCATAGAGACCGCTGACTGCCCTGCGCACCGCCACCGCCGCCAAGAGCGTCAGCCCTGGGAGGCGTTCCAGGGGAACACGGGGATAGAGAACCATCGACGTCGCGATCGCCTCATCCTGAGGCGTCTCCCAATCGTGCCCCCGGCGGCCTCTCCCCGCCGTCTGTCGTCCGGCGGAGATAACCGTCCCCTCCAGGCAGTGATTTTCGGCCTGTTTTTTTGCCTCATTGTTGGTGGAATCCAGCGAATGATAATAGTGCTCCCTTATCTCCATGCCATCGGCCTCCGCTCTATTTCAGCAGCGTCGCGTAGAGCACAGCCTTGATGGAATGCATACGGTTTTCCGCCTCGTCAAACACTACCGACCGGGGTCCCTCGAAGATCTCGTCGGTAACCTCCATCTCCGAAAGGCCGAATTTCTCGTGGATCTGTTTTCCGATACCGGTGTTAAGATCGTGGAAAGCCGGCAGGCAATGCATGAAAATCGCGGAGTCCTTCGCGTAGGAAAATGCCTTCGCGTTTACCTGATAGGGCAGAAGATCGTGGATCCGTTTCTCCCACACCTCGTCGGGTTCTCCCATGGACACCCACACGTCCGTGTAAATCACATCCGCGTCCTTGCATCCTTTTGCCACGTCCTCCGTCAGCGTGATGCTTCCGCCGGTCTCCTCCGCCACCTTGCGGCAGTAATCCGCCAGCTCCTGATTCGGGAAATATTCCCTGTTTGTGCAGGCCACGAAATCCATGCCCAGCTTCGCGCAGGTAACCATCAGGGAATTTCCCATATTAAATCTGGCATCTCCCATATAGACAAAGCGGATGCCCTTCAGACGTCCGAATTTCTCCCAGACAGTCAGCATGTCCGCAATCATCTGCGTGGGATGGAACTCGTTGGTCAAGCCGTTCCACACCGGAACTCCGGCGTACTTTGCCAGTTCCTCCACGATCTCCTGCCCGTATCCCCGATACTCGATACCGTCGTACATCCGGCCCAGCACCCTCGCGGTGTCACGGATACTCTCCTTCTTGCCGATCTGGGAGCCGGAGGGATCCAGATAGGTCACATGCATGCCGAGATCATAGGCTGCCACCTCAAAGGAACAGCGGGTTCTCGTGCTGGTCTTTTCAAAAATCAGCGCGATGTTCTTTCCCTTGAGCACCTCATGGGGAATCCCCTCCTTTTTCTCCTTCTTGAGCCGCGCGGAGAGCTCAATCAGATACCGTATCTCCTCCGGGCTGTAGTCCTTCAGTTTCAAAAAGTTTCTTCCTGCCAAATTCATCTTCTTTTCTCCTGTATTTTTGTTGTTATCGACCGCCAGGCCCCGTCGCTGTTCCTTTGTACACCGACGCAAAAAACACCCTGACGCCTAAAAGATTACTCCTGCCAGGTCCAAATGTCAAACGGGACTCTGCATACGCAAAGTCCCGCTCGCTAAATCTTATTTCTTTTCCGGCAAGTTCCGTCCGGCACCGGGAAATTACTCGTCTGCTCCCACCTCAGTCAGAGATTTTACCAGTCCGGCAAGGCTCTGAATCTCCGAAGGAATAATGATCTTGGTAGCTTTTCCGTCCGCAGCCTTCGCAAAGGCTTCCAGGCTCTTCAACTGGATAACCGCGTCATCCGCAGCGGCTTCTTTCAGGAAACGCAAACCATCCGCATTCGCCTGCTGGACTTTCAGAATCGCCTCTGCCTGACCTTCCGCCTCTTTGATAGTGGCTTCCTTCTGGGCTTCCGCCCGGAGAATCGCGGCCTGTTTCTCTGCCTCCGCATCCAGAATCGCGGATTCTTTCTTCCCTTCCGCCACCAGAATCGTAGACTTTTTCTCGCCCTCGGCGATCAGGATCGCCTCTCTTCTTTCACGTTCCGCTTTCATCTGTTTCTCCATGGCATCACGGATCGCCGCCGGGGGCACGATATTCTTCAGCTCCACACGGTTTACCTTGATACCCCAGGGATCCGTAGCTACATCCAGCGCCGCCCGCATCTGTGTGTTAATGGTCTCCCGGGAAGTCAGGGTCTCATCCAGTTCCAGATCGCCGATGATGTTTCGCAGCGTGGTGGCCGTCAGATTCTCGATGGCCATGATGGGATTCTCCACACCGTAGCAGTACAGCTTGGGATCTGTGATCTGGTAATAGACGACCGTGTCAATCTGCATCGTCACGTTATCCTTGGTAATAACCGGCTGAGGCGGGAAATCCACCACCTGTTCCTTCAGATTGACATTCCTGGCCACCCGATCCAGAAACGGAATCTTGAAATGCAGACCCACCGGCCATGTGGTCAGGTATGCGCCAAGCCGTTCCACCACCATGGCATGGGCCTGGGGAACGATCTTGATGCTGGAAACCACAATCAAAAGAACAATTACCAGCACGATGATCAATACAATAATTCGTACCATAAAAACTCTCCTCCCTCTCCTCGGCTTCAGCGAAACCGGCGAATATGATAAAATGACATTTCTGATTTTATCTTACTATATTCCCCTGGAAAAAACAACGAAAAGAATCTTAAAGAAACCTTAAGCGGCTATGTAAAAATGCCCGGATAACGCTCGTAAAATAGGGAAAAAAAGAGACCGCGCCCCGGTTTCTTACCTGAAAGTGCAGTCTCTCTCATGTTCTCACGCCGATCTGTCCGGCAAAATTCTCCTGTCAATAGAATACATGGTTTCCGATAACCACTCCGGATCGGGACCCCGCCCGACGGAAAAACATGGCGCCGCCGGTATTATCCACACCGCTCAAAGCCTCCTGAGCCGCCTGAATACAGGAACTGCTGGGGCCGCTGGCTGCCACCCTCGCCAGTTTTCCACTGGAAACAGGAGAAAACTGTCCGCTCTGGTAAATCACTCCCTGCACCGTACCTGGATAGCTTCCGCTGCGCATACGGTTTACCACAACGGCTCCTACCGCTACCTTGCCCTCGTAAGGCTCGGAACCGGCTTCACACTGAATCAGCGCCGCCAGAAGCGTCACATCATCATAACTGGCCGCCACAGCCGCGTTCTGCTGTCTCTTCGCGCTCTGCTGCGCCGCAGCCGCTTCCCGGGCCGCCTGTTCCTCTGCCGCTTTTTGGGCCGCAATCAGAGCCTGCTCCTCCTCGATAGTAATAGCGGTACCGTACTCCACGGCCACCTCAACATACTGGGCACTGACATATCCGGTAACGTCGCCGCTCTTAACAGCAACCCACCCCTCCGTCTGCGCGGCAGCTGTGTCCACTGTGAGCTGCTGCCCCTGAGCCGCAGCTGTCAGAATCTCCGCCTGCTCGTTCGGCTCCCGGCGGATACGAAGCCCTCCCGTCTGCACGGTAGCCTTCGTCTCGCAAACCGCCGCTGCCAGCTGGCTGGCTTCCTGGCCGGTCACACAGAACTCGTCCTTTACATATCCGGTTACATTGCCGGAAGTAATCTGTGTCCAGCCGTTTTCGTGACCTACAATCTCGGCCACATCGCCGCGGTACATCTTCCCTACGATGTTGCACTGATCGCCGGCCCCGTCCCTCACATACAGAAACTCGGATACATTTGCCATCAGGCGCATATTCCACGGATCCGCCTGCCAGGCCTGGGCCTGAGCAACAGCCTCCTGGGTCGCCGCCACGAGGATCACGTCCGCGTCCTCGATGGAAACTCCGCTAAAAGCCTCCCCTTCCATGGTATTGAGCATGCCGATAATTCCGGCTGTTCTGCCCGCAGACAAATCCAGTTTCTGATTTAAGGGCTGCGCTTCGGCCGCAGCAACGGATCCGACTGCTGTCAGCAGCAGAAGTACCGCCATGCTCTGGGCCCCACGCTTCTTTAAATCAACTGTCATAAAAAAATTTCCTCCATATCCATATAATGCCTATATCTTATGATATTACAATTATATGTAAATTATGCAGTTTTTGTTACAAATGTTACAAAAATATTACGACGGCATTATAACAGTGAGGCGCCTGTTTGTCAAGAGCCCTCCGGAAAACTCCCGGCAGGGCTCTTTTGCAGGCTTATCTCTCTGAAATTAAAATCCTGAAAATCGCGCTCATCTTCAGGAAAAAAGTTCCCCGAGAACGCTGTTTAACACTTCCTCCTTCTTCTCTCTGGACATGGCGGTGTAAGTCCCTCCGGAAGCTTGTCCGCCGTATGCGGCGTGTTTTTTTCTCCTTGGCAGAATCTCCACGTCCGGGATCTCATCGTCCAGCTCCACGATTTCATCGCTGTATCCGCCGCCGGTATCGCCAGGGCATCTTTTCGTTTCCGGCTCTTTTGGATCATCCTCCATAACATAATGCAGATAAGACTGCACATTGTTTACCACGCGATTAAAATTCCGGTAAAACCGCCTGAATTTTATCATCTGTACTGCACACAGAAGAAAAACAGCTGTGTTTATCGCCAGTAGGATCGCGTATGCTATCAAAACTTGCTGTTCCATAGCCACCTCCTGACTTAAATGCGGCAAAAAGCCATTTATGTTTACCTGACTATTATAGATGGAATCGACTTTTTCGAAAAGGCCCCGGAGTGGACTTTTCATCGCAAATTGCGACCGTTTTCGCAGGAATGTTCCTTGACATTTCCACAAAGGAAGGTAAGATAGAGAAAGATAATAAAGCAAAAAAAGGAGCAGCCTTATATTATGAAGAAAATTGTGATGACCGGCGGCGGGACAGCCGGGCATGTGACCCCGAACATCGCCCTTTTTCCCTCTCTGAAAGAACAGGGGTATGAGATCTATTACATCGGCTCCTACGAAGGAATCGAGAAGGGTCTGATCAAAGCCCAGAATATTCCCTATTACGGAATCTCATCCGGAAAGCTGCGGCGCTACTTTGACCTGAAAAACTTTTCTGACCCGTTCCATGTGATGAAGGGCTTTTTCCAGGCAAGAAAACTTCTGCAGCGGATCCGTCCCAGTCTGGTATTTTCCAAAGGGGGGTTTGTCTCTGTCCCTGTCATTTTCGCGGCAAAGACCCTGGGGATTCCCGCCATCATCCACGAGTCCGACCTGACACCGGGACTCGCCAACAAGCTGGCCTTTCCGGCAGCCTCCAAAATCTGCTGCAACTTTCCGGAAACTATGAGATATCTCCCGGAGGGCAAGGCCGTACTGACCGGTTCCCCGATCCGGAGAGAGCTGCTGACCGGCAACCGTCTGGCTGCCCTGGATTTCTGTCATTTTACCGCGGATAAACCGGTGCTTCTGATCATCGGCGGCAGCATCGGCTCCGTCTTCATCAACAACGCGGTCCGCAATTCTCTGGACCGTCTGCTGGAGAAATTTCAGATCATCCATCTCTGCGGAAAGGGAAACCTGGATCCGGCGCTTTCCAGCCGGCAAGGTTATACCCAGTACGAGTACATCAGCGACAACCTGGCCGATCTGTTCGCGGCGGCGGATCTGGTCATCTCCCGGGCCGGGGCCAACTCCATCTGTGAGCTTCTGGCCCTCCGCAAGCCGAACATCCTGATCCCCCTCTCCGCCAGAGCCAGCCGGGGCGATCAGATTTTAAACGCCAGATCCTTCGAGCGGCAGGGCTTCTCCTACGTCATCGAGGAGGAAACCCTTACCCCCGAGGTGCTCTTTGACGCCATCCAAACGGTAAACGAAAACCGCGCCTCCTACATTCACACCATGGAACAGAGCGGACAGAAGGATGCCGTGGCTGCGATCATGAAACTCATACAAGAGATCGCATGATCTCGTCCATCTCCTCATCGGAAATATCAGCCTGCCCCCAAGTGAGCAGGCTTTTATTCTGCTCATTTTCATATCTCGGAATCAGATGCACATGGAAATGGCGCACGGTCTGCCCGGCAGCCTCCCCGTTATTCTGCAGCACGTTGATACCGTCGCAGCCGAGAACCTCCACCATGCGGGCAGCCACCTTTTTCGCCAGGGGAAGCACCTTCGCCGCCGTCTCATCGGACAGGGCAAAAAGATCCGCCGCGTGCTCCTTCGGGAGGATCAGGGCATGTCCTCTGCTGGCAGGGCCCGCATCCAGAATAACCTTGAAATCATCATCCTCATAAATCGTTCTGGAGGGAATCTCCCCCGCGATAATCTTACAGAAAATACAGTTATCGTCTCTCATGTCAAAACTCCTTTCTCCTGCAGCGAATAATATCTTCCCGTTGATTTTACTCCATCCGGCAGGAACAAATCAATCCCCTGCTCTCTCTTTCCTTCCATTCCTTCCCCTGTCATAGGTAAATTCATCCCTTCTGCTACCGGGGGCATCCCCATCTCCCTCCTCCCCGTCAAAGTCCAGATGCTCCCCGGCGATAATCTGCGCCGCCACCTTCCGCAGAGACGCGATTTCCTCTCCGGCGCGCTTTACCACCTCCATAAGGCCCTCCCGCTTTCCGGATGGCTCCTGCCGCTCCTCCATCAGAGGAATCTCCATATACTCTTTCCCAAACGATTCCAGGATATCCGACTCCCTTTCTTCTCCTTTTTCCATTTCTTCTTCCTCATCCTCTGTCGGTGTCTCTTTACAGAAATCCCTGACGCACTCCATCATCTGCGAGAAACTGTAGTGCTCCTGAAGCACGATGTCATAAAGCCGGTAACAGAGTTCCGCCGTTTCCTCCTGATCCTCCTCCACCAGTGTCAGCACAAATTCCATCACTTCCCGCATCTGCCCGAAGGGATCCCCCGAACCCGCGGGGCAGTAGCAGAGTCGAATCTTTCCGTCATATCCGAAAAATATAGTGTCCGGGCTCAGGTAAATGTGTTCCTGCCAAAGCAGGTATCTTCGCATCTCTTCGCACGCCCCGTTCAGACACTCGATCACTTCCATCAGCCCCTTCGCGCAGACCCCCTGCCGTCTCATTCGATCCTGCAGGGACTCCATTCCCGTGATATCATACCAGAGCTGCACTTTTCCGTTGACCTTCATCCTTCGAAAAGACAGCAGGAAGGGAATCTCATTTCTGCGCATCATACGCTCCTCGTAGGACGCCGCCTCATCCGGCACCTCCACAATCATATAACTCTCACTAAAATTTCTTCTGTATTGTATTTCCATGCTCTTTTCCCTTTCTTCAGTCTGCGATATCTCTCCCGGCGGCCGCCGCACGGAACAGTTCCACGCAGGATATCTCCCGCCCTGTCCGGCTCACATCCCCCAGCGTTTCTTCAAACAGTTCATATCCGCAGAGAATCGCAAAGAGCAGAATCCCCATAGAAATCGCCATAATCCAGGATGCCTCCACCGTATAGCTGGCCGGAAGCCATCTCTTCGAAAGCCGGTGCTTGCATTTCCTCCCTGTGTGAAGTCTCTCCGTCATCTCATTTCCTCCTCTCAGACCATTGCCAGCCAAAAGACATAGGCAACCAGCAGAAAAGGCGCAAAGGGCAGCCGATCGCTTTTCTTTCCCCCGAAAAAGAGAAGGAGCGCAGCTCCTGCCATTCCTGTCAACAGGCTGGCCATGAGGAAAACTCCCAGCGTCTTCCAGAATCCCAGATAACATCCCGCGGCCAGAATCAGGCATCCGTCCCCCATACCGATCTGCCCTCGGCTTCCCCAGGACAGGGCCGCCAACACTCCCCCGGGAAGCATCCCGAGCAGAATCTCCCATATCGTTCTCTCCGTTACCGCGATTCCGAGGGCCAAGCCGAAGGCGCCAAAAACCGCCACCACAGCCACAGAGATTTCCCGTCTCCTCCAATCCTGAAGCGCGCACAGGCCAAACATTACCAGAAGAACTGCCAGCATCAGCTTTTCACTCATCATCCATCTCCCCGTTTCCCTTCGCGCATTTTTGACAGGGCGCATAACCCCCAACATCCTCATAGGCCACCCGGTAAACTGTTCTCTTCAAGCCACTGCAATCCAGAGTTTTGTGATAGGCAGTTCCGTAATCGGTAATATAGACGCCGGAACCTGTACCTGTACGCCCGGCGCATTCTCCGCATTGCTGATATCGGCTGCCGTCCTGGTTCCGTCGCTCCCCTACCGCCGAGATATCCACGCTGTGAATTGACGGATTCAGATAGGAGCAGCTTACCGTTGCGTGATAAACGCTGCCATAAGCTGTCACGTAGACATACCTCCCATCCCAGCGGTCCTCTGTCGGATCATATCCAACCCATTTGCGGTTTCTGGCGGACTGGGTAATCTCCCACCGCAGATCCCCGAAAAATTTCAGCGGGAATTCCACCGTATATCTGGCCCGCAGATCCACATAATTTCCCTCCAGGGAAGAATCCGTCAAATCGATACCCAACATCCCTCCTCGAATATAGGAGACCGGCACATGATACTCCCGGATGCCCAAAAGGATCCCTGCCACCGCTACCCCGGACAGATCTCTCTCCCCATGCTCCGCCGAATGCTCCAAACTGCCGTCGGCCGTGACCGCCAGCAGTCGGCTGGTATCCTCCAGCGCCCTCTGTATTCCCCATTGAACACTCATGACCCGGAAGAAAAACAGGAGTAAAACCAGCGCTCCCAGAAACAACGGCAGCACGACAGCGGCCTCCACCGTATAACTCGCTCCGAAAAACAGGGCGGTGCATGAGGGTGCCTCTTTTTGAGTTGGTTTGAGAAGAGCGCGTTTCCTCCGTTCGCGCCGGATTTTAAGAAGAGAGATTTTAGAAGTATAATGAATATGACCTTTGTCTGATATGATTTTATTTGTGCATTGCTTTTGAAGATTTTGATTCCCTGTCATCCAGCAGGAAATCCCTCGAAAAAGAGACACCCTCACACACCTCCTTTCTTTTTGTCTATGTCCGCAATGGACTTCGCAGGATACTCTGCCCTGCGAAATTTTCCGGGACACTGCGCTCAGTAGGCCAGGCTGACCTCCTGCGTAAAACTGTAGGATGGAATATTTTTCGGTTTCAGGGAAATCAGGCTGAAAAACACCGGTTCCCCCTGACTGGCACAGACAGCCTCCGCGGATACCATCATTTCATCCAGCCGCGCCATGGCATAGACATCGCTGCCGCGAAGGGTACTTTCCAGCACGTCACAGGCACGAAGTCCCAGCTCCTCCGAGGGCAGTACAGCCAGCATTCCTCGAAGATAATCCTCATAGCATATCCCTTCGCCTCCGTCCTTCGCCCTTACCTCCGGCGAGACATACTGTCCCAGGCGAAAGAGATCACTGGTCCACTGGGCCGCATTCTTGACGACAGGCACCTTCCCTCCCTCCAGAAGCAGGCGGATATCCAGCACACTCTCCACAAAAGCCCAGACCCCCACGACAGCAGCCTGCACGAGCTGGATAATCGCCGGATTTCCGGTAAACCCCGCCAGGGCTGTGGCCGCCTCCAGCGCCTGCCCCATCTTTTTGCTGTCTGAGGCAATAGAAATGACATTCTGCACTTCCCGCAGCAGAAGAATCCTTGCGACAACCGCCTCCAGATTCTCCCGATCTGATCCCTTTCCGCCGATCACATGCTCCACCTGATAGCGCAGGCCTGCTCCGCTCTCCCCGCTCTCTTCCTGCCGGTAAGTGGAAAATCGCTTCAGAAGATACTGGCCAAAGAGCACACGCTCCACCAGTGTGGTGTTTTCCGAGGTCTGCGCCGTACCTTTGGACAGATCACGGCCCGACACCATCTCGCCCGGATTTACTGCTGCCTCCGACAGCAAGCGCCCCGGATCCATGACAAGGGCAAGAAGACCCTTTTCCTCCCATTCCCGAAACAGATCGAAGGGATTGTCCTCGGGCAGCCTTCCCTCTGTCATCTGGGCCTCCTCCGGTTGTATCTTGTCCGGCAGCTGTTCCAACTCTGAAGTTTCCTCAGCAGCTTGCTGCTCCCTCGCCCGGTCCAAAGCTTCCCTTCCCTGATCCACCAATCCGCCGATATCCAGATCGCTGCTCTGGGCCTCCGATGTCTCCTCCGCCCGCCCGATCCACTGCCGAATGGCGTCCAGAGCGGTATCCTCCCCGGTAGTCCGGGCACCCTGACGAATCAGCGCCGCTGCCCCGTTATCGGTCAGAAGTTCATAGGATGTAATCTCACATCCGCCCACTGTCAGGGCCAGAAACCGCTCCTGTCCCTCTGTTCCCACTGCCTGAGCATACCAGGTGCCAAACTCCAGCATCCTCTCAGCGACTTTTTCACTGTCGCCCTCCCCGGAGGCATATCCCATATCCAGGGCAAGAATGCCGTACTGCTGCCACAAAAGGGGCTGATACTCCGAAAAGGTATTTTCCAGCATCTGAAGCGCCAGCTGCCGACTGTTCACGTCCAGACCCCGGATGCGGGTTACCTCCAGCATACTAAAGAACAGGGAGCAGACCAGCGGAAGAAGCAGGGCGAAAAAAACGCTGATGCTTCCAGCAAGGTCAGTCTTTGCGAAAAAATCCGCAGATACTCCCTGGGATAAACGCTCTCCCATCACACTCTCCCTGCTTCCTTCGTGATGGTATCGAAGATATCTTCCACCAGATCCGTCAGCTGCTCCTTGAAAATGATAACCAGCCCGATCAGCACCACCAGAATCAGAATTACCTCTACCACACCGACGCCATCCTCTTCCATCAGAAAATTTTTTACTATTGACATTTTCTACTCCTCCTTCCTGCGCGATATCATCTGTTCGCATCATCATGATCCGTTCATTGTCATCATGGCCGGTATCAGAAGAATCGCCATCACGATCCCCAATAGTCCGATCATGGGCAAAAGCAGTCTCGTAGACGCCTCCTCGCCAGCCTTTTTTGCCAGAGTCTGTCTCAGTTCAAAGGCAAGCAGTTCCTCCCGCTCCAGCATTGCCAGAAGCTCCCGGGTTCCCTTGCGAAGATTCTGTTCCAGCAGAAGGGCCAGCTTTCGGTATTCCCGAAGAGAATTTCTCTCCCCGAAACGGCGCAGCGCCTCCAGTTCTCCCATGCCGTCCTCCATCTCCCGGTAAGTCATCAGGACTTCCTCCATTCCCTCTCTCCGATACCCCGGATGCTTTTCCTGCCGCATAAGATACTGTTCTCCCATGCGGCCCAGAGAGGCATGCAGACTGAATCCTGCCCCCAGAAACAGAGACAGACTGCTGACAATCTCCGGGTAATCCCTTCTCTTTTCCTGCTGCCGCCTTTTCTCTCTTCGCCTCGCTTCCTCCCGTCCGGCCAGGAGGAGGGCCACTCCGGCAGCAGACCCCAACAGGGCGATTTGCTCTCCCCGGCTCTCAGAAATCCGCTTCCATGAAAGCGCCATCCCCTGCGCCTCTTCCGGGAGTTCGATCGATTCCTCGGATAGAGAAGTCTCCTGCGCCCGACGCGCCGCCCTGTTTACATAGTAGGAAAATCCTTCCGGCGTGTCCGCCTCGGGAAGACAGATCTGAAAAGTGAAAGAATATCGATTCTCCCGGCTTCCCAAAGTGAGCAGAGCCTCCGCCTGCACCAACGTATTTTCCCCGATCTCCTCCCACTGCAGCGTTCCGTCAGAAGCAACCAAGCCGGAGGGATCAAAGCTCCAGGACGCCTCCACAAGACCGTCCGCATAGGTATTTCGGACATTTACCTTCTCCGTCACACAATCCAGGCTTTCGTTCTCCCCGGGAAAGCTCCGGTCAATCTCCTCTATGGCCTCTGAAAACAGGGCATTTGCCTCCTCCCCGGAGGGCTCCCGCTCCGCAATCTCCATGGCAATCTTCTCACTGTAACCATCTCCCGACACCTCCCAGGTCTCCGTGCGCTCTCCCTCCCCCACTTCCGGTCTTTCGACCCGGTTACCCTGCCGCCCCGGCTGATCCAGCAGGCACAGCAGCAGGCCGAGACACTGCACAACGGCCACAATCCTTACCACCTTTGACGGCAATGGCCGCTTTCTCCGCCTCAATATATGGCTGGCCGCCACTGTCATCCCCATCATCAACAGACAGAACAGCAAACCTCTCACTCCTCCCTACACATTGATCTGTACCAGCCGATCTCCCAGCAGAATCATGGAACCGTAAAAAATCATACATACTGTCATAACCAGTACACCTGCCAGATTGTGATAAAGCGGCGCAATAAAGTCAAAGGACGTACAGCGCACATACACCAGAATCAGTACCGGCATCAGACACATAATCCGCAGTTCCAGCTGTTTCTGGGCTGTCATGGCGGCAATCTCCTGGGTCGTCCGCAGTTTTTCCTCCAGTTTTCGGGCCGTATCCTGCATGATCCTTCCATAATCGCCTCCGGTTCTCTTTGCCTGCTGGAAAATGTAACCGAGACTGATCATCTCATCTAATCCGGTCTCTGCCGCCAGATCCAGAAAAGCATCCTCCACCGGACGGCTGACTTTTACAAGGCGATTCATCTTACGCAGTTCCGAAAGCAGCAGACTTTCTCCGCCATAGATGGTCTCCAGTTCCCGCTCCGCCTCACAGAAAGCCCGCTCCACCGAATAACCCGCCTGCAGCGATGTGGAAAGCATCTGCAGAAGTTCCTTGCTCTCCTGTTGTATGCGATTTCTCCTCTTCTCCCTCCTCTGTCTTGCCATAAGCCAGCACCAGAATGGAACAATAAAAATCAACCACGCCATCCCCCAGAAAGAATCGTAAAAGATCCAGCTGCAGGCAGCCGTAATCAGAGCCCCCTGGAAGACAGACACAATCCCCGCTGTTCCAGTTTCCCTCTGCGGCAGAGTTCGTTTCTTCTCTCCCATATTCCCGTAATCATCCCCCTCTCTTCTCCTTTCTCACAAAAGGCATAAAGTTTCTGCGTCCGAATCTCCCCATTCTGCATGCCCAGAACCTCCGATACTTCCAGTACCCTGCGGCTTTTATCCCGCAGCCTTCCCAGATGCACTATCAGATCGATACCGGAGGCAATCTGCTGCCGGACTGCCAGAAGGGGCATATCGCTCCCCATCAACACCATCGTCTCCAGCCGGGATAGCATATCCTCTGTACTGTTGGCATGGCCGGTGGAAAAGCTCCCGTCGTGGCCGGTATGAAAGGCCTGGAGTACCTCCAGAGCTTCCGGTCCGCGGCATTCTCCTACAATAATACGGTCCGGCCGCATCCGCAGCGACGTGCGCACCAGATCCCGTATGGAGATCTCCAGCCGCCCCTCCAGATTGGCATTTCTCGCCTCCAGACGAACCAGATGCTTTACCTGACAAAGCTGCAGTTCCGCGGAGTCCTCGATGGTAACCACCCGTTCCTCCGGCGGAATGTATTCCGCCAGCGCATTCAGAAACGTAGTCTTCCCGCAGCCGGTTCCGCCGGATATGAAAATGTTGTACCCGGCCTCTACCATAACCCTGAGAAAATCCCGCAGTTCCGCCGACAATGCCGCTGTCTCCACCAGCCGGTCCATGGTCAGCGGATTTCCGGAAAATTTCCGAATGGACATGGCCACGCCATCCACCGCCACCGGCGGCAACACGATATTGACCCTGGAGCCGTCCTGCAGACGGGTATCCACAATGGGAGAAGACTGGTTGACCACCTTGTTCTGGTCCGCAGCGATCTTCTGCACCACATCCTGGAGCCGCTCCTCAGAGGCAAATTCCAGATCTGTGGAAAACAGTCTTCCTTCCCGCTCCACATAGATGTTTTTCGGACCGTTGACCATGATCTCCGTCACAGTATCGTCTTCCAGCAGTTCCTGCAGCACATCCAGCCGCCGCAGAGAGTGGAAAATGTTTCTCTGCATCTGCATTCTCCTGGCGATCCCCATAGAATGATAGTTGGCGTAACGACAGATTTCCTCTCGGATGACTTCCAGAATCTGTTCGTCTGTCAATTCTTTTGAGAGATCCATCCGCTCCAGCACACGGCCACGGACAATCTCCTCATCCTGCTCCATAAGCATTTCCCCGTCGGACTGTATTCAGACGCTCCACCCGTTTTTGCGGCGCCTTCGGCGAATCCCGCTGGGAGTACCCCAGCTGCAGCTGATCCTCCATCTGTCTGCGCACATACAGCCCCAGATTCCCCTGAACCAGTTCCTCCAGGCGATACGTTCCCTCTGTCAGGCTTGCAGCGGACATGGGAAGCTGCATCAGCCGAAGAGACGATCCCCCGAGCAATCCTTTGGCCTGTCCCATAAAGCTGCGCAGGCTCCTCTGGTAGTAATCTCCCGGTTTGCTCAGCACCAGAAACTCTTGGCAGAGCCCGCCAAGCTCCCAGAAACCCTGGCAGACGCGGCCGAACAGCACCACAACGGTGTCATAGCCCGCTCCCAGCGCCGCCGCAAACAATCTCTGCCACTGCCTCGGCAGGATCTTTCCCATCTCCTCCGGGTCCGCAAAGGGCAGAACGTAATCGATCCCCATATACTGGCGGACATGACTCTTAAAATCCGCCTGTCGCTGATTCTCTCCCTCCAGAAGATACAGTAGATCCAGGATGGTTCTGCTCTCCTCTCCCCCCTGAATTTCAAGAAATTCGGGAAGAACACCAAACTCCTCCAGGTCCAGAAACAGCACGCTCCCCTGCTCCCTGCAGATCTGGCAGACTGCCAGAGCATAGGGCAGCTGAAGCTCGTGGGAGATGGGAGAAAAAATCCCGATCATCCTCCCGCCGGCCTTTCCATCTCCCGGCGGCTGCAGCAGCATCTTTTTCCTCCTGCGCCGCAACAGCATCTCTACCACAATATCCATGGACTGATACTTGTAAATCATGGGCAGATGTTCGTATTCCGGCGCAATCTCCTCATCACAGAGATACATCTTCTCCGCCATGTTGTCTTTACAGGCAAATTCCGATACTTCCAGAAATTCTCTCGACAGAATTCCGAGATCATAGGATTTTTCATCCTCGAGGAAGGCCTCCTTCTCCGTGAAGGAACAGATCTCCAGATCCTTCAGCTGTCCCGCCAGATAGGCGCAGAATGCCTCCACATAAGCTTCGTCCTCATCACAGACGACAATGTTTTCTTTTTTCAAACTGTCACCTCCAGAAACTCAATAGAAAGTAAGCAATCCAGATGCAGACGGTAAACGGCACACACATTTTCGATTCTTTACATGTTTCATATTTGGAAATTTTACGAGACAAGATACAATGTACAAGATGGGCAAAAATTTTGCCGCTTCTGAAGAAAAGCTGTCTCTCTCTGATAAGTCGAATGAGAGCAAATAACGCTCCTGTAAGAAAAGATATCAAAATCAGATCTTTGATTCGGTCCCCTCCTGTCATCGCTGACAGCGCTGAAATAAGCTTTACATCCCCGGCTCCGATTGCTCCCAGAAGATAGAATGGAAACAATAAAAGGGTCGGCCAGAATGCATCTTTTAAAAAAAGTGAAATTCCCATCGGAATGCCATCTCTGCAGATACACAGATAGCATCCGGTAATCAGTCCCAGCAACACCAGCTGATTCGGAACTCTGCGCCTCAGAAGGTCCGTTAGCAGCCCCGCCGCCAGCAATCCGGACGCCATGTATTCTGCAATCATCCGCATCACCTCGCTCCATGGAAGTATTATAAAAGGCCTGGCAGCAAAAGTCCATGAAGTTTCAGGAAAGTTTTCAGTTCATTACTTTTTAACAAAAATAATCTTTTTCTTCGTCATATTGCATAATGCCAAACTTGCCCAACGGGATTTTGCCGGTAAGACATCTCTTTTCCCGTATAAAATTGGGCATATTGCTTATAATTACTAAAAAGAACATCTTTTTCCAAAGGGAGGCGCACAGCATTGATCAAGCTATTTTCAAAAACGCAAAAGACAGATCCGCAATACACTCTGCTTTTAAAGGATCTGTACAAAACAAGATCGGAACTGGCCAGTGCATACTCCAATCTGGAGTACATGACCGATCCCGATCTGATTGATTACTATATTTATCAGGTAAAAGCCGCTCAAATGCGTCACAAATTTCTGCTGACCAAAGTAAAGCAGTTCGAGGACGCAGATCCGCGGCTCGCCTCCTCGTCCAACTATGACTCCCTCGCCGAAGGGACTGCCAAAGACGCTGTCGTTCAGATATAACGCCACCCTCAGGGATTCGGAAGCTGCAGCCGATCGCCCACCTGAATATGATCAATATTGGTAATCCCGTTGGCCTCGCAGATGGCCGCCACCATATTGTCATTTCCATAAACTTTCCTGCTGATATCCAACAGTTTATCGCCCTGCTGTACAATATAGTATCCCTGGGCAAGGTACTCGTTGGTCTGTGCAGTCTGGGCGGCCGTGTCTGTCCCGGTCCCCTGATCTGTTCCCCCAGCGCCGTTTTGGGCGGCTGCGTCCGTCCCTCCGGCGCTCTGGTCCGTCCCCTGAGCGGAGGCATCCGCCGCCGCGGTACTCTGTGAAGTATCGGCTCCGGATTGCCCGGTGTCCCCTCCTCCTTCCGCCGGCTGGTTCGCAGTGTCTGTTCCACTCCCTGCCAGATCTCCCGCTGTACCGCTGATGGTTTCCAGCACGTCCTCCCGGGCCTGCTGTTGGGCGATGGCGTCCACCGTATCCTCCATATCCGCCATCTGCATATAGTTCTGAATCACAAAAGCCCCCAAAATGATCAGCACCAGCGCCGCCACCGACGCCAGCGCTCTGGATTTTGCCCGCGCAGGACGGCGCTCCTTGTCCCGCAGAAAATCCCGATAGCGGGATACCGGGTCTTCCTCCCAGCCGGCTGTTCTTCCCGGCGTCACTGCTGATCGGCTGTGTCCTCCCGCCTTCTCCCTTTCCTGACGGGCTTTTCGCCGCTGCCGGAAGGTAATTCCGTCCAGACTCTCTTCCTCGGAAGTTTCATAAAACTTTTTCTCCAGTTCCAGGCTTGCCTGATTTCTCAGCGCCTCCTCCCCGGAATGCCTCCTCGGAAATTCCCTCTCTTTGTCGGATACCGGAAATCCCTCTCCGGTATCCGCAAAAGATCTTATCCCGCCGGCTGCCGCCTCGCTCTTCTCCAACTCCTGCTGCTGACGGAGTTTCAGTTCCCGTTTTCTCCGCAGCGCCAGCTGCTCCTTTCTCCGATGATAATCCGTCAGATACTCCGCCAGTCCGGTATTTTTCTCATAATAGATATGGTACCCTTCCTTCCGGATATATCGGCCGCCGTGGTAAAGATAGATCATCTCGTCGTCATCAGCGGTGTCAAAGAACAGCACCATCTGATTTTCCCCATGAAAATGCCGGCGGCAGACGGCTTCCATCTCCCCGCAGTAGTCCAGCCTTCCCCCTTTTCGGTTGATGGCCCATCCCAGGATCTTTTCATCCTGGAAATACTTGCGCATCCCCTTATAAATATCGCTCCATATCTCCTCCGAAAAAACAGGAAAATCCCGGCTATAAGTCATATTTTCCAGCTCCAGGGCTCCCTGAATGAACAGATACTGCTCCTCCTTCTGATAAAAATCCTCTCCCAGAAGCAAATAGGTTGTCAGATGCTGTCCCTCTTCGATGCCTCCCTCGGACAGGAACTGGTAAACCATATCTTCCATATAAATCTTTCCGTAACCGGTGGTATTTCCGATCTGACGGATATTCCTTGGTATCTTCCGCAGATTCTCTCTGCTCTCCTCTGGCGCACGGGTAATCTCTATCATACGCGCCTCCCGCGGCGCCCTGACAAATGGCGCCTTTCTCTGTCTTACCTTTTTTGCCGGTAAACGTCGGTATACAAGGGGCAACACGCCTTTGTACACCGACGCAAAACCATGTGCTTACATAGAGCCATGCTACCACACCCGTCCCGCGAAAAATGTTGAAGCATGGAAGGGAATAAAAAAAGCAGAACTTTTTGTCCTGCTTTTCTGAAAATCCCCTCTCTTTGTCAGGGGAAAACATATTCCGCCGCTAAAGCTCCGTCCGCCCTTCCAGGGCGCGCAACAGCGTTACCTCATCGATGTACTCCAGATCGCCGCCCACGGGAACGCCGCTGGCGATCCTGGTTACCTTGATCCCGGTGGGCTTGATCAGCTTGCTGATGTACATGGCCGTGGTCTCCCCCTCCAGGCTGGAATTGGTGGCAATGATCACTTCCTCCACATCCTCCCTGGCGAGCCGCTGCATCAGTTCCTTGAGCTTGATGTCTCCGGGACCGATGCCCTGCATCGGAGAGATGGCGCCGTGGAGCACATGGTACACTCCTTCGTACTTTCCGGTTTTCTCGTAAGCCGCCAAATCTCTGGTATCCTCCACCACCATAATCTGCTTATGACTCCGCCGGGGATTGCTGCAGATGGGGCAGAGTTCACTGTCCGTCAGCGTAAAGCACTCCTTGCAGTAATGGACGTTTTTGCGGGCATCCACCATGGCCTCGGAGAGACGTTCCACTTCCTCCTGGGGCATGTGCAGAATATGGAAGGCCAGCCGCTGGGCGGATTTCGCCCCGATACCCGGCAGTGTGGAGAGCTCGGAGATCAGGCGGCTGATCTGTTTGCTGTAGTATTCCATGATCCGCCTCCCTTAGAAGGGAAGTCCTCCTCCCAGACCGCCGGTAATTTTTGCCATGGAGGACTGCGCCATCTCCTCCATCTGGCGAAGCGCCTCATTGGTGGCCGCCATGATCAGATCCTCCAGCATCTCAATGTCATCGGGATCCACCACTTCCTCGGAAAGTTTTACCTTCGTGATCTCCTTCCTGCCGGAAACCGTCACTTCCACTGCGCCTCCTCCGGCTGTGGCCGTCACTTCCTTCTCCTCCAGTTCCTTCTGGGCCTCTTCCATCTGGCGCTGCATCTTTTGCGCCTGTTTCATGAGGTTTCCCATGTTACCGGGCATGCCTCCACCCGGAAATCCGCCTCTTCTTGCCATAATCTTATCCTCCTGTCAGAAATCTTCCTCTTCTATATCGATATGTGCCGTCCTGGCAAAGTAATCCACCGCGTCGGTATACAGCTGGCGGCTGTTCTCGCCGCTGCGGTTGATCTCCACTTTTACGGGGACCTTTTTCCCCACATGTTCCTCCAGAATCCCTTTCAGCTCATCCAGCGCTCCGGTGTTTTGGAGAATGTCGCCGGAACAGTCCTTGCTGCCCGGCGGCTCGGAAAATACCAGCAAAAGCTCCTGATTGTCCGAAACCGTAACCATGGCCTTGCCAAGGGTGGTGTGCAGAAGTCCTGTGGTCTGTCCCAGAATCCGGGGCCACTCCCTGGCCACCTGGGCGATCTCCTCCGGCACAGCCTCCGGGAGTTCCTTCTTTTTCTTTGTCTCTCCGGCTGCCGTCCCGTCTGCGCCGCCGTCGGTCCCGCCTGCGCCTTTGTTCTGGGAAACCGTAACGGGAATCCCCTCCTGGAGGCGATGCTCCACAGAGTCCACCCGTTGTACCAGAGCGGAATAATCCTCCTCCATCTGCGGGCGGCAGAGCTTGATCAGGGCAATCTCCACCAGCACCCTCTTACCGGCGGCATAGCGCAGCTGGCTGGCCAGATCAGAGAAAATCCGGATGTAGCGCATCAGCACCGTATCATTCATCCGCTCGGCCTGCTCCTGCAGAACCGCCAGCTGGTCGCCGGAGACCTCCAGCACATCCTCCATCTGCTCCCCCGCCTTGACCAACAGCAGGTTCCTCAGATACCAGGTAACATCTGTCACAAACTGACCGAGATCCCGGCCTTCCACCACCATCTCCTCCAGAAGGGAAATGCAGCCGTTCACATCCTCCGCCAGCAGGCAGTTTAACAGACGCCCGAACACCTCGGTGTCCACCGCCCCCAGAACGTTCAGCACATTGTCGTAAGTCAGCGTCTCCCCCAGATAAAAGGCGATACACTGATCCAACAGACTCAGAGCGTCGCGCATGGAGCCGTCCGCGGCCTTGGCGATATAGCGCAGCGCCCGCTCCTCCACGTCCACCTGCTCCTGATCCATCAGCTCCCGGAGCCGGGCCGCGATGGTATCAATAGAAATCCGGTGGAAATCGTACCTCTGGCAGCGTGAAAGGATTGTAATGGGAATCTTGTGGACCTCCGTGGTCGCCAGAATAAAAATCACATAGGCAGGCGGCTCCTCCAGCGTCTTGAGCAAAGCGTTGAAAGCTCCTACGGAGAGCATGTGCACCTCGTCTATAATGTAGACCTTGTATTTTCCCTCGGTGGGGGCGTAGGCCACCTCCTCGATAATATCCCGGATGTTGGAGACGCCGTTGTTGGAAGCGGCGTCTATCTCAATCACGTTCATGGACGTGCCCTCGGCGATCCTGCGGCAGGATTCACACACTCCGCAGGGACTGCCGTCCACGGGTTGCTCGCAATTGACGGCACGGGCAAAAATTTTCGCCACCGTCGTCTTTCCTGTTCCCCGTGTCCCGGTAAAAAGGTAGGCATGTCCGATCCGGTCCGTCCGGATCTGATTTTTCAGTGTGGTAACAATATGATCCTGCCCCTTGACGTCCTCAAACTCTCTGGGGCGGAATTTTCTGTACAATGCCGTATAAGACATCTCTTCCCTACTCCTTCTGTC
>CASECT010000138.1 GCA_949286525.1 uncultured Eubacteriales bacterium | reverse complement strand
AGTATTCATATTCCTTCTTCTTGTATTCAGATAGGCCACGTCAATCTCGGAGATTGTGATCCCCTCGGAGAAAATCCCGCTGCTCTTTAAAATACGTCCTCCCTCGGCAATCATGTTGTGTCCGGAATACACCACATCCTGAGTGGACTCTCCCTCCCCGGCGCTGGCGTACACATAACCGCAGTAAAGCCGGGCGGACTGGCTCGCCACCAGCTGGCGCCGGTAGTCCTGCTTGCCGGTGGCTTCGTCGCTGGCGGAGAGGTTGACCAGCACATTGGCCCCCCGGAGGCAGTGAGCCGTTCCAGGCGGATCCGGCGTCCAGAGATCCTCGCAGATCTCCACACCGATCACAAGACCTGCGGCCTGGGGACAGGAAAAGAGCTGTGCCGTGCCGATCCAGGTCTCCACTCCGGGAGCAACGACCGTCTGCTCCAAAGCCCTCATCCCCGGGGTAAACTGTCTCGCCTCATAAAACTCCTGATAATTTGGCAGATAAGTCTTGGGCACCAGACCCAGGATCTGCCCCCGGCTAATCGCCGCCGCCACATTGTAGAGTTTTCCGTTGTGGACATAGGGCAGCCCCACAAAGACAATGGCGTTGATGTCCCTGGTCTTCTCCGCAATCTGAAGAAGAGCCAGAACCGCCTCCCGCAAAAGACTCTCCTGCAGGAACAGATCTCTGCAGCTGTATCCGGTAATGCACAGTTCCGGGAAGACGATAACCGCCGCCCCCTCCTCTGCCGCGTGTTCCATCTCACACAGAATCTGCTCCGTATTGAAAGCCACATCCGCCACTTTGACCTTCGGCGTTACCGCCGCCGCCTTGATAAATCCGTCTCTCATGATCCACTCTCCGTCTCTGCTTCTTATCGCTTCTTTTCGTCTCTACTTTCCGTCTCTGCTCTCCAGCAGTTCCCTCAGCTCTTCCACGGTAAAATAATGGGCCTTGTCACAGAACTGGCACTTGACCTCGATGGTCTTCCCGTCGGCGATCATGTCCTCCAGTTCCTTCTCCCCGAGGCTCCTGAGGCTTCTCTCCACCCGCTCTCTGGAACAGTCGCAGAAATAGCCGGTCTCCCGGGTCTCCAGAATCGTAACCTCAAGACCCCGAAGCACCCTGCGCAGCATATCCTCCGGCGTCATGCCCGAGGAGAGCATTCCGGTTACCGAGGGAAGATCCTTCAGATTCTCCTCCAGAAGGGAGATGATCTCGTCGGTAACCTCCGGCATGAGCTGGACGATAAATCCGCCGGCAAAGTTTACCGTATTGTTTTTGTTCATCAGAACACCCAGTCCCACAGTGGACGGCGTCTGCTCACTGGCCGCAAAATAGTAGGTCAGATCCTCGGCGATCTCTCCGGTCTGCAGCTCCACGGTACCCACGTAGGGTTCCTTCATGCCCATATCCCGGATAACCCGGAGCACGCCATGTCCGATGGCCCCTCCCACATCCAGCTTCCCGAGGGCGTTCGGGGGCAGCATGGCGCCGGGTACATTGGCGAATCCCTTGACCCTTCCCGAAGAATCCGCGGTTACCGTTACCCCACGCATGGGACCGTCTCCCTGAATCTGCAAAGTCAGGAGATCCCGCTCTCCCTTCATCATCACACCCATCATGGCCGCCGCCGAAAGCATTCTGCCCACCGCCGCCGTCACCACCGGGCTGCTGTTCTGATTGATTCTCGCCGTCTCCGTCATCTCCCGGGAGGTTACGGCGAAAGCCCGTATCTGTCCCTCCGCCGCCTCAGCTCTCACAATATAATCTGCCATAATTTCTCTTACTTTATCCTTTCTTTGCGCATTCTCTCGCAATAAAATAAATCCGCTGGGCATCCTCCTTCGGTTCTGCCATGGTGTCGGCGTCCAGCATACCGGAAAATTCCAGGCCCGCTTTTTCCAGAAGATCCCGCACCAGCCGCGGCTCGTAAGCCCGCTGGAAATGGGTTTCCTCAAAACGCGCATAGCGGCCATCCTCCTCCCGGATATAGAGAGTCAGATCGTACTCATTGATGCCCGTGTCTTCGTCAAAATAATTTTCCCAGATAAAACTTCCCTCAGACCGGTTCTCGGCAAACACATGATCCGCCAGAATCTGCCGGTACTTGAAGGGCGTATTCATATCGAAAATAAAAACGCCGCCGGGATCCAGATAGTTATTTACCAGAGAAAAAACCTGCAGAAGGTCCCGCTCCTCTGTAATATAGTTCATAGAATCACAGACGCTTATCACCGCCGCCACCGTCCCATAAAGTTCAAAGGAACGCATGTCCTGATTCAGGTACAAAATCCCGTCAGAGCCGATTTCGTAAGCCTCCTCCAGCATCTCGCAGGAGTCGTCGATACCGATCATATCATAACCCGCCTCATCCAGTATCCGGGTCATACGTCCGGTGCCGCAGCCAAGTTCCGCCACCAGGCCCTCCGCAACGCCATGCTGTTCCAACAGGCCCCGCAGATGTTCGCCCCAGCGTTCATAGGGCACATTATCCATAAAAAGGTCGTATACCTTCGCAAAACTTCCGTACGCTTCCATCCTATCATCCTTTGCAATATCGTTGTCAATTCTGAATCGGCTGTAAACAGTAGTATTTTATCACATCTTGGTTCAAAAGGAAACTTGATTATTCGCAGCGGAACACTTATACTTATCGTATCTCGTATTGTCGGTTTTGACGCCGTTTTCGGAAAGGATTTCACTTTTATGGCAGAGCAGATTTCAGAGCAGTTTTATCTCGATCACTATATTACCCGACACATCAAAAGTTTCTATAAAAAAAGACTGATCGCGCCTGTGATCTATCTGCTGGTTTTGATCATTCTCTGGTTTGCTGCTCCCATGCATTACATGGTCTTTCCGAATCTTTATGACAGCAGCTGCAGCCTCGCGGACCTCTATCAGGCCAAGGAGCGCTACGCGTATATTGATCTGGAAAATCTCTATTTTACCGGATATACAAAGGAATGGCTGGACAACACGGAAGGATACTATTACTATACCATGCTGGGGGAGGACTGCGTGATCGCGCTGCTGACGCCGGATGACTGCCAGCAGGGCCTCCCGATCATAGAGAATATCATTGTACGGTGCAAAATCATACATAATTCTACCGCTGTGGACACGCTGCTGACCCATTTGTCAGAGGATCTTTCCTGGAGCAAAGAGGGCATCAGCTCTACTGTCTCTCCCTACATGCTCTCCCAGCCGGACGCCACGAATTTTCTGACGGAGCTGTGCATTCTCCTGTATGTGGCCAGCGGCCTCTATGCGGTCGTCTGCACCCTTCTGTACATACTCTTTATCCTGTTTCCGGTCCTTTCCCCGCCCTGTCTGCGGCTGGGCGTCTACGGGCGTCCACGGGCACTTCTGGCGCAGGCGGAGGAGGAGCTGAAAACCCTGCCCCAGTTGGCGACGGAAGACATGTTCATCACAGAGCACTTTTTTATTGAGACCAGCAATTTTGGCGTGGCCATCGTACCTATTGCCTCCATCATCTGGATCTACAAGTACTCCACCCTGCACAAATTCCTGTGGCACCACTTCAGCATCTCCTACACGCTCTACATTACCACGGACAAACGTCAGTACATCCGCTGTCCAAAAAACATCAAGTCTGACATAGACGGTATCATGGACTATCTGGCGGAAGCCAACCACAATATCCTGGTAGGATTTTCCGAAGAAAACCGGCTGAAAGTAGCGGAGATTCAGGAAGATTTTGCCCGGCTCAAACGCCTGGCGGCATTTCTGAGGAAGAGAGTATAGATCAACAAACAAACGCCGCCACTACCGGTAGTAGTGACGGCGGTGGCAAAAGTGCTCCCCCTTTTAATCCTCATACTGATCTTTTTCTATCCGAATTTCATCTAAGAGCTCGCGGTTATCCTCTGTAATCTTTTCGATCTCCTCGTAGGGTAAATCAAATCCGAACTTTTTCGCGTCGGACAGGCTCTCTGCTATCAAGCAGGCATAGGCCTCTCCCCAGGTCAGAAAAAATGCTTCTTCAAAATTTTATTCACAGCTTGATTAGAATCGGCTTACATCCGCTCCCTCATCCACTGATACAGGTCCTCGTATACCTGCTGCCTGTCCAGTTCGTTCAAAATCTCATGACGGTCTCCGGGATAGAGTTTCATAGTCACATCCCGGATGCCCGCGGCGGCAAATTTCTCATAGGCCTCCGTGACGCCCTTTCCCAGATTTCCCACCGGATCCCGGTCTCCCGACACGAAGATGATCGGCAGATCCTGCGGCACCTTTGCGATATTTTTTGTGCTGTTGTCGAAGGATGTGGCCTCCAGCAGGGCCTTAAATCCGCTGAGGGAAAACATGAAGCTGCAGGCCGGGTCATCCCGGTAACCCTTCACGATCTCGATATCCTTTGTCAGCCAGCTTCGCTCCGGCTCTTTCCCGGTCACGTCAAAGTCCTTGTAGGGCGCGCCGAACATCAGACCGGAGGCGAAGGCGCTCCGGTATTCCCA
>CASECT010000137.1 GCA_949286525.1 uncultured Eubacteriales bacterium | reverse complement strand
CATGCGTTGATTTGGTTCTTCTACCTGGCAGACAGGCGGGTACTTTCGAGGGCATATCAGCGCGGATATATGAGCGCGGTGGACTGTCAGAAGAATCATCTCTCCTCCCGGCGATACGATTTTTATCGTAAGAAGTTCCTGAAACTACAAGAAATGTTTCCTCCGCAACGAGATGTAAACCAGGTAACAGAAATCCAGCGTGAGCTTTTCCTTCTCGTGACAGGTTTTTTCCATCAAGGCTGCAGCGACCCTGAATTTCAAAATCTTACCATCGTCCGTTTTTATCGGAAAATCTGTGAAATTGCCGGTCAGAGGGCAGTGCCAGATCCTGCGCTTCTATGGTCGTTTCCATGGGAAAGCGAACAGAAAGCGGAGTACAATCAAACCGGTGACATTAAAATTTATCACAGGCTGTGCCACATTATCCGGGCGAATCCAGACATCATAAAGAGGGCGAAGTGCAAGCTTGAGAAAGAGTTGGCAAACTTTATAGCTGATAAAGATGGCCAGGTTCGGGATCACGAAATCAAGTTGCTGCACGACCTATCTTCCCTGTCCACAACAAAAGTGCTTGACAAAAACGGCATAATCACTCGAAGCGACTCCACGAATAAACCGGACTTTTTTAATGACCCCGTAGAGCTTCCGGATGGTTTGACAAAAGAGGAAATGCAATATCTTCCCCGTTGTATCCGGGAATACACAGCACTCTCTCTATATCATGAGCGTTTGGCAACCGAGATGAAGGAAACCGCATTTGATATGTTGATAAGCCCCTACCGCGGCGGCTGAAGAATCCGGGAAATCCGGGAAATTTCCCGGATTTCCCGGATCTTATTCAGATAGAGTCCTTTTTGTCTTCCGGTAGAAGGTCGCCTTGCTCATCCCCAGCCGTTTCATGGCCTGGACAGCGGTGAGCTCCCCACGCCGCCACTGTGCGGTTACCTTGTCAAAATCCGGGTGGGCAACCGGCCGCCTGCCGGTGTACTTTCCCTGCTGTTTGGCGATCTCGATGCCCTCCCGTTGGCGCTGCAGAATATATTCCCGCTCCAGCTCCGCCACGGCCCCAAACACGGTGAGCATGAACTTTCCGGTGGGCGTAGTGGTGTCGATGGCCTCCTTCTGAGACACAAATTCCACCCCTTTGGCAGTCAGGCTCTCTACCAGTTCCAGCAGATCCCGTGTATTGCGGGCAAAGCGGCTGATGGACTCCACAATGACCGTATCGCCTCTCCGCACGTATTCCAGCATCCGCCTGAGCTCCGGACGACCGGCGTTCTTGCCGCTCATGCGGTCAATGTAGACCTCGTCCACGCCTAGTGATTCCATGAGGGCCTCCTGGCGGACAGTGTTTTGTTCCTGAGTGCTTACCCGAATATAGCCAATTCTCAAGTGCAAACCACCTCCATGTTGTAATCTGGCAAAAGAGTTGGTATACTAAATACAAGATAGGAAGATTTCATTTATGCAGGGAGGGATTTCCATGGCAGCCCAGTATACGATAGATCAGTTAAAGGATATTATCACCCCCATTGCCAAGCAGTATGGTGTGGAGAGCATTTCTCTGTTCGGCTCCTACTCCAAGGGGAATCCCACCGATCAGAGTGACGTGGATCTGAAAGTTGAGAAGGGCAGGTTGAAATCCCTCTTTCAGCTGTGTGGGTTCCGGCTGGCAGTGGAAGACGCGCTCCACCTTCCAGTTGACCTGATCACGACAGAAGCCTCCGATCCGGACTTCTTGGATATGATTGCAAGAGACGAGG
>CASECT010000136.1 GCA_949286525.1 uncultured Eubacteriales bacterium | reverse complement strand
CTAGTCCTCCATCGCGTGTCTGTCCGGACATCCCAGGGAACACCATTTCAGATAGGCGTTCATAAAGGGCGTAATTTCCCCATCCAGCACCGCGGACACATTTCCGGTTTCCTCGCCGGTGCGCAGATCCTTTACCATGGTGTAAGGCTGCAGCACATAGGAGCGGATCTGGTTGCCCCAGCCGATCTCCGTCACTTCGCCCCGGATTCCCTCGGCCTTCCGGCGATTTTCTTCCTGCTGCAGAAGATACAGCTTCGCCTTCAGCATCTGCATGGCCTTGTCCTTGTTCATGTGCTGGGAACGCTCATTCTGGCACTGAACCACAATCCCCGTGGGGAAGTGGGTAATGCGGATGGCCGACGATGTCTTGTTGATATGCTGGCCGCCGGCTCCGCTGGAGCGGTAAGTGTCGATTCGGATATCTTCGTCCCGGATCTCCACGTCCACATCCTCCTCAATCTCCGGCATCACATCGCAGGAGGCGAAGGACGTCTGGCGCTTGCCGTTGGCGTTGAAGGGCGAAATCCGCACCAGCCGGTGGACACCCTTTTCCGACTTCAGATAGCCGTAGGCGTTCTCACCGTTGACCTGGAAGGTCACGGACTTGATGCCGGCCTCCTCGCCGTCCAGATAATCCAGCACTTCCACTTCATAACCACGGCTCTGGGCCCAGCGGGTGTACATCCGATAGAGCATGGAAACCCAGTCGCAGGCTTCCGTTCCGCCGGCGCCTGCATGCAGTCCCACAATGGCGTTGTTGACATCATACTCTCCCGACAGCAGCGTCTTCACTCGGATATTGTCTATGGAAGTATCAAAGTCGGTAAAGAGTTCCTCGATCTCCGGCAGCATTTCCGGATCGTTCTCCTCCTCCGCCAGCTCAATGTAAGTGGCGATGTCGTCCGTCAGTTCCTCCAGATGTTTATACACCTGGCAGTCATCCTTCAGACTCTTCAGTTCCTTCATCTTTTTGGTGGAAGCCTCCGTGTCATTCCAGAAGTCCGGCGCCTCCATCTCCTTTTCCAACTCCTGGATTTTTCTCTCCTTATCTGCTAAGTTAAAGTGAATCCCTCACTTCCTGCAGTGGAGTTTTGTAGGCAGCAAGCCGCTGCTTCATTTCGTCGAGTTCGACCACAGAAATCACCTCTTTCTCTTATTGAAAATTTTATCTGATCCATGGACAGTTTTCCTGCCCGGTTGACAGGCAGCTTTCTGATTCAGACACGCTCTCGCTCGGGTCAACACGCAACGGTACTAACCTCGCCGATGCCTCATCGGCATCGCCTCGCTAAGTACCGGCGTATTTTTACGGCCTGAAGCAGAAAGCTGCCTGCCAACCTCATGGAAATCCGCCATGGATGTATCCGCTCTATTCCGAGCGGAAATGGTATTTCGAGGAGCGGGAGCCTCTGTCTGTTCACAGAACGAGATGTGGGGCATTCAAATTGTTCTGAGAACAGACAAAGGTTCCCGCTCCGATAGATAATACCACTTTCCTACATCTCCTGCCTCAACACTTCCACAGCCTTCTGGATCTGATTGTCCAGAGTCACGTCATAGACTTGGTCCTCCGTACCCAGAAACTGGTATTCCAGCTCAATGTCCGGCTCGATACCCTTTTCATGAATACACTCACCACTGGGCGTGTAGTAGGTGGCAGTCGTCACTTTGATAGCGCTTCCGTCCGGCAGGGGAATCGTTGTCTGTACAATGCCTTTTCCAAAAGTCTTGGTTCCGATCAGCGTTCCATAATTGAAGTCACGGATCGCTCCTGCGAAGATCTCCGCCGCGCTGGCTGTGTTCCCGGAAGTAAGCACCGCCATGGGGATGTCCTCCTGTTTTTCATCATCGGAGCTGTAGACCGTGCGCTCCCCGTGTTTATCCTCCATGTAAACCGTGGTTCCCTCCGGCAGAAGGTCGTCGAGAATTGCCGTTACCGAATCCACCAGACCGCCGCCGTTGGACCGAAGATCGAAGATGACAGCCTGCATACCCTGACTTTTCAGCGCCTCCATAGCCGCCTCAAACTGCTCCTGGGTGTTCTGGGCAAAATCCGTGATCTCAATATAACCGATATTGCCGTCGAGCATCTGATAGGAAACACTGGGGGTGGACACATGGGCCCGGGTTACTGTAACCTCCTGCTGCTGTCCATCTCTGGCATAAACGATATCAACTGTGCTGTTTTCCTCCCCGCGAATATGGCTGACAAAAGTTTCCAAATCCATCTCCCGGGCAGTATATCCATCGGCGGAGATCAGTTCATCCCCTGCCATCAGTCCGGCCTGCTCTGCCGGAGATCCCTCATACACCTGCACTACAAAAACCTGATTGGTGTCTGTCCGCTGGGTCAGCGTCATGCCGACACCCGCGTACTCCCCACTGGTGTCGATCATAATCTGCTCAAATTCATCGGCAGTATAATAAGTGGAGTAAGGATCCCCAAGACTCTCCAAAAGCCCCTTGTACAGCCCGGTCTGAAGCTGGTCCGTTTCCACATCTTCGTAGAAATAATAGTCAATGATAGATGTGAGCGTCACAAGCTTGCTCAGGCATCCTCCGCTCAGAAGGTCGCCTGCCCCAAATCCCCGCAGGATCACAAAGGCCGCAATGGCGATCAGACATACAAAGATCCCGCAGGAAGCGAGCACGCCTGTCAGTATCCCCCGCCGATAAGTTTTCGGTTTCCCCGATCCTTTCTCCGGAGTTTGCTGCGGCACCGGCTGATGATCTTCCATGAACTCTCTCCCATGTCCGTATTCTTCCATTTTTCATCCTCGATTCATCTGTTATAAAAATACTATGCGCGCAGCTGGATTTTTTTCCTCCGGTGTTACACTTTCAAATGCTTCTTAAGCGTCAGACGGCTTCCCACATAGCCGATACCAACTCCCAGCAGAAGAGATACCGGAACCAATGTCCTAAATACCAGCGAAATCGGAATAAATTCCAGGAAACCGCTGAGGAAATTGAACTGATTCGCCACATAAGAGACAATGGACTGATACATAAAATACAGGAGTACCAGCGGAATGGCTGAACCTACCAGGCCGATGAACATCCCCTCTACCACAAAAGGCGCGCGCACAAAGCTGTCCTTCGCCCCGATCAGCTTCATGATAGCGATCTCCTCTCTGCGGACCGAAATACCTGTAGTTACCGTATTGCTGATCAGGAAAATCGCCACAGCCACAAGAATCAGAATGACACCGGTAAAAATATAGCCAATCAGACGATTAAAGTCTGTCAGTACATCCGCAGCCACCTCCGACTGATGAACCTCCCGAACGCCTTCCAATCCCTGCAGATAATTTACCAGTTCTTCCTGCTTCGACACATCGTTCAGATAGATTTCATAGTGGGCGGAATTAGCCAGCGGATTATCATTGGAAAACACATCGGCCGCATCCTCGTGTCCCTCAAAGTAAACATCTCGAAATTCTTCCCAAGCTTCCTCCGCTGTGACAAAACGGTAGCTAGCCACCTCGGAACGGCCGTCGATCTCCTGACCGATGGCGTCAATAGCCTCCGAAGAAGCGTCCGGCTGGAAGAACACCGTTACCGCAACCCCTTCCTCTACCGCTCTTACCATAGCAGTAAAATTCACGCCAATGGAATAAAAAACGCCAAACAGAAAAATACAGGCCGACATAGTAGCGATGGACGCCAGGGAAAACATTTTATTCCGCCAGATATTTTTCAGTCCCTGACGGAAATTATAGAAAAACGTATTAATCCTCATCCTGTCTGTCCCCCCAATCCTCGTCTGAGACCATGACGCCCTTATTCATGGTAATCACGCGCTTTTTCATGGCTTTCACAATCTCCATATTATGGGTAACCACCATGACTGTCGTTCCTCTGGCATTGATTTCTTCCAGAAGTTTCATAATCTCCCAGGCATTGTTGCTGTCCAGATTTCCGGTGGGCTCATCCGCCAGCAGAAGCTTGGGTTCATTGACCAGCGCCCGGGCAATGGCCACCCGCTGCTGCTCGCCTCCTGAGAGCTGCCTGGGGAGAGATCGGTATTTCGCCGCCAGTCCCACCATGGAAAGCATCTGAGGCACTTTCTTTTTAATTTCACGATTGGAAGCTTCGACAACTTTCAGTGCGAAGGCCACGTTCTCGTATACGTTCCTGTCCTGCAGAAGGCGGAAATCCTGGAAAACTACGCCAATTTTTCTGCGAAACTTCGGTATCTGTCTGTGAGTGATGGCTCCCAGATCCTCGCTGCCGATTTTGATGGTACCCTCCGTAGGTTCCAACTCTTTCAGCAGCAGTTTGATCAATGTAGATTTCCCGGAACCACTGTCTCCAACAACAAAAACAAACTCCCCCGTGCCAATGTACAAGCTGATGTCATTCAGCGCCGGAATCCCGGCCTGATACGCTTTGCTGACATGCTCAAGTTTTATCATCTCTACCTACTTCCTCTGTGAACTTGACTTTAAAAGTCCTGATTTTCCATGTACTTCATGTACTTTACAACCATAAGTGCAATTTTAAAAGTGATGGCGTCCTCAAAAACACGCAGATCCAGCCCTGTGCTCTTTTGCAGTTTATCCAGTCGATAAACCAGCGTATTGCGGTGGATATAAAGCTGCCGGGAGGTCTCGGATACATTCAGACTGTTCTCAAAGAACTTGTAAATCGTCGTCAGCGTCTCCTCATCAAATTCCTCCAGGGATTTGCCGTCAAAGATTTCCTCTATGAACATCCGGCACAGCGGGATCGGAAGCTGATAGATCAGACGGCCGATTCCCAGCGTAGAGTAAGCTATGATATTTTTCTCACTGAAAAAGATCTTGCCTACATCCAAGGCCATGGTGGCCTCCTTGTAGGACCGGGACACCTCTTTGATCTCCCCGACGATCGTGCCGTAGGAGACCCTTACCTCCTCCTTCTTATCCCGGAAAGCGGAAGTAATGACGGAAGCGGTCTTCTGCACATCTTCATAGCCGTCCTTCTCGCCCAATTCCTTTACCACAATAATACTGTGCTCATCCACGGCAGTGACAAAATCTCTGGTCCGGCCGGTAAAAAGACTGCGGACACGCTCCATCTCATCTCCGTCCCGCTCTTCTCCAACCTCCACGATCAGAACCACCCGCCGGGCGTTAATCTCCACATGAAGCTTCTTTGCCCGATTGTAGATGTCCACCAGAAGCAGATTGTCCAGGAGCAGATTTTTCATGAAGTTATCTCTGTCAAATCGTTCCCTGTAGGCGACCATCAGCTCCTGAATCTGAAAAGCAGCAATTTTCCCCAATGCCGCCGCTCCTTCCCCTTCTCCTTTTGCCAGAATGATATACTCCAGCTGCTGTTCATCAAACACTTTAAAGAAATGACAGCCGTTTACCACCTGACTCTCTGCCGGAGACAGGGCAAAAGTTACCGCCGAAGGCGTAAATTCTGCCGTCTCCTGCATATTTTCCACCAAAACGCTCCCCTCCGCGTCCAGCACTGCAAACTCCACCTTCGTAATCTGATGCAGCCCATCGATGGTATTTTGCAGTATTTGATTTGAAATCATAAATCCCCCTCCTCACGGTAGCTATGCAAAATTCACAATTCATCCTGCATGTTTTTTGACATTTTCACACATCTAAGAAGCATTTTAATATAAAATAACAAAAAAAGAAAGGGTTTTGCGTCACTTTTTTATGCAAAATCCCTTTTCCTTCTAAAATCCGCCAAAAACCGACCTGGCAGGCTACTTTTCATAAATGCCAAAACCCTCTCCCAGCACCTCACGCACATCCGTTACCGAGACGAAGGCATGGGGATCCCTCTCGTAGACAATCTCCTTCAGACGGACCACTTCCCGCCTGGAGACAACGCAGTAGAGCATTCCTCTGGTGTCTCTGCTGTACATTCCCTTCGCCTCCATTGCCGTCACTCCGCGTCTCAGCTGCTCCATTAGCGCTTTTGACACCTGCTCCTCCCGCACTGTGATCACAAAGGCAGCTTTCGCAAATTTGATTCCCTCTGTCATCCGGTCGGAAACCCGGGAGGTAACATAAGCGGCAATCAAGGCATACAAAGCCGCTTTAGAACCGAAAACACCGAATCCCAGAAAGACTACCGCAGCATCCAGAACCAGCAGAATCTCCACCACTGTGCGGCCAGCCAGATGTCTCTGGATCAATACAGCCAGAAGATCCGCCCCGCCGGTAGTGCTTTTGGCCTGCAGCACCAGTCCCACCCCAACCCCGGTCAGCAGTCCGCCCATAAGCGCCGATAACAGATAGTCCTGACGCGGCTCCCAGTAAGCAGGCAGAATTTCCAACCACAGAGACAGACACATGGTAGAAAACAGCGTGCGCAAGAGGAACTTCCCTCCTCTCTGCCGGTAGGCCCACAGAAAAATCGGAACGTTCATGGCGAAAGTAGATACTCCAAGAGGCATGCCCCCCGGAAGAACGGGCTCCGTGATGTGCTTGATAATAATCGCGAGACCGGTCATACCCCCGGTTACCAGCCCCTGCGGCTCATAGAACCAGACAACCGCCGCCGCCATAATACCGCTGCCGGCGACCATCCGAAGAAAATCAATTCCCTTCTTTCGAGTGATATACATGTTCTCCCTCGTCGTAACGGCTTATGCTCCTGGCAAGCCTATTTTTATCCAGACGTCCCTTCAGCAACGCCCGCAGCCCTCGGTGTCTCTCCCACAGATATTCTCTTCCGAGGCCGCACCAGAAGCCGGCGTTGATCCGCTCCTGTTCTTTTCCGAGAAAATCCATCGCGAGCGGCATTCCCAACAGCGAAAGAACAAAGTCCGGTTCTTCCCCGTTAATCTCATTGACCACACCATCAGCGTCCTTTCCATCTTCCCCGAGAACCGCAGCCCCCGCCAGTCTCAGCTTTGGAAATCTCGCCTTCAGAAACGTCCGGGCCCGGTTCACGTCCCGGGCGTTCTCCGCCAGCAAAAAGACACGCTTGTCCTGACGCTGTGCATATCCCATACACTCTCTCAGAAAGAGTTTCTCCTGAAGTTCCTTTCTTCTGCCCGGTACATTTCGGCCCTCAGCTTCCAGAAGAGCGATATCCCCCGGCAAAATCAGATCTCTCCGATGATACCAGTCCATCCAGACAGTATTCTCCTGACAGGCAAGCAGCAGATCCGCGGTCATGATCTCCAGGGTGCTCATTCCCGGTTTTCCCTCCAATTGTATAACCTGTCCCATGATTTCTCTGACATAATTGTCATTCATTGGGACTCCCAACAACTCAACTGTCTTTAACATAAAAACTCCCACTTACAATATACGCAATGTATGCAGATCTATGCATGAGTATATCAAATTTTCCTTCTCCACGCAATTGTCTGACAAGTCGATCCTTTCCCATACAATTTCACTCCCCCGCCGGCACCGCATTTTACAGAAAATTTATCATTCTTTTACAAAACGAGCGTTCTTTTTTCCGGCCATATAGATCCATTTCTTCTCCAAAATCATTGTGGATAATGTGGATATCTTCGTGTATAAGTCCATTTTCCCACGTTTTCACGTCTTTTTTTTGTGGATAACTTTTCCACATTTTCCCGCGTTTTTTCCGGCTTTACCAGCCGTTTTGTGCATATTTTCCAAATAACCATTTGTTTCTTGACAGGGCAAATTTTCTGATTATTCCGGCGCAGCCTTTTTGCCAGCACCGCATGCGCCTCGAATTCTCTGATTTCCCCATGAAAAAACTGCAGGAAAGAGACACTGTCTCTTTTCTGCAGTTTTGACTTTTTATCATTACTTCCCCCTCGAAACTACTGAGGAGAATCTGTTAGAAAATTCTTCTTACAGCAAGGATACTGCGGTAATAAGCGGTGGAAATCTTGATTCCATCCCTCGCGTTGGAAGCATGTACAATCTGGCCGTTGCCGATATAGATTCCAACATGACCGCTATAGCACACGATATCTCCCGGCTGCATCTCACCCTGGCTGACGCCATATCCTGAGCTGCGCAGCGCGCTGGAAGAATGCGGAAGGCTCACACCAAACTGTCTGTAAACGCTCATAACAAATCCGGAACAGTCAGCCCCGTTGGTCAGGCTGGTTCCACCATACACGTATGGATTGCCCACAAACTGAACTGCGTAATTCGCAACTGCGCTTCCGTTGGATCCGCTCGGTGCGGAATAACTCTTGCTGCTGGAACTGGAAGACGAGGAACTCTTGCTGCTCTTTCTCGCAGCCGCCGCAGCAGCCTCTCGCTCTGCCGCCTCTCTGGCAAGTCTTGCCTCTTCTTCCGCCTTGGACTCCGCATATTTAAACTCTGTAGAGAGGGTTACATACTGAGTGGAAACATATCCCTCGCCCTCTTCGATGGAAACCTTTACCCATCCCTGAGCTGCAGTGGACTCATCCACAACCGTAAGGTCATCGTCTCCGGGAACCATACCGAGAACCGAAGACTCCGTGGTCGCCTCACTACGGACATACAACGTCTGTGTCGCCACCGTGGCAACTCTTCTTGCTACGGAACGGACCAGTTCATCATTTCCCACAACCACGTACTGTGCTTTGACGTATCCATCCACGCTGCCCGATGAAATATGCAGCCAGTCGCCTTCCTGTCCGAGCACTGTTGCCGCCGAATTATTGTAAAGCTTTCCGACAACCTCAGTCTCTTCGCTGGCGCCTGAGCGGACATTCACATAATCGTTGACCTGCGCGATAGCAATATTGGCAAATTCGGACTGTACCGGCTGCTCCGCAGCGGCCTGAGCGGTCTGCTGTTCCGCCGTCTGGCCGGCCTCAACCGTCGCCGTCTCGTTGGCCTGTACCTGAGTCTCAGCGGATGTGGACTCTGCAAGAATCCTGGACATCGTCAGAGAAACACCGGACAATGTGGAGTAGGAACTTTCCTGAACAGTCGCTGTATCAGTGGATGCCATACCCACAACACCGGAAATCGGTGCCGCAAGAGCCGCGAACGGAATACTGGTGGCCAGAACCCCGGCTGCAAGCGTGCAGGACAGCATCTTCACTCCTTTGCTTTTCATAAAAATTAACCCTCCGTGTATTTTCGTTAACGTTTCTGTGAAGAAATTATTACAATTCTGTTACATCACGTTTGACATGATATCACACAGAGTCCTCTCTGTCAACCCCCGAAGGGCAATCCGCCGGATTTTTTATATTTTGATGTTTATAAATATATCGTTCCGCTGATGTAATGGCGTTCGCTCCATCGGATGTAGCCGTGATAACCTGACGCAGTGCCTTGGTACGGATATCCCCGGCAGCAAAAATTCCGGGGACGCTGGTCACGCCATCCTCTCCCGCGACAATATATCCTCCCTCATCCAGCCGGGGCAGCCCCTTAATCTGACCGGTATTGGGTATAATTCCCACCGCGATAAAAACCCCCTGCACCTCCAGCCCGGATCGAATATCTTTCTTCCTATTATATAGCTGAAGAGATTCCACTGCATCTTCCCCCCGGATTTCCTCTACCACCGTATCATAGACCGGCTCGATATTTTGCGTCTCCCGCACTCTCTGCTGCAGAATCGCCGCGCCGCGGAACTCATTTCTGCGATGAATCAAATATACTTTTTCGCATCCTCTGGCCAGAAAGAGGGCATCTTCCAGGGCCACATCTCCGCCGCCTACCACAGCAACAGTGCGGCCACGGAAAAAGGCGCCGTCACAGGTAGCGCAATAAGAAACACCCATACCGGACAGTTCCTGCTCGCCGGGCACCCCCAGCATACGATGGGCTGCCCCCATAGCCAGCACCACTGTTCGGGTCTTATAGGTCCCCTGATCCGTAATCAGCTCCTTACAGTCTCCATGATCCCGTATCTCTCTTACCTCTGCAGTGATAAATTCTGCCCCCTGCTTGTCGGCATGCTCCCGGAATTTGTTGCCCAACTCCATACCGCTGATCAGAGGAAGTCCCGGATAGTTGTCCACCTCATAGGTATTCAAAATCTGTCCACCGCTGAGCGGATTTCTCTCCAACACCACCGTCCGAAGTCCGGCCCGTTTCCCGTAAATGGCGGCAGCCAGGCCCGCCGGTCCGCTGCCCACAATAATCACATCATACATGCGTCTCTCTCCCGTCTCTCTTATCTCTTCAGGGCAACCGCTTCCATCTCAATCATAACGTCCTTCGGAAGACGAGCTACTTCGACACAGCTTCTCGCGGGATAATCCCCGGAAAAGAACTCTGCGTAAACCTCGTTGACAGCTCCAAAGTCCCCCATCTCTTTGATGAAAACCGTTGTCTTGACCACGTCATCCATGGAACATCCCGCCTCCGCAAGAAGCGCCCTGAGATTTGTAAGCACCTGGCGCGCCTGGGGCGCTGACCCATCGGGTATCTCCCCGGTGGCGGGCACTACGGGAATAATACCGGAAGTGTATACCATACCGTTTACTTCGATTGCCTGAGAATAGGGCCCGATCGCCGCAGGCGCCTTGTCTGTAGAGATTGTCTTTTTCATGTCAGTTCTCCTCTTTTCCCTCATAATTTTATTTCTCTGCCTTGCGTATTTTTCCGTCATGGATTTCCACCAGCCGTTCCCGGTACAGCCGTCCCACCGCCCGCTTGAACGCATTCTTGCTTAGCCCTGTCTCCCGCAGGATAACTTCCGGGGAGGCCTTCTCGGTAAACGGGAGCACTCCCGCATAGGAATCCAGCAGTTCCAGCAGCGCCTTCGCGTCCTCATCCATCTGAAGGTACGCCTTCTGCCGGATCGTGATATCCAGCTTTCCGTCCTCCTTTACATTTGTGACTCTGGCGCTGATCTGCTGCCCGATGGCAAGACCGGAAACGTCCTCATACCGCGGAATCATGGCTGAGTATCTGTCGTCCACCGCCACAAACGTTCCAAAGTCATGGCCGAATTCATAAATTCTGCCGGTAACCTCATCTCCCACCCGATAGGGGGATGCGGTGGACAGTACCTCGTACAGCCCCCTCATGCTTGCGCACAGTCGGCTGCTTTTATCCAGATAAACCCTTACCAGGATCTCGTCCCCCGCCTTTACCCTCTTTGTCATCTCTTTATATGGAAGAAACAGATCCTTTTCAAGGCCCCAATCAAGGAAAGCGCCGATCCGCCCCATCTCCTTTACTGACAAGGCCCCTGCCTGTCCCAGAAGAAGCCGCGGCGTACGGGTGGTGGCGATAGGCCGGTCTTTGGAATCCCGGTAGACAAACACCTCCATCTCATCTCCCAGACCGGTTCCCTCCGGAACTTCTTTGGCTGGGAGCAGGACGCTGTCCCGGTCGCCCTCACTCCCTGCCAGGTAAATTCCGAAATCCCTCTTCTTAACTACTTTCAGCCTCTGTTTTTCGCCTATTCTCATAATATCTCTTACCTCTTGTATTCCACGATGGAAAAAATCTCTCTCTCCGCGTTTCGGAGCACCACCTGCATTCCGTCAGGCCGCCGGGACTGTTCACAGATAACTTCATCTCCCAGCATAGCGGACTTTTTGTATTCCACATAAATATCGGAAGCCACAAATCCCTTCGGCAGACACTCCTGCGCAGCCGCCACATACTTTTCGTTATTCATATGGCCGTTGGTGTCGATATGCATGCCCTGTACGCAGAAACGGTATGCCTCCTCCGCCTGTTCGTCCGGCTTGCGCTTGCGGTCCCCCCAGTCTCTGTCCAAAGCCGCCTCCAGCACATAGGCCTCCTTCATCTCCTCCGGCAGTCTGAAGGGTTTGCCGCTTTTTACTTCCATCAGAATCCAGAGAGAGTTGACTTCCACCAGTACATCCCCCTTCTCATTTTCCAGGACAAAATTTCGATAACCGAGAAATCCCCGAAAAGCGTAGGGCCATGTCTTGACCGTGATATATTCTCCCATAACCGGCAGATTCCTTACATGAATCCACCAGGAAGTCACAAACCATCCGAGACCACGCTTCTTCAGATAGGGCAGCCCGATATTCAGATCCTCCGACTGAAACGTACAGCAGTCCTGAAGATAATTGATCAGAGCCGGAATTGTCAATCGTCCGCTGCTGTCCACCTCGCTGTAACGCACGCGCCCCTTCATCTCGTACATGTCCCATTCTCCTTTCGGTCTTATGCGATAAACAAAAAGCACTACAACCAATGTTGCAGTGCTTTAAACTGGCCCACAAGGATTCGAACCTTGAAATGACGGAGTCAGAGTCCGTTGCCTTACCATTTGGCGATGGGCCAATGTCTCTCCTTAGCGGCTCAACAATGGATATTATACAAAAAGGTTTCAGGAAAATCAAGTACTTTTTTTCAAAATTATTCCTCTTTTTTCGTCCACCGCGTAAAACTGCCCATCCCCCCAGGAAAGACAGGCCTTTCCGCCTGTTCTCTCTCCGATCTCCTTCTCCGTTTTTTTTGTCAGTTCCCCGGGAACCATCGCGCGAATGGTTACCTGCTGCTGAAAGTCTGTTCCTTCAACCGGAATTCCCAGTTCTCTTAAAATATATTCCACCTTGCCGTAATCCTGATAGTCGGTCTCCACCGCAAGGCTTTTCCCCTCCCGCCAGGACAGAATCTCCGCAGCCGCCAGAGCCTCTGCGGCGGCCTTCTGGTACGCCCTGACCAATCCCCCCGTCCCCAGCAGCACACCGCCAAAATATCTTGTTACCACAATGACCGCATCGTGGATCTCTTCCCGCAGCAGCACATCCAGAATCGGTCTCCCCGCCGTTCCCGACGGTTCTCCGTCATCAGAACAGCGCATCTGCTCCTGGCGCGCCCCGGTCACATAAGCATAGCAGTTGTGCCTGGCGTCCCAGTACTCCTTCTTCTTTTCCGCCACAAAGGCAAGCGCTTCCTCCGGCGTCGTGACCGGCTGTACTGCGGCGATAAAGCGGGATTTTTTCTCCGTAATCTCCCCCTGCCCTGCCCGATATACAAATCTGTACTCTCCCATCTTTGCTCTCCTCCAGACATCCGGGAATCTTGTTCCCTGCTCCTAATCTTACAATCCTCTTACATTTCCACATTTTCCTTTATTATAATGGAATCATTTGGTATAATAAAGCTGGTTTTTTATTTTCAAGAAGGAGACAAGCTATGAACTATGGAAAGAAGAGTACAAAAAAGCGGGCCAGCCAGCTGACCGGCAAACGTACAAAAGCGAAAAAAAAGTTCGGCGTGGCTTTCTGGAAGTCATTGTTTGTAGGTATACTGATTATCATCGCAATCGCGGTTATTGCTGCCGCTATCTATGTGACACGTCTGATCCAGCAGTGTCCGGATATCTCGGAGGTGGATATCTCGCCCGAAGGGTATCTGACTACCGTACTGGATTCCGACGGCAATGAGATCGAAACACTGGCCTCCTCCGGAGCCAACCGGGAATATGTAACGCTGGATGAGATTCCGGAAAATCTGCAGCATGCCTTCGTCGCCATCGAAGATGAGCGCTTCTACACCCACAACGGCGTGGATATCCGGGGCATGATCCGGGCAGGCGTTACCGCTGTCATGTCCGGGTTCCGGGAAACCCAGGGCGCCAGCACCATTACCCAGCAGTTGCTGAAGAACAATTACTTTACCACCTGGACAAGCGAAAAAACCATGATGGACCGGATCAATCGCAAGATTCAGGAACAGTACCTGGCTATCCAACTGGAGAAAGTTACCAGCAAGGAGAAAATCCTGGAGAACTATCTCAACACGATCAATCTCGGTCAGAATACCCTGGGCGTTCAGGCAGCCTCCGAGCGCTATTTTAATAAGAATGTTTCCGATCTGACGCTGTCGGAATGCGCTGTGATCGCAGCCATTACTCAAAACCCCTCCCGCTACAATCCCATCAGCCATCCGGAGGAAAATACAACCCGCCGGCAGGCTGTGCTGGACAAGATGCTGGAGCTGGGATACATCAATCAGGATGAATACGACGAGGCCATGAGCGACAACGTATATGACCGTATTCAGGCGGTAAACGTGGAAGTTCAGAGCAGTTCCAGCACCTCTTACTTTGTGGATGCCCTGACAGAGCAGGTCATCGACGATTTGGTGGCTGAGAAAGGTTATACGGAAACAGAGGCGTACCAGCTGCTCTACAGCGGCGGACTGACGATCCATTCTACCCAGAACACAACCCTGCAGAATATCTGCACGGAAGAAATGAACAATCAGGACAATTATTCCGGAAGTCCCAAATACTCATTTTCCTACCGCCTGACCGTTCAGAAAGCGGATGGCACAACGGAAAATTACAGCGACCAGACTATGCTGTCCTATTACCAGGCCAGCGACCGGAATTACTCCATCAATTTTTCCTCTCAGGAGGAAGCCGCAGCCGCTATCGAGCAATACAAATCCGAAATTATGCAGGAGGGAGATACCGTCCCCGAGGGCGGCGAAACTGTAACCTATACCCTGCAGCCCCAGGCAGCCATGACGGTCATCGACCAGAAAACCGGCGCAGTCGTCGCGCTGGTTGGCGGACGCGGAGACAAGGTCGGCAGCCGGACTTTAAACCGGGCCACCGGCATTACCCGACAGCCCGGCTCCACCTTTAAGATCCTTGCGGCCTACGCTCCGGCTCTGGACGCAGGCGGGCTGACATTGGCCAGCGTTCAGGACGATGCGCCCATGACCTATTCGGATGGAACGCCTCTGCGGAATGTGGACGGCAACTACCGTGGCTTTACCACACTGCGGGAAGCGATTACCGACTCCATCAACGTGGTAACCGTCAAAACGCTGACACAGATCGGCACCGGCCTCGGATATGAGTATGTACAGAACTTCGGCATCTCCACACTGGCCAGCGGCGACAATACCCAGTCATTGGCTCTTGGCGGCATTACCAACGGCGTTACCAATCTGGAACTGACTGCCGCCTTTGCCACCATTGCAAACAGCGGATACTATAATGAGCCGATTTTCTACACCCAGGTGCTTGACCACGACGGCAATGTATTGCTGGACAATACCAATAATGAATCCCGGCAGGTGCTGAAAGAGACTACCGCGTGGCTTCTGACCAGCGCAATGCAGGATGTGGTAAATTCCGGTACCGGCGGACGCGCCAGATTCTCCGGTATGTCCATTGCCGGAAAAACCGGCACTACCACCAGCAACCGCGATACGCTCTTTGCGGGCTTTACCCCCTATTACACCTGTGTGGTATGGGGCGGATACGATGACAACGCTCAGCAGAGCAGCACTGCCTACTCCAGAAATATCTGGCGCAGCGCCATGAGCCGTATCCATGAAGGTCTCTCGGATCCGGGATTCCCGCAGCCCGCAGGCATCGTAACCGCTCAGGTATGCCGCAAATCCGGCAAACTGGCCATCCCCGGCGTCTGCGACGCAGATCCCAGAGGCAGCATGGTCTACACGGAATACTTTGCCGAAGGCACCGTACCCACGGAGACCTGCGATCATCATTACGCGGCCACCATCTGTACCGAATCCAACGCCCCCGCAGGACCTTACTGTACTTCGGTAACCCAGGGCGTATATATCATCGGCGGAAGTCAGGGCACCGGCGACACGCCTTATTTGCTCCCCTTCGATCCGGCACAGGTAACCAGCTGCCCGATCCATACCAGCCCGTCACAGTCCCAAGGCAATGAAAGTACCGCCGGAGGCACCACGGGATCCTCCTCCGGCGGGGAGGCCGGTTCCTCCTCCGGGGATGGCGGGACAACCTCGGGCGGCACTTCCGGAAGCGGAGGCAGTTCTTCCTCTTCTGAAGGCCCTTCCGACGGAGAGTCTTCCGGAAATACTTCCGGAAACGGAGGCAACACTGCATCTCCATAAAACACTTATTACCGGAAAAATTCAAAACTTTTTTTCACAGGAACAGCCGGCGCATAAAAGCACCGGCTGTTCTCTATTTTCTGCTTTTCATTTTTCAAATTTCTCTTACAGGATTCTCCCTGCCTACACCTCAAAAATCATATCCCCGTAAGAAGGCATCGGCCATACGTCCTTATCTACCAGAAACTCCAGCTGATCCACCGGCGTTCTCAGCGCCTGCATACAGCTCATTACCACATCGTGGTAGTAAATAGCTCTCTCACGGTTATTTTCCATGGCAAGTCCCTTATTCACATCCTCCTGCAGATTGACAAGCTGCGCCTTAACCTCCGCGAGCAGATCGGATACCTCTTTCAAGAGCTCTTCCTGTGTGCTCACGTCAGCCCCGCATCCGGTAGCCTTTACCGCATTGATGGACTCCGCCAATTCGGTAGTATATTTGATGACCGCCGGAACGATCTGCTTGCTGGCGATATTGAGCATCGCTCTTGCCTCAATATTGATCTCCTTCGCGTAGAGCTCATACTCGATCTCCGCTCTGGATTCAAGCTCCGCTCTGGTAAACACACCGAATTTCTCAAAGAGAGCCACGGCCTTCTCTGTAGTCAGCGCCGGAATGGCCTCCACCATGGACTTGATGTTCGGCAAACCTCTTTTCTCCGCTTCCTTAACCCAGTCTTCCGAGTATCCGTTTCCGTTGAAGACGATTCTCTGATGTTTCACAGCCAGGTCTTTGATCAGGTCATGAACAGCCAGATTAAAATCATCCGCTTTCTCAAGAATATCGCAGGCGTTGCTGAAAGCCTCCGCCACAATCGTGTTCAGCACAATATTAGGTTCGCCCACAGAATCCTGGGAACCTACCATACGGAATTCAAACTTGTTTCCGGTAAAGGCAAAGGGAGATGTACGGTTCCGGTCCGTAGCGTCTCTCATAAACTCCGGAAGCGTCTTCACACCGGTCTCCAGCTTTTCTCCCTTGATACTGCTGGTAGCTGCACCCGTACTGATCAACTGGGACAATACATCCTCCAGCTGTTCGCCCAGAAAAATGGAAATGATTGCGGGCGGCGCCTCATCCGCTCCCAGACGGTGGTCATTCCCTACATCGGAAGCCGATTCTCTCAAAAGATCCGCATGATCGTCCACGGCTGCAAGAATACAGCAGAGCACCAACAGGAACTGAATGTTCTCATGGGGCGTCTTTCCCGGATCCAGCAGATTGATGCCGTCGTCGGTAACCAGGGACCAGTTGTTATGCTTTCCGGAACCGTTGACACCGTCAAAGGGTTTCTCATGAAGCAGGCACTGCAGCCCGTGACGTCCGGCCACTTTCTTCAGAGTCTCCATGATCAGCTGATTGTGGTCAACCGCCACATTGGCCTCCGCATAAATAGGCGCTAGCTCATGCTGCGCCGGTGCCACCTCATTGTGCTGTGTCTTGGCGGACACCCCGAGTTTCCAGAGTTCCTTATTCACATCCCGCATGAAAGCGGCAATCCTCTCACGGATAGCCCCAAAGTAATGATCCTCCAACTCCTGTCCCTTGGCAGGCATCCTGCCGAACAGTGTCCGTCCGGTATAAACCAGGTCTTTCCTCTTCAGATATTTCTCCCGGTCAATCAGGAAATACTCCTGCTCCGCTCCCACCGAGGGCACCACCCTGCGGGACGTCGTGTTTCCAAACAGACGAATCAGGCGGACAGACTGCCGGCTCAGCGCTTCCATGGAACGCAAGAGCGGTGTCTTCTGATCCAGCGCCTCTCCCGTGTAAGAACAAAACGCCGTAGGAATGCACAAAGTCGCTCCGGCGGCGTCCTGACGGACAAAGGCCGGGGAGGTGCAGTCCCATGCGGTATAGCCTCTCGCCTCGAATGTAGCCCTCAGACCGCCGGAAGGGAAAGAGGAAGCGTCCGGCTCACCCTTTATCAGCTCCTTACCGGAAAAACTCATCAGCACTTTGCCGTTGGGCATAGGCGCCGAAATAAAGGAGTCATGTTTTTCCGCGGTTATACCATTCAACGGCTGAAACCAATGGGTATAATGGGTCGCGCCCTTCTCAATTGCCCACTCCTTCATCTCGTGAGCAACCACATCCGCCGTTGCCAGATCCAACTCCTTGCCCTCACTGATGGTCTGTTTCAGCTTTTGATACACTTTCTTGGGCAGCCGCTCCTGCATAACGGTGTCGTTAAACACATTCTCGCCGAAAATCTCAGCGACGTTAAAATATTCTTTCTCTTCTGCCATAATCTCTTCCTTTCTTTTTTCATTACCACTCACAGTCGCCCCACCCGCATTCGCGCCCGTCGCCTCTTCGAGACCTCCGTCCCGTTCCTTGCGGAGCTAAGGATGCTCATATGGGAGACAGCTGTTTCGCATTTTAAAAATATGCAAAAAGGTGCCCCAATTTTCATCAATTGGAACACCTTTGTTCACATCCTATATTCAGGCTTTGCCAATGGAACCGAACAGCTCCATCTTCTCCTTCACTGTTGCCTTGATGGCCTCCGTACCCGGAGCAAGAAGCTTTCTGGGATCATATCCCTTGCCCTGCTGATCCTTGCCGGCCTCAATGTATTTTCTCGTTGCCTCCGCGAAAGAGAGCTGACATTCGGTGTTGACATTGATCTTCGCAACTCCAAGAGAGATCGCTTTCTTGATCATATCATCGGGAATTCCGGTACCTCCATGAAGCACCAGCGGCATAGCGCCGGTCTGCTGCTGTACAGCGTCCAGCGTCTCGAAGCTCAGCCCCTGCCAGTTCTCCGGATAGATGCCATGAATGTTGCCGATTCCGGCAGCCAGCATATCCACGCCCAGATCGGCGATTGCCTTGCATTCCATCGGATCCGCGCATTCGCCGGTTCCGACTACGCCGTCTTCCTCGCCGCCGATAGCTCCAACCTCTGCCTCAATGGACATTCCATGGTCGTGAGCAAGTTTTACAAGTTCTGTCGTCTTTGCGACATTCTCCTCGATAGGATAATGAGACCCGTCAAACATAATGGAGGAAAATCCTGCCTCCACGCATTTTTTGCATCCTTCGTAGGTTCCGTGATCCAAATGCAGCGCGACGGGAACCGTGATATTCAGCTCTTCCACCATCGCCTTTACCATTGCCGCCACGGTCTTGAAACCGGTCATATACTTACCGGCTCCCTCGGACACGCCCAGGATAACCGGCGAATTGCATTCCTGAGCAGTCAAAAGAATCGCCTTCGTCCACTCCAGGTTATTGATGTTGAACTGGCCTACCGCATAATGACCTGCCTTTGCCGCGTCCAGCATCTCTTTTGCAGATACTAACATGAGATCTCCCTCCATTTCTTTTTTCTTAAGACATTAGACATTATATATCAATTATCTTGATTATTCAACAAGGATTTCCAGAGCCCGGGGGCAATCCTCGATAGATACTGTCTGATGATCCCCGCCATACTCTCCGTCCAGCGTCCAGGATACGCTCTCACTGCTGGTAAATTTGATGCTGCTTGTCTGAAATGTGTAAAGCATATCCGATTCCTGGCGAATATTTGTCAGGCAGGCAAGCACTTCCGACAGTTCCATAGGATTCCTGGGTGTCTTGATCAGCGTGACTTCGAAGACACCATCATTTAAGATCACATCCCCTGAAATCAATCCGTCAAATCCCCCTACGGAGTTGGAATTGGTAACCATCCCGTAGATAAATTCATCATAGAGCACATTGCCGTCATACTCCACCTGCATGCGCACGGATGGAATATCCCACAGCTGCCTTGCTCCTTCCAGAATATAGGCCGCATGTCCCAACACATTCTTCATCTCCTGGCTGGTCTGGTAAGAAACCTCCGTAAAGATGCCGAAAGCTGCCACATACACAAAAAAATCATCGTTAAAACGGCCGATATCACAGGGAAAAAGTCGTCCTGTCGCGGCAATCTGAGCTGCCTTGCGCATATCCTTTTCGATTCCGAGCGAATTACCGAAATCGTTTGTACTCCCCGCGGGAATGTAGCCGACAGGCACCCGGCTTCTGGCCTGCATCATACCGGTAACCACTTCGTCCAGAGTTCCGTCGCCTCCGCTGCAGACAATCCGATCGTATTCGTCCGCTTCCCGGCGCGCCTTTTCCACCGCATCCCCCTGACACTGGGTTGTATACACCGTTACCTCCCACCCCGCCTTTACCATGATATCTACAATTTCCGCAAGATTTTCCCTGATCTTTCCCTTTCCGGAACGGAGATTGAAGATGAACAGTAATCTTTGCTTCATAGAGGTCCTCTCTTACGCTGACAAAAATTCTTCCAGCTCCGCGATCGCTTTCTCCTGATCCTCTCCATCCGCACAGATCGTAACGCTGTCTCCAGAGGTAAGCACAAGACTCATCATTCCCATAATACTCTTGGCGTTTACCCGTTTGGTATCCATCTCGAAGTAAATCTGGCTGGAAAACTGATTTGCCAGCTGCACTAAATGTGCAATCGGTGTCTCCTCCATTGAGTCAGACATCTGAACGACCACGTCTTTTTTCATGATTCTTCCTCCTACGCTTTTAGTTTTTCTGCTATTTCGCTGATCCTGCGGAGTCGGTGATTGGCACCGGATTTTCCAACCGGCGGGGTCAACAGTTCTCCCAACTCTTTCAGGGGCATATCCGGATGTTCCAGGCGGACTCTTGCAATTTCCTGCAGAGATTCCGGCAATTTTGAAAGACCGATCCTTTTCTGTATCAGCAGAATATCATCGACCTGCCGTACGGCTGCGCTTACCGTCTTACTGATATTCGCCGTCTCGCAATTGACCTTGCGATTCACAGAATTGCGCATCTCCTTTAGGATGCGCACATTTTCCAGATTCATAAGCGCCACGTTCGCTTCCATGACGCCAAGCATATCCACAATCCGCGCCCCCTCCTTCACATAGACCACATAGTGCCCCTTACGCTCCACTATCTTGGCCTCCGCGCTGAAGGTATTCATCACATCCCGAAGCTGCCGGGCCTGAGGGGATGTCCGGCACACAATCTCCAGATGATATGCTTTTCTGGGATCACTGATGGAGCCGGCAGCCAGAAACGCGCCCCGGATAAAAGCACGTTTGCAGCATGTCTGCTGCAGCAGAATCCCGTCCACCACATCCAGCCGGCACACCGCTTCTCCCTTTTTGTTCTCCCGCCACATCTTCAATGCCGTAAGAAGCTCCAGTGCCTGCTGATCCGTTATAACTTTTTCATCCTTATATATACTAAGGGTTTTATTTAATAAAGTAAAGTATTTTCTCGATATCAGCGGGCTTTCCGTTTCCAAAATTAAAGCCGTTTCTTTGCTTTTTGTAGTCAATTTGCACAAAAAGCTGACCAAGGCCGCCAGTTCCGCCATCTGGCAGTGACGCGCCCTGGGCAAATGCCGGGAAAGTTCCTCCTTTACCTCCTGAGAAAAAGACATCTTAGCATCCTCCCAACCGGTTTTCTATTTACCGCGAAGCGCATCCTTCTCGATATCCCGGTGCTCAATCTTCAGGCCATACCCCTCGTCCTGGGACAACCTCTGATAGAGTTCATTGGCCAGGGTAACGGAGCGGTGCTTTCCGCCAGTACATCCAATGGCAATGACCAGACGGTTTTTCCCCTCTGAAATATAGTTCGGAATCAGAAAACGAATCATATCCTCCAGCTTGTTCAGGAAGACATGAGCCTGGGGATGGCGCATCACAAACTGTTGAATTTCCCGGTCATTTCCGGTTTTCGGCCGTAATTCCTCCACATAATAGGGGTTTGGGAGAAAACGCACATCAAAGACAAGATCCGCGTCCGCAGGAATCCCATACTTGAATCCAAAAGACATAATCGTCACAAACAGACTCTCGTAATTCTTTTCCTCCACAAAAATCTTCTCCAGCTCACCCTTGAGGTCTCTTGGCAGAAGATGGCTGGTATCGATGATATAATCCGCGCGCTCCTTAAGAAACTGCATTGCCTGCCGTTCCTTCTCGATACCGGTGTAAATCCGCTCCGACTGGGAAAGAGGATGCGTTCGTCTGGTCTCCTTATATCGGTTGACCAGCACATCCTCCTCGGCATCCATAAACAAAACATCATATTTTTTTCCATCCTGCTCCAGCTCTGAGAGAATGTCCGACAAAAGCGACAGGGTTTCGCCGCTTCGGATATCAATTCCGACAACGACCCTCTGGCCCTTGAACTCCTGCCGGTCCGACAGGTCCACAAAGCTCTTCAGCAGCTGAATCGGAAGATTATCCACACAATAATACCCCATGTCTTCCAGCATTTTCAGAGCCGTACTTTTTCCCGCGCCGGACATTCCTGTCAAAATCAGCAGCCTCATCTTCCTACTCCTTTTCCGTGGGAAAGATTCCCACCATACGGATCTCCGGTTCCAGAGTTATCCCCGAGGTTTCCTGCACTCTTCGGATCACATCCTCCATCAAACGGCGCACCTGGGATGCGGTGGCATTTCCCCGGTTAATGACAAATCCGCAATGTTTCTCTGACACCTGCGCGTCTCCTACCCGGTATCCCCCCAAACCGGCCTCCATGATCAGTTTTCCGGCGAAATTCCCCTCCGGGCGCTTAAAAGTACTCCCGGCGCTGGGATATTCCAGGGGCTGTTTTTCCCTGCGCTTTGCCGCCAGTTCTTCCATACGTTTCCGAATCTGTTCCGGTTCTCCTCTTTTTAAATCAATAAATGCCGAGAGCACAATTGCCTGCTCCCTCATGACACGGCTTCTGCGATAGCCCAGGCCCATCTTCTCCCGATCCCAGATCTCAATGTCGCCATTCGCCGTCAGAACCTGAACCTCCCGGAGTACATCCGCCATCTCTCCTCCGTAAGCGCCGGCATTCATTACAATGGCGCCGCCCACGCTGCCGGGGATTCCCGCGGCAAATTCCAGGCCGGTCAGGCCGGCCTTCTGCGCGTTGGCCGCCACCTTTGACAGGAGCGCGCCGGCCTCCGCGAAAAGCTCTTCCCGAAATATGGAAATCCCGGAAGTCCGCTCTCCCAGAGAGATGACCACACCGGGGATTCCGCCGTCCCCCACCAGAAGATTGCTCCCGTTTCCGATGACCGTATAAGGTACCTCTCTCTCTCTACAGCAGGCGATAACCTTCGTGATCTGCCTTACCGTTGGTTCCACGAAAATCTCCGCCGGACCGCCGATCCGAAAGGAAGTGTGCCTGCTCATAGGCTCCCGGGTCCGTACCCTGTCACTTCCCACTATCTCGGCAAGTCCCCGAAGAATTGCCATCTCTTCCATAAATTCCCGTCCTTTGCTCTCTGTCCAGTTTCCTATGAGACAAGGAAAGCGATATATCCGCGATACGCCTCATAGAGATCCACCTTGCTGATGATCTCCCAGGGTGCATGCATATTTAATACCGCCACCCCGCTGTCGATAACCTGCATATCATAATTGCCAAGAATATAGGCGATGGTTCCGCCGCCGCCCTGATCCACCTTGCCAAGCTCCGCAGTCTGATAAGACACGCCGGCGTCGTCCATGATCCGCCGCATAGCTCCCACATACTCCGCTCCGGCGTCATTGGAACCGGACTTTCCTCTGGAACCGGTATACTTGTTAAATACCAGTCCTCTGCCAAAATACGCCGCGTTTCGCTTCTCCATTACCGAGGGATAATTCGGATCAAAAGCCGCGCTCACATCAGAGGAGAGCACCCTGGAATTTTTTAAAGCCCGGCGTACCTTCAGCTCGCTGTAATCGCCACGGGCGTTGACCAGCTCCGCCACGGTATTCTCAAAAAATCTGGAATGCATGCCGGTAGCGCCCACACTGCCGATCTCCTCCTTATCCACCAGAAGGCAGGCCAAAGTACGTTTCGGCGCATCCACTGCCAGCAGCGCCATAAAGGAGGGGTACGCGCAAACCCGGTCGTCATGACCGTAACCCATAATCATACTGCGGTCAAAACCGTAATCTCTTGCCGCACCCGCAGGAACCACCTCAAGCTCCGCCGAAAGAAAATCTTCCTCCTCGACGCCGTACTGCTCCCGAAGGATACGCAGAACATTCTTTTTGACCAGTTCCTTCTTCTCCTCATCTTTCTCGTCGTAGAGGGGGAAACTGCCCACCAACAGGTCCATGTCCTCCCCCTCAATAACCTTGGATGCCTTCTTCTGCATCTGATCCGACGCCAGATGAATCAGAAGATCACTGACGCCGAAGACGGGGTCCTCCGGTTTCTCGCCGATGCTGACGGAAATCACACTGCCGTCCTTCTTCACGATGACGCCGTGGAGCGCCAGCGGCAGCGTTACCCACTGATAGTTTTTAACGCCGCCGTAATAATGGGTGTCCAACATCGCCATATCCGTATCCTCGTACAGAGGATTCTGCTTTATGTCCAAACGGGGGGAATCGATATGGGCTCCCAGAATGTTCATACCCTTCTCCAAATCCTCGCTGCCGAGCACAAAGAGGGCGATTCCCTTGTCCTTGTTGACTGCGTAAACCTTATCGCCAGTCTTCAGCCGATCTCCCGACGCGATAACATCTTCCAGGGAAACGAACCCGGCTTCCCTGGCCCTGTTCGCAAAATAAGATGCGCACTCCCGCTCTGTCTTGCAGTTTGACAAAAATCTGCGATACTCTTCCGCAAAAGAAAAAACTTTCTCTCTCTCCTCTTTTGTCTGATATTTCTTCCAGGCGTTTTCTCTTTCCATGTCTCCATTCCTCCTGTTCCTTCAAGACAAGTTCAATTTTCGCCGTCATCGTCCTTACGGCTCCCGGCGATATTTTCCTGCACTCTGCGGTACAGCTCCTGCGCCGCGTTGTAGCCCATCTTCTTCTGCCTGTTATTGACCGCCGCGGTCTCGCAGATAACGGCAAGATTCCGTCCCGGGCGGATCGGCAGGGAGTGACAGACCACCTTCTTACCCAGTATTTCCATATACTGATCTTCCAATCCCAGGCGGTCATAATCATTATCTTTCTTCCAATCTTCCAGCTTGATAATAAAGTCTATCTTCTGACGCTCCCGGATGCTCTCCACACCAAAAAGGCTTTTCACATCAATAATCCCGATTCCGCGCAGTTCAATCAGATATTTTGTGATGTCCGGAGCCGTACCGGTCAGTTGATTCTCATTGGTCTGACGGATTTCCACCACATCGTCAGCTACCAGGCGGTGTCCTCTGCGTATCAGCTCCAGCGCCGCCTCACTCTTTCCTATGCCGCTCTCGCCGGTAATCAGAAGCCCCTCGCCATAGACATCCATCAACACGCCATGAATTGTTGTGCAGGGCGCGAGCTCCAACTGCAGATTATAGATCAGATCCGACATGAAATTGGATGTGGCCCGATCCGTTCCAAGCAGCGGGATCCCCTGTTCCGTCGCCACATCAATCAGCTCCGGCTCCGGCTCAAATCCCCTGCAGAAGATCAGACAGGGAATATTGTGGAAAAGCAGCTCCTGATAATTTTTCACTCGCTCCTCTCTGGTCATCTTGCTGAGATATGCCTGTTCTACCATCCCAATCAGTTGCACACGATCCTCCTCAAAATGCTCATAAAAGCCGTTGAGCTGGAGCGCCGGGCGATTCACATCGGCAATGAGCACATAATGTTCACTCAGATCCAGTTTTTCCGTAAAATTTTTCAGATTAAATTTTTTAGCAATTTTCGACAGCTTCGCACCTTCCATAACAAATCCTCCTGATCCTGCCTTCGCTCCGTCAACATGCGGAATACGATTTCTACGATCTATTTTACTGGATTTCCATCGGTTGTCAATTCCCGGTGCAGGTATCGGTAAAGGTTGTCGGCAGCGCTTTTTGTCATACCCTCCACCGCCGCCAGTTCCTCCAAAGAGGCCGCCCGCATCTCGTCGATTCCCCGGTAAGCCTTCATCAGCGCCTTGCGGCGGGCCGGGCCGATTCCGGAAATATCATCGAGAAAACTGTGCACCTGACTTTTGCCCCTCAGAGAGCGATGGTATTCAATGGCAAATCGATGGGCCTCGTCCTGCATACGGGTAATCAGATGAAATCCCTCGGAGGTCTTGTCGATGGGAATTTCCTCGTTGTGGAAATACAGCCCTCTTGTCCTGTGATGATCGTCCTTGACCATGCCGCAGACAGGGATATCCAGATGCAGCTCCTCCAGCACCTCCAGCGCGATGTTTACCTGGCCCTTTCCTCCGTCCATCATGATCACGTCGGGGAATCTGGTAAAACTCCCCAACTCGTCGCCAAGATCCTTCTGGCGCAATTCCTCCCGCTCACGAATACCGTGGCCGAACCGCCGGGTCAGCACCTCCCGCATGGAGCCGTAGTCGTCGGGCCCGGAAACGGTCCGCAGCTTGAATTTCCGGTAATCGCTGCGCAGGGGCTTTCCCTTCTCGAAGACCACCATAGATCCCACCGTCTGGAACCCGTTGATATTGGAGATATCGTAGGCTTCCATCCGCTCGATCCGGTCCATGTGCAGGAGATCTGCAATCTCTTTCAGGGCGCCGATGGTGCGCCCCTCCTCCTTCTTGATCCGTTCCCGGTCCTGATCGAGCACCATCCGGGCATTCTTCTTCGCCAGCTCCACCAGCTTCTCCTTCATACCCTTCCTGGGAATCCTAAGATACACTCTTGCGCCCCGGCGCCCGCTCAGCCACTGTTCCAGCACCTCCGGATTTTCAATGTCCTCCTGGAGGAAAATTTCCCTTGGGATCACGGGTGTCCCGGAGTAAAACTGCTGGAGAAACCGTTCCAGAAGCTCGGAGGTCTGATCCTCCACCTTCACGTTCATAAAGAAATGTTCCCGGCCGATCAGCTTGCCGTTTCGCACGAAGAACACCTGAACCACCGCGTCCTCCCCAGACTGGGCCAGGGCCACGATGTCCTTGTCTTCTCCGTCCATATGAGTCATCTTCTGCCGCTGGGCACAGGCATTCACACTGCCGATCAGGTCCCGATAACCGGCGGCCTTCTCAAACTCCAGCTCCCTTGCCGCCTGTTCCATCTTCTCTTTGAGCATGTCAAGAACCGGCTTATAATTTCCGTTCAGAAAATCCAGCGCTCCCTCCACATTCTTCTGATATTCCTCCTGTGAAATCCTGCCGGTGCAGACACCCTGGCACTGTTTCATATGATAATTCAGGCAGGGGCGCGTCTTGCCGAAAGCCTCCGGGAATCGCTGACTGCAGGTACGCAGATGAAAAATTTTCTGGATCAGTTCAATCGTGTCCTTTACCGCTCCGGCGCTGGTATAGGGACCGAAATAGCGGCTCTTGTCCTTCCTGAGCGTGCGGGAGAAGAGCACTCTGGGATAAGGTTCCCCCAACGTTACCTTGATGTAGGGGTAGGTCTTGTCGTCCCGCAGCATGGTGTTGTATTTCGGACGGTACTCCTTGATCAGGTTGCACTCCAGAACCAGAGCCTCCAGCTCCGAGTCTGTGACAATATACTCGAAGGATGCAATCTGACGCACCATCTGGGCTTTCTTGATCCCCTCGTCGTGGCTTGGCTGGAAATACTGGCGCACGCGATGCCGCAGGTTCAATGCCTTACCTACATATATGATGGTATCCCGCTTGTCATGCATAAGATAAACTCCCGGCTGATCCGGGAGTTTTGCTAATTCTTCCTGTAATTGAAACATATGATTATTCCACCTCTGTCGGCTGGGATTCTGTCTGCGGAGCCGGCTGCTGATCCTGTGACGGCTCCTGTTGAGCTGGCGCTGCCTGAGTCTGCTGCGGAACCGTCGTGACAGTCTGCTCCGGCCGGGCCGTGTGCCCCTGGAGCCGTTCGCTCTCCGACGGGGTATCCGGCTCGGGAATTCCCTTCAGTTCCCGGAAAATCTTCATGAATTCTTTTCCGGTAATGGTCTCATGTTCGTAGAGATAATCGGAAATCTTATCCAGAATCTCCCGGTTCTCCGCCAGAAGACGCTTCGCCTCGTCATAACAGCTGCTGATGATGGAAAGCACCTCGTCGTCAATCTCGGAGGCCGTCTTCTCTCCGCAGGTAAGCGCCGCCCTGCCGTCCAGATACTGATTCTCCACCGACGCCAGTCCCATCATGCCGAATTTATCGGACATACCGAATCTGGTTACCATGTTGCGGGCAATGTTGGTAGCGCTCTCAATATCATTGGCGGCGCCGCTGGTGTAAGATTCAAATACAATCTCCTCCGCCGCTCTTCCGGCCATATAGGTTGTAATTCTGGCGATCAGTTCATCCTTGGTCTCCAGATACTTCTCCTCCTCCGGAGTCTGAAGCGTATAACCCAGCGCCCCCATCGTACGGGGCACAATGGTAATCTTCTGTACCGGCTCGGTATTCTTCTGAAGGGCGGATACAAGGGCATGCCCCACCTCATGATAAGAGACGATCTTGCGTTCCTTATCACTCATAATCCGGTCCTTCTTCTCCTTACCTCCCACGGCCACAAGCTCAAAAGCCTCGAAGAGATCATTCTGGTTGACGAACTTCCGATTATGTTTTACCGCGTTGATGGCGGCCTCATTGATAATATTGGCCAGATCAGATCCTACCAGCCCGGCGGATGCCAACGCCAGCGCCTGCAGATCCACAGACTCATCCATGGCCACATCCTTGGAATGCACCTTCAGTGTCTCCAGACGCCCCTTCATATCCGGTCGGTCCACTATAATCCGACGGTCAAAACGTCCCGGACGCAGCAGCGCCTTGTCCAGCACCTCCGGCCGGTTGGTGGCCGCCAGCACCAGAAGTCCCTTGGAAGTATCAAAACCATCCATTTCCGCCAGCAGCTGGTTCAGCGTCTGTTCCCGCTCATCGTTGCCGCCGCCGTAACGGGAATCTCTGCTCTTTCCGATGGCGTCGATCTCGTCGATGAAAATAATGCAGGGGGCCTGCTTCTGGGCTTCCTTAAACAAGTCCCGGACACGGGAAGCTCCCACACCTACAAACATTTCCACAAAATCGGAACCGGCCAGGGAAAAGAAGGGCACTCCAGCCTCTCCGGCCACCGCTTTGGCAAGCAGAGTCTTCCCCGTTCCCGGAGGTCCTACAAGCAGCGCACCCTTGGGCAGTTTCGCTCCAATCTGCGTATATTTCCTCGGATTATGCAGAAAATCCACCACTTCCTGCAAAGATTCCTTTGCCTCATCCTGTCCCGCCACGTCCTTGAATGTCACGCCGGTGCTCTTCTCCACATAAACCTTGGCGTTGGATTTGCCCACACCCATGGCTCCGCCTCCCATGCGCCTCATCACATAGGATATCAGTACAAAGAAGAGAATCAGCGGGATGGCAAAACTTAAAATATTGTAAATAATCATTGCCGTAGAGTCCGATGTCTCTCCGTCAATTTCCACCTCATGCTCTTTCAGAAGAGGAAGAAGATCCTCGTCATTAATATAAGCTGTATAGTAGGTGGTCTCCATCCGCTGTCCCGTGGCCTGGTAGTAATAATCCGCCGCCTGCTGTTCCTCCTCGGAAGCCGCGAAATCCGAATCTTCCGTCAACGTAATCTGAATACGGTCTCCACTGAAAACCACAGATTCTACCTGATCCTCATTGACCAGCGTAAGAAACTGGGAATACGTAATCTCCTGGGTATTGCTGTTGCCCACCCGGCTGTAAATCAGACTTGTAATAAACAGTGCCACTAATGATAATATTAAAAATATGAAAAACGGCTGGCGCATTTTCCCGCCGTTGTTTCCCGGATCCTTTGGATCCCTCTGATCCTGTTGATTGTCGTTCATGATTTCCTCCAAACCCTCTCGGTTTCTTTCACAGTAATAGATTATAGGAAACCTTTTCCCCAAAAGCAAGACGGGAAGGCCGGCTTTTAGATTTTTTTTATAATTTTTTCACAGATTATACACCACTGGCCGCCCCTTTCTCCTCTTAGGATATCCACCGGGGCGGCCAATCATGCTGGAAGTAATTCATATATTAATGATGCCAGGTCCAAAAGGCCGAAACTCCATGAGCCTCACAGCACCTTCGCGAGGAATGTCTGCAGTCTTTCACTCTTCGGATGTTCAAAAATCTCTCTGGGAGTATTTTCCTCTACAATAGCACCGGCGTCCATAAAGATGACACGACTGGCCACCTCTCTGGCAAACCCCATCTCATGGGTTACCACCGCCATAGTCATGCCCTCCCTGGCCAGAGATTTCATCACATCCAGCACCTCGCCGACCATCTCCGGGTCCAGCGCGCTGGTGGGTTCGTCGAAGAGCAGGATTTCCGGTTCCATGCAAAGCGCACGGACGATGGCAATTCTCTGCTTTTGTCCGCCGGAAAGCTGGCTCGGATACGCCCGGGCGCGGTCCTCAAGGCCAACGGTGCGCAGCAGTTCCATGGCTCTGGCTTCCGCCTCCTCTTTGGACTTGTGCAGAAGCTTCGTGGGCGCCAGGGTCATATTGCCAAGCACCGTCATGTTCGGGAAGAGATTAAAGTGCTGAAAGACCATCCCCATCTTCTGTCGGTGCAGGTTAATGTTAACCTTGGGATCCGTGATATCCACACCGTCCACCAGTATATGCCCCTCCGTAGGAATCTCCAGAAGATTCAGTGACCGCAGCAGCGTGGATTTTCCGCTGCCGCTGGGACCGATGATAACCACCACTTCTCCTTTGTCGATATC
>CASECT010000135.1 GCA_949286525.1 uncultured Eubacteriales bacterium | reverse complement strand
GGTCCCGTCCAAAAGTTCCCGCTCCCTCTGTTCTTTTGTGTCAATGACCATCTTCTGCATTTTCGGGTCATCCATTGCGTGATAAAGTTCTTTTGCTACCGGCATCCTTATGATCCTCCTTTTTCCGTTTTTACTTGCTTTTCGTTTTCTCTTTCAGCTCAGCCAGCTCTTTCTCGCCCTCTTCCCGGGTAATGTGGCCGCTGTTGACTCTCATATAAATACGGATCTTTCTTCGATCCACTTTCACAAAGAAGAATACGACAGCCGCAGCCGCGAATCCGATCAGCGGGAACAGGTAAGAGACATTCCACAGTCCTTCCAGCGCCCGGTCGGTCTGAAGGCCGATGCCCTGCGCGTTCAGCGCCGCCAGCTCGTCAAAGGAATTTGCCTCCACAGACTCAAATCCGTAAGCGCCAAGGATCAGAAGGGTCACGCTGGAAACAAGGGATCCCACCAGCTTTGTGATAAAGCTGTAGGCCGCCGAAACAATGCCTCCCACATCCTGTCCGGTACGGTATCTCGCGACCTCCGCCAGATCGGGCGGCAGCTGGGAGCAGGCAAACATCGTCATCGTATAGCCCAGCGTCTGTACCGCTGTCAGAAGATAGAGCACACCAAGATTATTTCTCAGGAAATCCGGTCCCATCAAACAAATCAGAACACCGCATACCGCAAAGCCGATGCAGGCGAAACGCGCGACCACAATCTTATCTACTCTCTTAAAGATCATCGGCAAAAACGGTACCATGATAATGGTGGGAATGATACCCATCAGGGAAAGGATAATACTCAGGTTCGCATCGTCAAAGATGTAATAGGCAACAAACAGGCCGTAACCGCTGGTGTAGAAAATACCCCAGAGCAGCGTCCCCAGAAGCAGCATTACCAGCTCCGGCATTTTTGTCAGCACTTTCAGCATTTCCTTAATCGTATATTTCTCCTGCTGCTCCGGCGTCACATTCATCACGTTCCGCTCCTTGACCAGGATCGACGGAATCAGCGCGAGGATAATACCGAGAATCGCGAAGACAACAACCGCCCCGCCGTAACCGGTAGATCCGGCGATCATGACCGTCCCCAGAAATACGACCGGCAGAGAACCGAATCCCTGCCCCAGTCCGTTCCAGGAGAGGATGAAATTACGCTCGTCAAAGTTATCCGTCACAGACAGCGGCAGAAGGCCATACGCGCCGGTACAGGTCATACCAAAGTCATACAGAAAATATCCGATACAGTACTGGGTTACGCGAAGCCACATCGGCGCGTCCGTATTGATGGTAAAAAGAATCATCGCGCCGATCGGAATAATCAGGAACATAACCCTGAACCAGGGCATATACCTTCCTGAAAAGAGCCATCTGGTAAACCAGTTTTTCCCCGGCTTAAAGCGATATTTGTCCACCAGGAATCCAAACAGCATATCGTTGATGGCGTCCCAGGCTTTCAAAACCAGAAGCACCGCCGCGGCCACTGCCGGACTGATGCCGACCATCAGTATGTACACCGACAAAAACGACTGTACAAACGTGTTCATTGTCTGGGTAGCGCCAGCGCCAAAAATCATCGCCAGCTTTTCTTTCGCCGGGACGATCCACCCTTCTTTTCTCTTTTTCTTGCTCATTTTATTTCCCTCCGTTTACAGGGCAGCGCCGCGTTTTCGCGGCCCTGCTGTTTATGTTTGCCTGTATCATAAAGGAAAAACGGAAAAATATATATCAATTTATTTATCTGTATGTTAATATATTATTATGAATGAGGATATGATAAGAAAACAGATGGACCTATACTATCAGGCAACGAGAATTCCCCTCTGCCTGTTCGACCGACAGAACATGCTGAAAAAAAGCAGCCACCCCACGCAGGACTTCAACCTGCCCCTGCTGCTCTTATCCGGCGTCCCGACAGATTTGCCCGATATCTGGTATGCCTTTACGCCGGAATACGTCTACTTCGGCGGGATTCGGATAAAAGACAGCGACCGGCTGCTTCTGCTTCTGGTGGGCCCCGTCATGCTCTATGAGTGCAGCAACATGCAGGCGGCTTCCCTGTGCCGCCGTCTCGGGCGAAAATCCTCCGACACCGAAATGCTGCGGCAGTATTTTTCCCTGACCGGGCCCCACCATCTGGACAGCCTGCTGGCCAACCTGCTTCTGCTGTGCCAGCTTCTCGCCCTGCCCGCGCCTGACCCGAAAGAGATTCCTCTTCTGCCCTTTTCCTGGAATCTGCCCTATACGGTATCATTGGCGCAGGATATGCCGGCTTACGAACCTATACCGGATAATCTGGAGGCTGAGCTTCTCTCCTGCGTTACTTCCGGCAATCTCCAGGCCATCAACCGGCTGCTGAGCGAGAAAATCCACTCGACTCCCGTTGTCCTGAGCCTTCCGGTCACTGCCATGCGAAGCTACATCCTCGGTGCCAACATGGTCGCCTCCAGGGCGGCCATTACCGCCGGCGTCGATTACCAGCTGGCAAACGCGATGAGCGGCCAGTATATTGAGCGGATCCTCCAGGCCAGAAACGGTTCCGAGCTCTCTGAACTCTTTTTCCGCTTCTTCCAGGACTACACGGAAAAAGTGGCGGAGCTCCACGCGCTGCCCTCTGACTCGCCGATTGTCAAATTTGTCCACCAGTATACCGTTACCCATTACGGGGAAAAGATCACACCCCACACACTGGCGGAACATCTGAATATGAGCTGTCCCTATCTGTGCTCCCATTTCAAGGAGGAAACCGGCATGACGATTGCCTCCTATGTGCGGTGGGAAAAAGTCCGGGAGGCGAAGCGCCTTCTCAAAGGCAGCCGGTACTCCATTGTGGAAATCAGCGAAGCCCTCGCCTTCTCCTCGGAGAGCTACTTCTGCGCCGTCTTCAAAAAAATAACCGGTATGACTCCGCAGTCATACCGGTCGTCCCCCTCCGTCATACAGACGCTACCCGATCCAGATTCTTACACTGAGTGAAGATGTCCTCCTATTGGTCTATTTCCTTCGCCAGCACCGCGATACCCGGCTTTCCTGGCATTTTGATTGTGACCTTGCCGCTGACGCCGGTCATGGTTACCTCCCTTGTCATCTCCCACATATCGATGATCTCGATCTGGTACTTCCTGTCTTCGGGAAGTTTCCAGGTGGCTATCCCGTTGCAGTGATGTCCGTAATAACCGATGAACACTTCCTCATCCAGATGCCCCATGTAGTTCATGTCCTTAAATTTTGACACGATATCGTCAACCGGATCCGGGTTCATGAACCTCTCCGCGAATGCCTGCAACTCCTCGACGGAATGTTCCTTCACATATTCCTGAATATCAAAATCATGGTACTCCTCCCAGGGCTCCAGCGCGCCCGGGATCTCCTCCATAATCTCTCTCAGGAAAGCGATCCGCTTCGGGCTCTCGCCTTTGAGCACGCCGCCCTTCGCCCACCAGAGCACCTCGTCGTCGGAGAGGAAGACTTCGCCGTGGGTTGCGTAAGCCCCCTGAGCGCAGGCCGCCCAGAAACGGTTCGCCATCTCCCAGCCGGAGATATTGCCCCAGGTCAGCGGCAGATTTCCTTCGTAGCAGCACTCGTCATAGCACAGCGGCTTTTTGATCTCTTTGATCCAGTCGGAGCCCTTCTGCACCAGGATCGTCTGCACGCTCTGATGGGTAATATTTTCCCTCGTAAAATCATAAAACCCGAAACAGTTATGGTTGCTCAGAAGATGTCCGTAAGGATCGTTTTCCACAATGAAATTCTCGATGGTATACCAGTCCTCCATGGTCTTTGCCATGCACAGATCGTATTCATTCGCCATGCTCCACCACATGGAAGGAATCGCGGAAAACCGGCGCAGCAGATAATCCAGATACACCAGATTTTCCTCCATGGACAGCCGGGCGAATCCCCAGTTGTCATAGGGGTGGAACAGGATCAGATCCGACTGGATTCCCATGTCCGCCAGGGTAAAAATCCCTTCCTCAAAGTGATCCCAGAAGGCGAAGCAGGGGCGGTTCACGTCCCATTTTCCGTTCTCATCCTTCTCGAAGGCGTAGTAGGGCGGCTCGTTGTGATTGTAATCATAGTGCTTCGGAAACAGGCAATGGCGCACCTTGTTGAAGGGGGCCTCCCGCAATGTGGCGAAGGTTGTCTGCCGCAGCTGTTCCTCCTGATGGTTCAGCGCGTAGATCGTGGTTCCGAAGGGCTTAAATACAGTGCCGCCGTCATACTCAAAATGGGTTCCAACCGCCCGGACGATACCCGCCGCTGACTCCTCCGCAGGGGCACATTCCTCCGTCCCCTCCCCGGACACTTCTCCCCTTACCTTCCAGGCGTAAATCCCGGCCTCTGCAGGGTAAAAACGCACCTTATAGATGCCGTCTCCCGCGTAAAAACCCTTTACGGCCTTTACCGTCTGCTTTCCATCCGCGGCCGTATGCGTAAACTCCGCCGTCACATCCACCGCGGCCGCGGAACCTACAGGTTCCTTCCCCTCAAACTTCAGTTCAAACATCTCATACTGTCTCATCGTAAAATCCTCCTTCTATGATTTATCCTTTATAGCAGAGCCGCAGCTTGGAAAACAGGTCTGACAGCGTCAGCCGTACGTCCACGCTGTCGTACACCCGAATCATGCGGCTGTCCTCCCGCATACGATAGGTGTAGTCGTCATTGATCCAGGGCGCGTGCTCCATATGATGATCCTGTCCGTCCGCCTTCTGCAGCAGCGCTGTGACGGTGGGATTGTCGCCGATGCTCCAGGTCTCTCCCTGGGGCCACTCTCCCTCCCGGACACAGGTTTTCTCATTGAAGTCCAGCATCTGATCGCAGAGCCACCGGCCAATCCTGCCGCAGGGACGGATCTTATCCACCAGTTCCGCGAAAGAAAATTCCATCGTCCGGTATACGTTCATGGGTATCTGCCAGAGTTCCACCGGACTGTCAAACAGGATCCGGGCCGCGGTAATATCCTGCTTGAGATTGAATTCGTCCCCGCCTTTTGGATAGACACCGCCGCCGATCCAGATAGCGATGACTTTATCCGCTATCTTCGGTTCCTTCAGATAGGCGATAGCAAGATCCGTCAGGCATCCCTGAAGAGCCACGTACAGCGGCCTCGGATCGTCTTTCAGAGCCTCCCTGATAATAAAATCCGCCCCTTCGCTCTCCGGGAGATTTTCCGCGTCCGTGATCGGATAACGACTGCCCCGCAGCAGCGGCACCTCCTCCATCTCCGCCAGCTCCAGGATTTTCTTTCCGGTCTGATAACTGACCTCCATCGTACCTCCCGGCTCCGTGAACACTACTCCCTGCTCCTCCGCCATCTTTCTCGCCGCAGCCAGAACCTCTTCCGTCGACACTCCCTGCTGCTTCGCGATCTGGGGAAAATATACCGTGTTCATCCACTCGTTGTGTCCTGCAATCACGCCGACAATCTCTTCCGTCGGCGTCAGCAGATGCTGCACGATAGCGAAGGGATCATCCGCCTCACACCGGATATCGGAGTGGACGATGACCCGCTTGAACCTGGTCGACGGGGCGCGAAATCCCAGTCTGCTCAAAACTTCTTTTCTGCTCATAAAAACCTCCCTGTTCTTGCTACATTCTAGTCAGCAGCACCGCCATGCCCGGCTTTGCCGGCAGGCGCAGCCCGACTTTCCCGGAAAGGCCGTCCGCCAGCGTTTCCCTTGTCATCTCCCAGACGTTGATGATCTCAGCCTTCCAGATTCCTTCCGGCAATTCATCGCGCATGATATAAGGGCAGGTCCTCCCGAAATAGCGGAGCCTCCAGTCCTTCGCCGCAAGCAGCATCGGCTGCATGGAAATCAGACCGCCTTTATTTTCCTCCGGCGTGCGCTCCAGCAAACGCCCAAAGGCCAGATCTTCCGGCCGCGCGCCGCCGTCCTCCTGTTCCTGATTCGGATCCCGGTTTTTTGCAATAAACCCATGCCCTTCTCCCGGAAGGCTGTAGAGAAGATCTTTGAGAAACGCCATCCGTCTTTCACTCTGTCCGTAGAGTTTTCCGCCTTTTCCCCACCAGAGGACTTCATCGTCCCGGTGGAAGGTCTCGCCATGCGTGCCGAAACCGCCGCGGCAGACCACCGTCCAAAGCCGGTCCACAAAATCAAAGGCGGACAGGTTGCCCCAGTCAAATTCCAGATTGCCTTCATAACCGAACTCATCCTCGATAACCGGCAGGCCGTACCGCTCTCTCCAGAGGCCGACGCGGTGCACATCGCCGCTCTGGATGGAGGCGTGGGTCATCCAGTCCCGCTTCGGGTAGGGATTTAAAATATCGTGTACGGAGATCAGGTGATGATACGGATCCTTTTTTGCCAGAAGCTCCCCGTAGGCGTCCCAATCGTCCATGCTCTTATCATACAGCATTTCATACTCATTTGCCAGACTCCACCAAAGATTCCGGTACGCCGCGTACCGCGCGATCATATATTTCACATAAAACAGCGAGTCCTCCTGCGTCAGATGGGCGAATCCCCACCGGTCATAGGGGTGGAACAGAATCAGATCCGCCTCGACGCCCAGCTCGCCCAGCCGCGCGATCCGAAGATCCAGATTCTCCCAGTAGGCGTCCATGGTCGCCGTCACGTCCCAGGAACCGTCCTCTCTTTGCTCAAAGGGGAAAACCTCCGGATCTTCCTGGTTGTAGGGCATGAATTTCGGGAATACCAGCATACGGATCTTGTTGAAGCAGCTGTGTTTCAGCGTCTCCAGCGTCTCCTCCTGCAGTTCCTTCTTCTGATGAGTCCAGGCATAGCAGGTCGTGCCGAATGGGATGTATCGGGCGCCGTCTGCATAACGGAACCGGTCGCCATCCGTTGTCACGGGCCCGTGCACGCCATCCCTGGCTTTTTCGCAGAGGAAACCGCCCCGGACCGTCTCCCCCGGCGTCCGGATTTCGTAGCGCCACTCTCCTTCGCACATAGGCAGGAAACGCGCCGCGTAGTAATCCCGGTTTTTGCGGAACGCGGAGACGGCAACGCGCTCTTGCTCCACTCCGTCCTCCACCCGCCAGAAAACGGCGATATCCTCAAGCAGCGCCCGCTCCTTTCCAGTCTGTCCGCTCCATATTCCGGCCTCCATCTCCAGTTCAAACATATCGTACTTCGCAACCGTCGCCATCGTCATGTTCCGTTACACCTCCCGCTGTCTTTTAAAACGCTGTTGACCGCCCGCTTCCACCGGCGGCGGCAGCCATCTCTCTTATCCGCCTCCATCTTCGGACGGTAGGCCTCATAGGCAATGTTTGAAAAAAGCTGCTCCCTGTCGCAGCATCCCGCGGTAATCCCCGCCAGATAAGCGGCTCCGGCGGCGGAGAGTTCCTCCACATCGGACGCCAGCACCTCCCGGCGGATCATGTCGCTCTGGTACTGCATCAGATACCTGTTTTTCGTCGGACCGCCGTCCGCCCGCAGCTGGGTAATCTCATCTCCGTAATCCCGCTCCATCGCGTCAAAGACGTCGGCGATCTGCTGGGCGATGCTCTCGGCAGCGGCTTTCACAATTTCCGGTTTCTTTGTGGTCCGGCTCATAAAGCAGAGGGCCGCCCGGGCGTCGTTATCCCAATATGGCGCGCCCAGCCCGGTAAAGGCCGGCACCAGCACGGTCTGATCCGAAGGGTTCGCCTCGGCGATCAGCGGTTCGATCTCCCCGGTGGATTTGATCAACCCCAGGTCATTTTTCAGCCAGCTGATCACGGCTCCCGTATAGTTGATATTTCCCTCCAGCACATAGGAAACTTTCCCGTCGATCCCCCAGGCAAGGGAAGTCGCCAGTCCGTGGCTGCTCTTCGCGAAGCGCTCTCCGACGTTCAGCATCATGGAGGATCCCGTCCCGTAGGTGGTCTTCATCATCCCCCTCCTGTGGCAGCCCTGGGCGAACAGCGCGCAGTGGGAATCTCCCATCACGCCCCGGATCGGGACGGGCTTTGGAAGGATGCCGTCAAAATCCGTCTCTCCGAAATCGCCGTTGCTGTCGTAAACCTCCGGCAGCGCGTCCATGGGTATCCCGAACAGGCGGCAGGCTTCGCCGCTCCAGACGAGGCTGCGCAGATCGAAAAGCTGCGTACGGGAGGCGTTGGAATAGTCGGTAGCGAAAACGCGCCCTCCGGTCAGGCGGTACACCAGATAGGCGTCCACTGTGCCAAGATGAAGTTTCTCCCCGGCATCCGCGCCATGGTCCAGCAGCCAGCGCATCTTTGCCGCCGGGAAAAAGGGCGACAGGGGCAGCCCCGTGATCTTTCGGATTTTTTCGCCCACGGCTCCATCCGCTTCTTCCATGCGATCCGTGATCTCCTTCGCCCGGCCGCACTGCCAGACGACCGCGTCAGCCAGCGGCCTCCCCGCGTCGTCCCAGGCGACCGTGGTCTCCCTCTGGTTGCTGATCCCGACAGCCGAAAGATCCCCGGGGTCCATTCCGGTCTGATTCAGCGCTTCCTTCACGCCGTCCAGAAGGTTTTGCCAGATCTCCTCCATATTATGGGAAACCCAGCCATGCTCATTTATGATCTGTCTGTGGGGCCGGTCTGTCCGGCAGACAATTTTTCCATTCTGATCAAACAGCACCACTTTCGTCCCCTGGGTGCTCTGATCGATACCGATCATATATTTCATAACGCGTCCTCCTTATCCCGGAAGATTTTCCCTTACCGTTTTGGCAAGGCCCGCGTCATCCAGACCGTAATAAGCGAAAATTTCCTTATTGTTTCCCGGGATAATGTGACCGTCCGGAAGCGACCGCTGCACTACCTTCATGGGATGCTTTTCGCAGATCAGCTGGCATACGGCCGCTCCCAGTCCTCCCTGGGGCGCGTGCTCCTCCACGGTAATCAAGAACTCGCTGTGCGCCGCCGCCTCCAGCACTGCCGCCTCGTCCAGAGGTTTCACGCAGTACATATCCAAGACTTTGACGCGGATCCCTTCCTGCGCCAGCGTCTTCATCGCCTTTACCGCGTAGGGAACCAGCTCCCCGCAGGTAAGGATCGACGCGTCAAAACATTTGCCGCTATCGGTATTTGCCGCTGCGTCCGTTTCCGACACGTCATCCGGCAAAATCACATTCGCCCGGTTCAGCGCAAAATCCATATGCGCATCATAGAGATCCTCCGTCGCCGAACGGCTGACCCGGACGTAGGCCGGATCTTCGTCCAGAAGAAGCGCCTCGATCAGCTTCGCGGTCTGAAAACGGTCGCTGGGAAGATAAACCCGCATCCCGGGCAGGGCAGCCATGGCCGCGATATCCTGGCAGGAGTGATGGGTCATACCCAGCGCCCCGTAGCTGACGCCGCCGCTGATACCGATCAGCGTCACATTCGTGTGGGAATAGGCCACATCCACCTTTGCCTGCTCATAGCTCCTGGTAGACAGGAAGCTGGCCGGAGACGCCGCGAACACTTTCTTTCCCATAGCCGCCATCCCGGCGGAAACGGTTACCAGATTCTGCTCCGCGATGCCCAGCTCCACAAACTGATGCGGGAACTTTTCCGCGAAAGGAGCCAGGGAAGCGCTCCCTCTGGAATCGGAACAGGTTACCACGATATCCCTGTCCTTCTCTGCCGCCGCCAGCAGCACGTCGCAGATTGCCTGCCGATTGGTTATGGTATTCATGCGAGCACCTCCTCTATCTCTTTTACCGCCTGCCGATACTGCTCCTCCGTCATCACGCCGTGATGCCAGCTCTTGTTATTCTCCATGAAGGAAACGCCCTTTCCCTTTACAGTATGGGCGATGACCGCCGTCGGTTTTTCCTTTTCCGCCGCCGCCAGTTCGTATGCCTCCAGCAGCTGGGCGCAGTCGTTGCCGTCCGGCACATGGATCACGTTCCAGCCGAAATCCTCGAATTTCTTTCCCAGATCCGCGGTACTCATAACTTCGTCGGTTGTCCCGCTGATCTGAAGGCCGTTGAGATCCACCGTGGCGCAGAGATTGTTCAGACAGTACTGTCCCGCCGCCATCATCGCCTCATAGTTGGAGCCTTCCGCCATCTCGCCGTCTCCCAGCACCACATAGGTCCGGTAATCCAGGCCGTCCATCTTCCCCGCCAGGGCCATGCCGACGCCCAGGGCCATGCCGTGCCCCAGAGAGCCGGAGTTGATCTCTATCCCGGGCACCTCCGTGTTCGGATGGCCGATATACCGGGAACCGTAAGCGGAAAAGGTCCGCTTTGCCTCCTCCCTGTCAAAAAATCCCAGATCTCCCAGCACCATATACAGGGCGTCCACACAGTGACCTTTACTGAGCAGGAAATGATCCCTGTTCCGCTCCTGAAAATTCTCCGGCGTGATATCCATAACCCGGTGATAGAGCACCGTCAGGATATCGATCACGCTGAGATCGCCGCCCACATGCCCCGCACCGGACAGATAAACTTCCTCCAGGATATCGCGGCGCAGTTCATACGCTTTTCTGGTTAATGCGTCCATGTCCTCTCTCCTTTTCAAAACCTTCGTTGTTTCCGGTCTGTCCGCTCATTCTCCGCGGATATACGCTTTTACTTCCTCTTCGTTGTCATCGTAGAGATCCGGCTTCACGCCGATATATTTGCAGGCCTCGTAGAGCACCGGAACCACATCTTTGTGAATGCCCACGCAGTGATGGATGTAGGGCCCCTCCACAATCTTTGCCTCCAGGCGTTTTAAGTTCTTTACTTCCACCCAGACATAGGTGCCCTTGGTGTAGGGGCCGTCCACGCCTTTGGCGTTTCCCAGAAGCAGGGAGTACTCCCCATTGTCTCCGTCAAAACGGCACAGGGTCATCTCGCCGTGCTTCGCCTCAGACTCTACCGCCCCCGGATAATCAAAGGCCAGCGGATAACCGATTGTCGGTTTTTTCGCGCCGCAGTCCAGGCAGGAGATCGGCCAGGGGCCGCAGTGCTGCAGCAGCTCCCCGTTCTCGTTGTCGGGATGGCGCACCGTCCAATCGGCGAAGAACGTCCGCGTCTCGTCCATACCGGCAGCTTCCGCCAGTACCGCGGTAACCGCTCCGTGAATATCGGTCTCGCAGACCACCGGCAGCCCCTCCTCATTCAGAAGGCTGTTGGCCGCGCAGGGCATGATGCCGATCTCATCCTGCAGCGCGTTCCAGCACTGGATCGCCGCCGCGCCGCACCCGTATTTCTCAGCCAGTTCTTTCATCGCCACCTTAAGAGCCGCCACATTCTCCAGTTCCTCATCCGACACCGCGATCTCAAAATGCTCCCTGCAGTAGGCGATCGTCTCTTTTACCTTTGTGCCTTCCTCTTTCGCGGCTTTCATCTGCGCGGTCAGCTCCGGAAGCGGCACCGGCGCCAGCTGAATATTGAATTTCTCCAGCAGTTCCCCCTCGTTGCACATGGTAGACCAGAAATCAAAGGGCCGCGGGCCGATCTGGAGAATCCGAATCGACTGAAATGCCTTTACCACGTTGCAGACCGCCAGGAAATTTTTGACGCCCCGCTCAAACTCCGGGTCTGTCAGCCGACAGTTGCACAGATAGGTAAACGGAATCTGAAATCTCCGCAGGACTTTTCCCGTGGCAAAAAGCCCGCACTGGGTGTCCCTTAAGCGCACGCCGTCCGCCTCCGGCCGTTCATCCCGCGGCCCCCACAGAAGCACCGGCACATGCAGATCCTTTGCCAGCCGCGCCACCTCGTACTCCGTCCCGAAATTCCCATGGGGGAAAAACAGTCCGTCCACCTTCGCCTCTTTGAACTTCTCCGCGATTTTGATCCGGTCTCCATCGTCATGGAGCAGGCCGTCCTCTGCGATGTCGTCGATATCCACAAACTCCACGCCCAGCTCCCGCAGGCGCGCCCTCGTCAGATCCGCGTACTTTACCGCGTCCGGCGCCGAAAAAATACTTCTCCTGGTCGGCGCAAATCCCAACACAATCTTTGCCATGTCTTTCTCCTCCTTTTCACATTGCGCACGCCGCGCTGCGCCGCCGGCAGGCTCTTTTGACATCCGCCGGGGCGTCCCTTTGTTCTGTCTTTATTATCCTTCGCGTTTTACTTAATCTCAATATATTATTAAGTGAATTTCAGTTACGCAGTCGCTTAATTTACTTAATTTTATGGACAGGCGGCAAACATACGGCTATAATAAACAAAAACCCGCGAGATCATCCCCCGCGACAGGATGATCCGCAGGAAAGGAATAAAAACGTATGAGTGTCACAGCGAAAGATCTTGCAAAAGAACTGCGTCTGTCCGAAGCCGCGGTCTCCATGGCCTTAAACGGAAAACCCGGCGTCAGCACCGCCACGAGAAAGCGCGTCGTTGAGACAGCCAAGCGGATGGGATATGATTTTTCCCGCGTCGGCGAGCCTTCCTTATCCTCTCCGGTACAGGGAACCATTACCTTTATCATTTACCGCCGGCACGGGGCCATAGTCTCCGACACGCCCTTTTTCTCTCAGCTTTCGGAGGGAATCGACAGCGCCTGCCGGAAACTCGGCTACCATCTGAATATCTGTTATCTCTACGAAAATGAAAATACGGAAAAGCGGCTGAAAGAAATCATTGCCGCCGGCTGCAGCGGCATTCTGCTTCTGGGGACCGAAATGAGCGAAAAAGAATTCGCGCCCTTTTCACATCCGGAAGTCCCGCTGGTCCTTCTGGACTGCTATTTTGAAAACGCGCCGGTAGACTGCGTGCTGATCAATAATGTGCAGGGCGCTTATCTGGCCACGGATTATCTGATCCGCGCCCGCCGCAGCCAGCCCGGCTATCTGCGGTCTTCCTACCCGATCCAGAATTTTGAAGAGCGGGCCGACGGTTTTTACAAGGCGATCCGCGCCGCCGGCATGTCCCCATCCCGCTCCATCGTCCACCGTCTTTCCCCTTCCGTGGAGGGCGCCTGCGGCGACATGACAGATCTTCTGCGGCAGGGAGAATCCATCGCCGACTGCTACTTCGCGGACAACGACCTGATCGCCGCGGGAGCCGTACGCGCGCTGAAAGAGCATGGGTATCTCATCCCGAAAGAAGTGGCGGTCATCGGTTTTGACGATCTCCCTCTCTGCGGCTACATGGATCCTCCCCTTTCCACCGTGCGGGTGCCGAAGCAGTATATGGGGCAGATGGCGGCGAAGCGCCTGGCGGAGCTCATCGACGATCCCTCCTCCTCCCCCGTAAAACTGGAGATCCGCACGTCCCTGGTAAAAAGAAAGAGCGTCTGAATGACGCTCTTTTTGCTTACTTCCACCATCGCTTCATATACTCTTCTGTTTGCTGACTGGTAAGCTGATATTTTTCCTGCACCTTCCGAAAAGTTTCCTCCCGGGAATGCCCTTCCTCCTGATACACTTCCATCAAGATTCGGATACCCTGTTCTAACGCCTGCCTTTTAATAATCTCATCATGTTCCCAAAGCTGCATATACCGAATCCCCACCTTTCCATCGCTCTTTGTTCTGCGAACCATCTGCGAAATCCGCTCCAGCGTCACATTGGTTACATTCTCATCCCTGCTGTTCTCCATATAGTATAACATATCCGCCAATTCCTTACTAGGAGGATATTTCCCTTTTGTATACAAAAACAAGGTGTGCATTCCATCATCACAGAACAGATCCGGAACTTCCCTGCAGCAGGTCTCCATGGTATATAACATTCGTCCCTTGCCAAAAGGATCATATGGAAGAATGAAAATCACATAGATATCCGCCAAATCTCTGTACTGTTCCCCTCTCCGAAAATTCTTTGCCGCTACCAAAGAATGATAATATCTTCCTCTTCGCTCCGGATATTCCATCTCGTAAATATTCGGCTCCAGATCAAATATGGCTCGTCCGGGGCTTTCGCTATCATCTTCCGACAACTCTGTTACAAGCGCATCCATACGTATTCCATGATACTCAGGTTCTGTTCCCAAATATGTCTTCTCCACTTCCACCTTTAGGTTCCTCATCTCCCGATTTAAGATGGTTCCGAGAACAATACGGCAAAATTCCTCTCCATATTCCTCGTTGCAGACAATTTCCTGAAACAGAAAATTATCCAATAAATTCAGATCTTTCAGTTGCTGCATAAACATTTCCTCCTCTGTCAGTTTCTTACATGCTTCATATGTAAATAATAACTGGATAAACCCGGCAGAAGCTGCCATTGAAAATTTCGCCGAAAGACATTCAGCGACAAAAGAATCGTTCCCTGCCACAGGGAAAATGATGATAACTGTAATATAGCATTCTTGTTTTATGATCGCAAGCTTTTTTTAGGGTGCCCCTGATACATGGCGTCCCTGACACATTGGAGAACGCAACGTTCATCCGCCTTCCCGCCCCCTCCGATACTCCCCGGGCGTAACGCCCATACGGGCTTTAAACACTTCGCCGAAATAGCTGCGGGAGCCGAAGCCCAGTTCGCCGGCGATCTGTTCTATATCAAGCGCCGTTCCCCGGAGAAGCCCACAGGCCCGCGCGATCCGCCGGTTTCTGATATATTCCCGCAGGCTTTCTCCCGTCTCCTCCATAAAGCGTGCGGTAAAATAATACCTGTGATATCCGAGTTTTCGTGCCAGAACGTCAGCCGTCAGTTTCTCGCCCAGATGAAGGTCGATATAATCGCAGATATCCATGATCTGAGGCGACATGCCCCGCCCCGCCTTTCTTCTTCGGACGCTCTCCACAAATTCCTGCAGCATCCGCCCGTTTACCGCGTTCAGTTCCTCCAGATCGCGCGCGCTTTCCACCTCCGTCACATAGCGCTCTCTCAACACGAGAGCCGTCTCCGGGATCACTCCGGCCTCCTCTGCTCTCTGGGCGCACAGAGCCGCAAGCACAATGACACGGTCCTTCGCGAGACGAAAATACCGCAGGCTCTCCGGAGCTTTTTCTTCTCCCGCGGTAATCTTTGCCATCTCCTCGCGCCACTTTACATTCCCCGCTTCTACCAGCGACAGAATTTTCTGTTCTGTTTCGTAGGAGACCGCGTACGCTTTTTCCTCAGGAGGCACGTCTCCGCCCTCCTGTCCGACGGAAGTAAATCCGAACTCATCCACACGAATGCTCTTTCGCGTAATAGCGCAGTACAGCATCATCCCATATTCATAAAACCGGCTCAGCGAAATCACAGGGTAAGACTCCATAACAGACAAGAAATGACGGCGCATCGGCACGGTCAGTGAAAGACGGTCAAGCTGCTTTCGCACATCACGGAGGGATTGTCTGTCCAGAAACACCGGGCCGAGCACATGTACCCGGCAGGCTTCTCCCTGCCAGGTCTCCAAAATTGATATCCAACTCATACCGAAAGGGCTGGTAAAAACGCGAAATTTTACCGCAGCGTCCAATTCCTCGGCGGTTGCCGCCTCAAGCCTCGCAAACAGTTCCCGCGTCCGCTCATCAGCTGACAGTGTTTCCTCCGGTGTCAGAATCTCCCCGCCCTGTTCTTCCAACGCCGAAAAGAGCCGGAAAACTTCCGCGTGGGGCAGATTGGACCACAGCAGTTCTCCCGCCGCATCCAGCATCGAGTAATTCACGCCCGATATCGTTTCCAATATTTCCCCCAGCCAGATCAATCTTCCGTTTTCCAGCTCCATTTCCATCCCTCCCAAAGACGGCTTTCAAAAGCGGTTTTTACACCTCTGAAGCCCGCCGTTTTTCAATTTCCTGCCGGATCCGCGGCAGCTGATCCTCCAGCCGGTAAAACCGTACCGCGATAAAGGCGACCGCGTACAACGCCAGCGGCACGAAACTCATCAACAGCCTGAGCGTCAGGATCGCGGAATCCGGCTGCTCATAATAGAGGCCGTCCGTTGAACTGACAAATCCTCCGATAGCCAGAAGCACCGTGGCGATAAAGGTTCCCAGCGCCGTCCCGATATTTCCTGTCAGTCCCGGCAGCGCGCTCATCGTGGCCTCCATCCGCGGAAGATGCTTGTATTCGTTGTAATCCGCGCACTGAAGGATCATCACGCCGGAAAGCATACTGGTGGGAAACGCCCCGACAGTCCCGATCAGCGCGGCAACCAGCAGCAGCGGCACGTTATCATACGCAAACCAGTTGATAATATAAGAGATCCCGCAGCAGACAAATCCGACGCACATCACGCCGCGCAGGGACAAACGGCGGGACAAAAAAGGCACCAGCAGCATAGCCGGAAGACCGACGATCTGCATCAGCCCTGTCAGGCTGGCCAGTCCGAGATCTCCCACCACATAAGTATAATAATAAGTGCCGATACCAAAATTCGCCACAATGGACGTCATCATCATCATAATCGCGATCGGATAAATAAAACGGTTAGTCCGCAGCACCTGAAAAATATCCTTTACAGCCACATGCTCCGAGCGCGCGTCCACATGATACCTCTCCTTTATCACGAAAAAACGAATCAGCGATATCGCCGCCATGGGAACCGCGATCATAACCACCACGCGCAGCCAGCCGGCAGCCGTACTTCCGTGATCGCTTAAAAGCTGCGGAAGCACAAGGTTCATCGCCACCGCTCCCAGCATGGAAATCATGCCGCTGTAGGCATTCAGCTTCACATACTTGTCATTATCGTTGAACGCGCGCACCATAAAAGGACCTGTCGCCGCCCCGTAAAGAGAGTTGAATCCGGAACTGGCAATCGTATACAGCACGATAATCCACGCGCATTTCCCTGCCACAGAGAAATTCTGCGGACAGGCGAAAATCAGAACAACCACAAACCAGGATCCGAGCATGCAGAAGTCATAAGGTCTCCCGCGGCCCCACCGGCTGTTTGTATTATCTACAATGTATCCTATCACAAAATCTGTAAAACAGTCCAGCACTTTGCTTGCCACCATCAATGTTCCGATCAGCGCCACCGGCATTCCCAAAATCGACGTGCAGAACAGGGAAATCTGCCCGAACAGCATCATCTCCGCCGCCATGCTCATCCCCGGAAGCGCCCAGACGATAATCGTTCCCAGGCCAAGTTTTTTTGGATCCTTCTGTCTTTTACCCATTTTGCTCTCCTCCTTCTCCATCTGTTTCTCTTTCCCGTACCACTACACAGACGCGGTCCAGATTCCGAAGCCTCGTATAGGAATCCCCGTGATTTCGGTTGGAAACCACGCGAACAGCCCCATAATACCGCCCGGGCCGCGCGAAGGCGTGCTCCGTCCTCAATTCCATCAGTCCGACGCCGTCACGCGCGCCCCTGTCGACGACCTCATATTCCCGATATGGGAAATCCTGTTCTCCCTCAAAACTCCAATCCGCGGATTCAAACGCTCCAGCCCCCGGCGGCAGTTCAACCTCCGCCGTAAAGCAAACCGGATCCCCACAGCGGACGGTTACACATTTTTCCTTTTTCCCGGATTCTTTCGCAAACAGTCTCACGACCGGCTGAACGCCGCCCCTGTCCTTCGCTCTGTCCGACAGGATAACCTGATTATCCTCCATCCGGTATCCCGTCGTCTCAGCCGGCGCCTCGTCCTTCTCTACCCAGCGTGCAAGATCGCAGAGTGCCTGCCGCAGCATCCCCAGGTAAGAGACAAGGTGCAGGCTGTCCCCCACCTCGGATACGTCCCCATGGGGACAGTTGTCGTTATACCAGAGCCGGAAGACCTGATCCGCCTTCTCCCCGTAGATTTCCTGCACCTTTCCTCGGTACCAGTCAGCCTGCCACGGAAAATCGCCGTCCATCAGGTTGTTCATCACAATCGTTCTGGCCTGGATCTTCCCGTCCTGCACAGAACCGCATCCTCCATAGGTAAAGGGATAGCTGATGACCATCGGTCTCTGCGGGTAGATCGGAACGCCCGTTTCATCCCGGAACTGATCCCATGCATGGAACGTCCGGTCCTCCGGAACCTGATGGTAATGATAGGTCTGCAGGGCAATATAATCGGAATTGTCCAGAAAGACCTCGTCCCCCGGCTGTATGAGGGGAAGCAGAGCTTCAATCTGTTCACACCCGTAGCTCATTCCCGGAATCAGTTTCTTGCCCTCCATGCTTCCGAGACGAAGCTTTTTCCCTTTCGCCTCTCCGCTCTCAAAGATGATATCCACTCCACGAAGATACCGATCCTCTCCCGCCGGCGCGTCCTCCACTTCCAGATAAGCGCCTCTCCCGTCACAAAGCATTTTTTGCCAGGCGTCGTCCGTGCCGTTGCGCCCATCCGCAATGCCGCCGTCCCCAGCGGATCCGTCGAGCGGGCCGCGGCTCTGTCCGGCCGCGTTCTCTTCCTCCAGCCCCGCGGCGGTAATTCGGGTGTGTATACAGATACGATCCCGGGCCACGCTGCCGTTTGGATCCGCCCCCGGATAGCCTGGCTGCGTCCAGAAATCCGTAAAATACTCCGGATCCATACGCTTTACCACAGGCGCCAGCACAGGAAGCGCGCCGTCGTCCTCTCCGTCCAGCGCGGCGCACAGACGGGGCGGGAAGCCCATCCTGACCAGTTCCCGCAGGGCTTTTCTCTCCTCGTCGTTTAAGCCTTCGTAAATATTCTGGCTGCCTCCCGGTTCCAGCGCATCGGAAATCTTCCGGCATACACGCCGCAGCCGCCGCCCCGCGTTGGCGCAGACAGTCAGACAATTTGGCAGAGACACCGGAGAACCAATCACAAACGGCACGCCGCCGTCAAAGGCATTCGTATTTTCCAGACAGCTCATAGTCTTATACCCGCCGCCGCTGCCGCCGAACACATACCCGTAAACCCGGTGTTCCCCGAACAACTCCCGGGCGACAGTCCGGCAGTATTCCGCCGTCGCCGCAGACGACCTGTAAAAGACCTCCGGATCACTCTCGCTCCCGAAAATTTCCCCGGATCCCATATTGGATTCCACATAGGCTCCGCCATGGGTCAGGGCAAAGGCGATAAAATCATCCTCTCCCGTTTTTCCCAGCGCGGCGAGTTCCTCGTCCGGCCCGGGAAAAGGCGACAGATGCTGAAAAAATCTGCCTTCATAATATTCCCGTTCCGGAAAACAGAAGATAAATTTCACATTGGTTCCCACAAAGCTCCCATGGAGATAAAGATAAGGAATTTCCTTCGGAAAGCCTTTTTTCTCCACCTTCCGGATCCTTTGTTCCCGGCAGTCGATGACAGGATTGCCATATACCGGATCCCTTTTCGCGTCATAGACGTCTTTTTCGCAGAATTCCATTTCCTTTTTCCCTCCTTCACAACAGAAATGCCGGCGCGCACCTGATCTGTGTACACCGGCATCATACCATGATTATTCTGTTTTCCGTGATCGTAAATTACAGATTTATATCGAAAACTGCATCAAAAGAGCATCGCCATAACCGTCTCGCCTTCCGCCTCCTCAACCACGGAAAATCCGTACTTGCGGTAGAAATTCTGCCCCTTCTCATTGTCCCTGGCTACGCCGAGCATCACGCCGGGGATTCCCTTCTCCTTCAGATGGGCGATCAGCGCGTCCATCAGGCGCGTCCCCAAGCCCTGCCGCTGATACTTTGGCAGAAGGTCGATGTGCAGATGGGCGGGATACGTGTCCGCGTACTTCAGCGGCGACGCCATGATCCCGTCAAAAAATACCTTCGCCGGGTTATTTTCAAGATCCGGCACATAAAGCCGCGTAAAATCCTCCGCCCACTGTTTTGAATTTTCCGCGCACAGGATATATCCGGCGACCCTATCTCCCTCCGCCGCCACAAAGCAGTTTTCCGGCTCCTGCTCAATATAGTAATCGCAGAAGGCCGTCAGCATCAGCTTTTTCATCTGTTCTGACTGAAACATCGGATCATCCGACGCGCCGACGCAGACGCCCTGCACCTGATCGTGATCCTCCGCCCGATACGGCCGCACAACGATTTTTCTTTCCTCCATCTTCTGTTCCTCCCTTTTCGTTTTCATATTTTACAATAAAATCTCTGCAGGTTCAAACCCTTCTCCGCTGACTGTGACCTTCGCCGCCCGGCCGGACTCGCCGTCCGGGAGCCGATACAGCCGCACCACCGCCTGGCTTCTGCCGTAATATGTGCTGTGGCTTCCCGTCAGAAACGTTTCTTCGGTCTTCGGCTCGGCGCTACCGAAAGCCAGAAGCTCTCCGCCCACCACCGAAACGGTCAGCGCCGTATCGCGGTTGCACTCGATCTCGCCGTTTTGTCCGCGAAGGGAAATGTCCAGATATACGATACGTTCTTCCATAGCCTCCGTCTCCGACAGGACAGCTGCCGCCGCGGAAAACGGCAGGCAGTTTTCCTCCGTCCTTACCGCGATCACAATATCCCCCTCCGCGGAATGAAGCGCGCTTTCCGAAACGCGGTTTCCGGCGCTGTCATACGCTGCCGCCCGCAGTTCGCCCGGCTCGTAGGCAACGGCAAATTCCGCCCGCTCGCCTTCCGTCTTCTTTCTGCCGCAGGAGCGCCCGTTGATAAAAAGTTCCGCCTCCGGTTCCTTCGTGTAGACCTCCACCAGGGTTTCATTACCGTCGCAGCCCTGATAAGACCAGCAGGGCATCCCGTTGCTTCCGCGCCACATGGCGCGGATCGGCTGCTGCCCCGGATGGTTCGCCGGGCGCACGGCGATATATGGTGCGGTCCGCTTCCCCCAGGCAACCGCCGCGGCGCCGGCCGGAGCCGTCTCATTCCCCAGCAAGTCCAAAGCTCCCGCGCCGGAAATCAGCCACGGATACTTCTTCGCGTCAAAACCCATATCCGCCGGATCATAGGACCAGGCCCCGATCCCGGCCTCTCCCAGATAATCCCAGGCCGTCCACATAAAATCCCCGATCAGATACGGATATTTCTCCACCATTTCCCATCGCCGCGGCAGATCATAGGTATACGTCTCTGTCCCTACCACGACGCGTCCGGGATGGAGCTTCCCTTCCTGCTCATAACGGCTGTCCGCGTAATTATATCCCGCGATATCCAGAAGATCCAGCGCCGGGGAAGCGGTTTCATCCGCCAGGGGCAGGGCGGCCGCCATTGTCATGCGGTTTCCCATCGTCTCCACCATCTGATTATAAGCGGTGCTGTTCATCTCGCCGGACGCCGGAAGGAAATCCGCTTTTGCCGATTCCTCCGCGGATACCTGCTCTGCCTGGCCTGCCCCTTCCTCTTTCGCCGTACCGCCTCCCATTCCCATCTTTTCCATCAGGGAAGGATCCTTCTTTGTGCGGGCCATCAAAAGCAGCGTCAGATTGATCCCGGCTGTTACCGGCCGCGTCGGATCCAGGCTGTGCAGACGATCCACCAGTTCTTTCGCCAGCTTCACGCCCTTCTCCTCCGCGGGCTCCGTCACTTCATTTCCTATGGAATACATGATAACGGAGGGATGATTGTAATCCTTCTCCACCAGAGATTCCAGATCCTCCCTGTAATGCTCCGGAAAATCCTTCGCGTAATCAAAGGGTGTCTTTTCCTGATACCACATATCCCAGGTTTCGTCCATCACATACATACCCAGCGCGTCGCAGGCTTCCAGCGCCGCCCTGCACATGGGATTATGGGCGGAACGAATCGCGTTGAACCCGTAATCCTTCAGCCTGCGGATTCTTCGCCACTCGGACTCGGCGTAGCTTTTCGCCCCGAGAATACCGTTGTCATGATGGAGACAGCCGCCTTTCAGCAGAGTTTTCTTTCCATTTACAAAAAATCCATCCGGCGACCAGGACAGCGTGCGGACGCCGAAAGTTACGCGCTCCTCGTCCAGGATCTCCCAGCCGCCGTTCTCCCGCTCCAGATACGCCCGGCACTCATAGAGATCCGGATGCTGCTCGTCCCAGAGCCTCGCGTCCGGAATCATCAGCCTGCTTCCCGGTTCTTTTGGATCCCACGCGGTCTCCGCGATCTTTGCCCCGTCAAACAGAATCTCCGCCCGAATCCTGAGCTTTCGCGGCATTTTTGCCTCTGATTCTTCCTCATTTCCGCCGCCCGCGTTTCCATCCGCGGTATGCCTGACTTCCACCAGGATCCTGGCCGGATTGACAGAAAGGGTTGCCACCCGCACTCCCTCCGGAAGGATATGTTCCCGCTCTCCGGTCAGCAGCCAGACAGGCCGGTAGATACCAGCCCCGGCGTACCAGCGGCTGGCGGGCTGGCCGCTGTAATCAGCCTTTACCTCCAGAATATTTTCCCCGGCGGACAGGCGGCCGCTTACATCCGCGCGAAAACGGCTGTAACCGTAACGGCATTCCGCGACCTTCCCGCCGTTTAAAAACACTTCCGCGCTGGGATAAACCCCTTCAAATTCCAACATGACCGTCTGATCCAGCCATTCCTTACGCGCGATAAATTTCTTTTGATACCGGTAGACGCCGCCCGGATAATAGGCCCCGGACGTACCCGATAACGCCTCCGGATCCCTCTTCTCTTCCAGCGTCGCGTCGTGAGGAAGGTTTACCTCCTTCCACTCTTCTCCCTGGGCGGCAAAAAGCCATCCTTCCGTAAATAGCTGTCGTTCCATACTCTCTCCTTTTCAGCGGAAAGGGCCGCGGCGGAAACATCCGTCAGCGGCCCTCTGCCCGCAAATCTCATTCCATCACATTTTATTTAGTATAATTCTCGTAAATTTCGGATATTCTGTCCACTCCGTAAGAGTTGACCTTCTCCACATATTCGTCCCATCCGCTGAGACCATCCGTAATCAGCTTCGGTACCGCCTGATTGATATAGTCGGTCAGCTGCGTGTTAACATTGGCATATTCCTCATTTTCCTCGCTGCTCAGCCTCATTGTATAATCCGACAGGTTCGCCGTGCTGACGTAAGCCGCCCATTTCTCCAGGGCGTCCGCCTGCACCTTTGACTCGCCCTTGTCCAGCGTGTATCCCAGATCCGGGCCGACGCCGGTCTTCTCAATACCGACGCACATCCGGGCGAAGGTAATGCTTCCGGTAATGTCAGCCGTCATATCATAATTCATATGGTAGACCGGCTCCCCGTTCTCGTCCGTCTCCAGTTCATAGGCGCCGTCGATGTTGTTGTCCGCGTACAGATTGTTCTCAATCTCGACGCTCTCCAGCTGCTCTTTGGAAAGTCCCAGCTTCCTTGCCGCCGCCCCTTCCTCGGTAAACAGCCAGTTAAAGAACGTAAACAGCGTCTCGAGATCCTTATCCTTTGCCTTCTCCGTCAGGATCGTCTGTCCGGAAAGCCTTCCGCCCTGATACAGCGCGTCCGGTTCATGATACATCTGATCCGCCGTCCCATACATATCGTTGATCGGGAGAGGACATCCCATACAGTAGGCGTCCTTCGCGTCTTCCTCATTGATGCATGTCACGCGGATGCCGTCGCCCAGGTTCGCGGTATATCCGCACCAGAGTCCGACTTTTCCCGTGGTAAACCCGTTCATATTGATCTGGAAAAACAGGTCGCCGCCCCGCTCCATAAAGGCCTTATCCAGCCAGCCCTTCTCATACCAGTTGTTCATGGCTGTCAGATAGTTTTTAAAGCCGTCGCTCACGCCGGTGTAGGTCACATTGCCCTCAGCGTCTTTTCCCCAGATACCGTTGACGCCCTGTCCGAAGGAAGATACCAGATCTCCCATCTGCATAAATCCGGCGTAGGAAACTGTCGTGCAGTACGCGTCTCGGTCATCCTGCCAGCCTCTCTCCTCAATGGCCTTGGAAAATCCTTCGAACATCCACTCCCAGTCACTGACGGTATAGGGATAATCCTTACCGCTGGGGAAAATCACATTATCCTCGTAATTGTTTCCCGGATCGTCTCCTCCGTCGTTGGTTACCTCAAACGCGGTAACCGGATTCTGTTTCCACCCTTCCAGGTTGTTCTGCGCCTTGGCTTCAGACAGCGGCGTAACCGCCGGATGGCCGTTCTCCTTTACATAGTCGCTGTCCCAGTCCCACACATAGTCGGTGGGCTGGCAATATTTAACCACCCAGTCCCTGCGGTAAATATAACCGTCCCAGGGCACTTCCGTGCCGTCCTTAATGGATGCCATGGAATAGTATTTCGTGTTCCCTTCCTCATCCTCATAGGTCACAAGGCTCTTCACATCCGGATTCTGATCCAGAAACTCCACATAATTCGGACACCATTTCTCCACATACTCCGTCAGGTCCAGGGCAATACCCTCCTCATACAGCGTCTTCGCGTTGTCAGAGGAATATGCGAGATCCACAAGATCGGTGTACTCTCCGGTTCCCATCATCGTGTTAAAATTGTCCGACTCGGAACCGGTAATCGGCGCCTGAAATGTAAAATGAAGCGGATTGCCCGCGTCGTCCTCCGCGATGGTCCCATTCTCCACATCCCAGGTCTGCTGATTTAGCCATTGCACGGACGGATTATCGTCATAATCCTCATACAGTCCGTTTCCATCCGTCTTCACAATCCACCAGGAAAAAGTATCCCCGCCGGACGTCTCTTCCTTTCCGCACCCTGTGACGCCAAGCAGCCCCAGCGCCGTTACCGCGGCCAGTCCGAGACTGACGATCCTCTTTGCTTTCATATAAAGCCCTCCTTCGTTCATAAGCGATCCGCTCGTTTTGGATCTGCTGTTTCAGATGTTTCCATCCTAGCGCGAAGAAAAAAATATTTGTATCACTTTTCTTATTTTCATATCACATTTCTAAGTTTTGTGCTATGATAGCGTAGGTAGGCGGAACTGACCATGAGAATCGATCCCATCTGCAACCATATTGCCAGACAGCTGAATACCGTTGTCGCCCACTGTCTGCCTGACGGGACGCGAGACCGGATCTGGTGCACCCGTCCGGACTTTCACGACCCGCTTCTGTCTTTGCGCGAAATCCAGTCCTTTCTCTTCTCCGAAAGCGATACCCCCGCTCCGATGCTGTATCTGGCTGGCGGCCCCATCGCTTACATCCGTTTTTCCTTTGAAGGCGGCTATTACCTGACCGGCCCCGTCCGTCTGAAAGACCGGGCCGCCATGCTGGCGCGCGCGAAATATATTCTGGAGCGGGAACTTCCGGAACCGGAAGACCTGCCGGCGCTGGGCTGTTGCGGCGCCATCGCTTTTTTCCGCGCGGTCCTGCTCCTTTATAACGTGCTCATGCCGCGGGATCTCGGCCTTTTCGACTGTATGAACGCCAATTTTACCCCGGAACGCGCCAACGATAAAGTTTTCCGGACAGCCACGATCGCCCTGTTCGAAAACCGGGAAACCCTCACGGTACACAACCCTTACGGTCAGGAAATGCGCATGCTGCAGGCGATCTCCGACGGAGATGTGAAAAAGCTGCAGGCCAGCTGGGAGGAAACCTACCCCGGCGTCCTGGGCACTACTTCAAAGAATCCCATACGCAACGCGAAATATATCGCCCAGTATGTCGTCTCCGCCTGCGCCAGAGCCGCGATCCGCGGCGGGCTGCAGCCGGAACTGAGTTTTACTCTCACGGACTCCTACTGCCAACAGATAGACGAACTGCAGGATCTTTCGCTCCTGGAATCAATCGTATGGGACGCCGAGCTGCAGCTGACGCTGATGGTAAGGGACATAAAAGCCGCGTCGAAAAAAGCGGTGCAGCCCCTGGAAAACATCCCGGTGGTAGAGAATGCGAAACAGTATATTTTCGCTCATCTCCACAGCCGGCTGACCGTCCAGGAAGTCGCCGACAGCCTGAAGATCCATCCCAGCTACCTGAGTTCCCTTTTCAAAAAGCAGGAAGGCGTCGGCGTATACCGCTACATTACCGCCCAGAAAATCGATCTGGTCAAAAACCTGCTCCGCCGTTTTCCTTAGCGTCGGCATATTCTTTTTATCCTGCGTCTCTTCCTTCTTTATTTCTTTTTCGCGTTAGGGTAAATCCGCTCCATCCGCCCGTCGTCAAAGCGCCCGTCGATCCACTCTTCCACAGCGTTATCCGGCCCAATCCCGTCGCCGCGCTGATCGTAGCGCGACAGCGCCATAGCAGAGACCGTCACGTTAACCGCCATAAAGAGGATCAGCAGCCAGGTAAGAGCCTTGCCTGCGCGGACAGGAATCTTTTCGATCAGTCCCGAAAAAACCGGATACAGATATTTCAGCCACACCACGGCGGCAATTCCCCAGAAAAAACAATAGAGAAGATTGATCCTCCCCCCCAGATTGAAGGGCAGTCTGCTGTAATCCCAGAATACCGTCCCGAAAGCCAGCTCCGTGAAAACGCTGCAGACATACTCGTACGCTCCCCCGAGAAACGTTCCTGTCAAAAACAGGAAGGAGTCTGAGCTCTTGCGGTATCTGTAGAGAAGCGCCGTAACCGCCGCGATGGCCAGCCCCCAGACAATGGAAAACGGTCCCCAGACCACGCTGCTTCGGCTCATCCAGACGCCCGCCGTCAGCCGGCAGTACAGCGTCTCCGTGATATCCCCCAGAAACGCGCCTATGAGAAAAAGCATGGCGATTTTGTAGAAACCGCATCCGTCCGCGAAGACCGCCGGATTCGTCTCCTCCCGCGTTACCTTTACCCGGTAGGGATACGCCCGCCGGATTCGCGTGTCCACCAACCGGTAGATTCTCCGGGAGAGCCGCTCGGTAAAAGACGCGATCTTCGCGTCCCTCTCCTCCCAGCGCTCCGGATGCCTGGTCCGCTCAGAGACCACAAGAATTGTGGAGAGAGCGTCAAGCAAAAGAGCAACAGCCAAAATCAGCACAAAAATCCGCATCAAAAGGGATGGCAGCAGCCGGTAAAGCGCGAGGAGCAGATCCGTTCCCCACTCCGCGGCCGCAAATCCCAGTGCCCCCCAGAACAGAGATGTCTGCAGACTGACATATCCATCCAGGTTCAGGCGCAGCCCGCTGTAATCCCACCAGCGCTCATGATACCATCGCTCAATCAGATGTCCGGCGATCCACTCTACCACCGTGGCGACGATCACGCTGCCGATATAGAGCCAGGCGCCGTGAAGGTCCGCCCCGAAAATAGTTATGATCAGCCCTCCGCATCCGTAAATCAGACAGAAGGGGCCGTTGATGACCCCTCTGTTGTAAAAGCGCTGCCGCCGGATTGCCGCCACCACAGTCTCGAACACCCACCCCAGAAAAGCATAGGCGATAAACAGCCAAAGACTCTCGAAAAACATTATGCCGCTCCTTCATCCGCCGTATCTTCCGGCAGGTCGAACACACCCTCCGCATTCACGGAAATCTGCAGAGTATCCCCCACATTGCAGCGCATGATCTGCTCGTTCGCCCCCTTGCCGAACTGTGTTTTGTAGATCTGCTGATCTGCTCCGAGAATGTACACCCAGGTATTTCCGTCAACTGCCACATACTCCATCTTCGCGATGGTCACTGTAACCGGCGTGAGATTCTCCTGCTCCACGGTCTCTTCATTTCCCTGGCCGGAATCATCCACCAGCGCCCCTTTTCCCAGGAGTTCATTGTAGCGGTTAATGCACTCCGCCTGGGTGTCCGCCGTAGCTACGATATTATACTGCTCCACATTTACCGCCGCGTACTGTTTGACCAGGCCGGAAGCGTCCTTCAATACCATGATATAGGTGGGCACGCCGTCCACATTGATCAGGGACGGGAAACTGGCCCGGTAACCGTACTGCTGAAGCTCGCCCTCCGCCGCGTTCATTGCCGACTGTTCATCCGCCCCGGCAATCGGATAGAAATTGCACTCCTTGGTGCGCTCGTTCATCAAAATAAAACCGATGTTGGACTGATCCGAATTCAGGGACGTCACTCCGGTAAACACCCAGACATCGTTGCCCTTGACCACATATCCGTAGTCCACGCCGTTGTTGGAGTCCGCCTCATCTCCGTCGTCGCTCTCCCCGTCGGAAAGTTCGGTAATTCTCCGGCATCCGGTCTGGGAGAAAAGACTGTTGAAAAACCCTCCGGAATACAGCCCGTTCCAGTTGTACTGGTCGCAGAGCAGATCCCCGTCATATACCCGGTCGATCCAGTTCGGCACATCCCCCGCGTCATAATAATCCATATCTCCGGAAACCGGATCTACCGCGATGACTCCCTTCACATCCCTGCCTCCGAACAGAAAAATCCGGTTCTCGTAAACCGGAAATGTGTAATAGGGATTTCCATCCTCGTCCAGTTCAAAGGAATATCCGTCAAGCAGCGCCGTCGGATATGCCAGACGCACATGACGGTAAAGATCCTCCAGGAAATAGGCGGAGGGTACATAGCGCATCCCCTCATCCAACTCCACATAATCCGCGTCCATCTTGCTGGGGGACACGGTAATATATCCGGGAATACCCGCGCCCCGGTTGCGGAAATATTTGATAATCCCGGCGTACTCCAGCGCGGACACCTTCAGCGGCTCATCCCGGTAAGCAATCTGGCTGTAATCGCCGCTGACGTCATACTGGCTGACCACTTCCGCCAGTGACCCGATCTTCCGGTCCCCCAGCTTCGCCGCGGAATCCGTATCCATCAGCGCGATGGAAGACGTGGTCTGGGCGCTTGGCAGGTCGTCTACAATAGCCTCTTTCTCCTCCACCTGCATAATGCCGGCATAGGTCTTCGCGTGAAATACCACAGAGGATGCCAGGGCGATCAGAATCCCCACTGCGGCAATCCCCGCCCCGCAGGCCATAGCGACCCCCGCCGGCTTATAATCCTCCCGCCGTCTGCCGCCAGATTTTCCCTCTATCACGGAAGCCAGCAGCCCCCAGACAAACAGCGTTCCCACCGCAAAAATCCAGAACAGCGGATCCTGCGGATTGACTGCCGGCAGCAGCAAAAGCCATGCCGCGAATACCGCGACGGCCAGCGCCAGCGTCATGACAACATAAGCAACCTTTCTGTTTTTCATAAATCGTTCCTTCCCTTTCCAAAATACCGGCCCAACTGCCGATTATAATGAAAATTATATTTTTTGTTTTCTCTCTTTGCAAGGACTTTCACAGGATTTATCAGAAGATTAAGAGGAGTTTAAGCTCTCCTTAAGGATATGCCAGTTTCTTCCATAAATATATAATAAATGTGAAAAAAATATCAAAACTTCTTGATAAAAACTTTAGGTTGTTATAGTTTATATTGTATAAAATAAGTTTCCAATCATATATGTGGGGGAAAAGGAGTATAGACAGTTTTATGGTAACAATCAAAGACATCGCAGAAAAGGCAGGCGTTTCCCGCGGAACCGTGGATCGGGTTCTCCACGATCGCGGGCGGGTTTCGCCGTCAAAAGCAAAGAAAATAAAGGAGATCGCGGAGAAAATGGGCTACCGCCCAAATATCGCGGGGAAAGGTCTGGCCGCCCGGAAAATGCATCTGAAAATCGGTTTCATCTATCTTGACAGCGACGCCGCCCCCTTCCACCGGGCTATCTACGCGGGCGCTCTGGCCTATGCCAGACAGGAACTGGAACCCTACGGGATTGAAGTCATCTTCTTTCCCATCTCCGTCATTGTGGAAGATCCTACCTCCCTGGAACAGGAGGGATATCTCCGGGAACTGATCGGGGAGGAAAATCTGCATCTGGACGGCTGGGCTGTCGTCGGTACCATCGGCGCCTCTCTGGAAAGTATGCTGAAGAAACAGGGCATTCAGAAGACTCCGATTGTCGTCTACAACATGGATGAGGATTTTGACTGGAAACTGGCCTATGTGGGCTGCGATTACACGCAGTCCGGCCGGCTGGCCTGCGGTGTCAGCGCCCTTTTGACCAACGAGTGCGGGCACGTGTGCATTCTCTCTTTCGACTCCGGCAACATCCCCAGCTCGGTGGATCGTATCGACGGTTTTCAGAGGGAAATTGCAGACCGCTACCCCGATATTCAGATCCTGGATACCCGTTTTCTGTCCACCGATGTGGAGCCGGATCATTTTCTGACTCGGGCGAAAGAAATGTTTGCCAGATATGAGGAAGCCGAAGTGCTCTATCTGGTCAACCCCGGCGACTACAGCATCTGCCGGGAGATCTCCAAAATCGGCGCCAAGCACAAGATCAAGATCATTACCAACGATCTGGTTACCACAGCGCAGCAGGAGATGGTGCGCAACGGTGAGATCGCCGTGACCATCTGCCAGGAACCGGAAAAGCAGGGAGCCAAACCCCTGGAAATCCTCTTCCGGTATCTGGCGCTGGGCAAAATGCCGGACTCCCCCTGGTACAAGACTGAACTGAGCGTCCGTATCGCTCAGAACGTATAGGAAAATCCGGCCGGTTTTTTTCATCTCTAACAGAACGGGGCATCCTCTTCGGACGCCCCGTCTTTTTTCTTATCTCACTGCTCTCTTCATCTGAATTGCTTCCGATGTTTCATACCGAACAGCGCTTTATTTTGCCTCGATCTGTACCTGTACATCCTGGCAGCCGTCTGCTTTCAGCGTTACGGTAATCGTGCCCTTCTCGCCGTTGCCACGCACTGCCGCGCGAAGTCTTCCCTCATACGCCTTGGCGGTGGTATCGAAGTAGTTCTCCTCAGATGCCGGATCTGCGCTGCCGTAACCGGCGATCACACCCGGTCCCTCGATGGAAACGCTGACCTCCCTGGCCGCGTCTGTATTCAAATTGCCGTTGGCATCCACCATAGCAATCTCCACATAAGCGATATCACTCTCGTCCGCCGGAACGCATTCGCGATCCGCACAGGCCTTAATCTGCACATCGTCGGAAGCGGTCACAATCTTGTCTCTTCCGGTTTCTACCCCATTCTTGTAGACAACCGCCTCTACCTCGCCGGGCTCGTAGGTCGTCTCAAAGTAAGCGATAAATTTCTTCTTCTCGCCGATCTTCTTTTTCTCCACGGACTTGCCGTTGACAAACAGCTCCGCCTCGTCTGCATCCGCGTAAACCTCTACAGTAATCGGCTTGCCCTCATATCCCTTCCAGTTCCAGCTTCTTACCGCATCGGTCAGACTCCAGAACGTCATATTGTGGGGATCATCATGATGCTGGGGCGGCTGAGCGGAAACATAGGGTTTGTCGCGCAGTCCCCAGATAATCTCTCTCCAGTAGGAAATGGGTCTTCTGTCGCCGATCAGATTCATATCGCCGCAATAAGCCGCTTTATAAGGATAGGGTGCGTAGAAGCTGAGTCCGCTGGTCTCCTCATAATTGATCTTGCCGATGCCTGCCTCTCCCAGATAATCCCAGGCGGTCCAGGAGAAATCGCCGATGATATAGGGATATTTCTCGATCAGCTCCCAGTTCTTATCCAGATCCTGAGGATAGGTCTCAGACCCCACAATAATACGGTTCGGATATTTCTCGCCGTCCTTCTCATAGCGGTCGGTAGCGTAGTTGTATCCGATCACGTCTACCTGGGAAGCGGACTCCGCAATAGCGTCTCCCGCCACGTCGCTGGCGATCAGCGCTCCCATCAGATCTCCCATACTGCTCATCATGCTGTTGATCTCGCCGGTTCCCGCATCCTCTCCCTGGCCTGCCGCTGCCATCATCTTCGGCAGACGGTCCATGATGCTGAGCATCAGATTCAGGCTGTTGGTCACAAAGCGGGAATCGTCCAGCTCACGAATCTTGTCCGCCAGCTTCTTGCCCCACTGGGAATCAAATTTGTTTCCCGTCTCGGGGATCTCATTTCCGATGGAATAGAGCACCACGCAGGGATGATTGTAATCCTTTCTTACCAGGTTGGAAACATCATGCTCCCACCACTCTGCCATGTGGGTACCGTAATCGAAATCCACCTTGGTGGTGGTCCACACATCCGCGAACTCATCCATCACATACATACCCAGCTTATCGCAGGCCTCCAGAAGTCTTCTGCTCATGGGATAGTGAGAACTGCGGATTGCGTTGTATCCGGCCTCCTTCAGAGTCTTTACACGGAACTCTGCCGCATGGGGGAACTCCGCTGTTCCCGTCACGCCGTTGTCGTGATGGATACAGCCGCCCCGCAGATTGACTACTTTACCGTTTACGCGGAAACCATGTTTTCTGTCCAGCTGAAGGGTACGGATACCGAAGGTTCCGACCTCCTCATCCACCGCATTTTCACCCTCGCGGATATAAGTACGGTAAGTGTAAAGATAAGGATGATCCTCATCCCAGAGAGCGGGATTTTCCACAAAAATCCGCTGCTGATAAGTCTGTTTCGTATGCTCCTCAGTGGTAATGGGCATCTCATCGGAAGCGACTATGTTTCCATCCGCATCCATCAGTTCCGTTACCAATGTAATATCTCTCACGCCTACGCCGGTGTACTCGATAGTGGATTTTACCCGGATGATCGCCTGACCGTCCGCAACCTCTGTTGTTGCGAGCTGTACGCCGTCGGGGATCAGATGCAGCCGATCGGCAATCATCAGGTTCACATCGCGGTAGATACCGCCGCCGGTGTACCAGCGGCCGCTGGGTACGCCGTTCTTTACGATAACCTTGATATCGTTGGGCTCTGTGAAGCTCACATACTTTGTGGCGTCAATATAAAAATTGCCATATCCGTAAGGGCATTTCCCCGCGTATGATCCGTTGATGTACACAAAAGCGTTCTGATATACACCCTCAAACTCCAACCAGATATTCTTGTCCGCGTCCCCGGGGTCTAGGGTAAAAGTTTTGGTATAGTTGTAGCACTTCTCCCGGAAAAATCCGTTGCCGCTGCCGTTGGGCTCGTCAGGATTTCTGGTCATTCCCACCGACGCGTCATGGGGAAGCGTAACCGCCTTCTCATTCGCAGCTCCTCCGCCGGCCAGAGCCTCAAGAGAACTTCCGCCTCCCTCATGGAATATCCAGCCATGATTAAATTTCTCTTTTCTCATACTGTGTAAACCTCCCATACAAAAATTCTGCAGAACTCTGCTTATATCTGAATTTTATCAGGGAGGCTTTTCTTTTACAATGTCACAGACAGTGAAAGAAAAAATTTTTCCTGTCCTTTTTTGACATATCCGTGTATACTATTCTTACTTGGACAAGGAGGAAAAAGAGATGCCTTTTACCACGCCCTTTTTGCTGCCGGACGGAAAAACAAATTTGGACAACGCGCTGGAAATCCACAATAACGGCACCGGCCTGAACACCTATTATGAAATCCGCACACCTCTGCATCTGATCGCCATGTACAATACCTGCGGCATTCCGAATGTGACAGACTGTCTCCTGTCTGTCTCACCGGCCGGAGCCCATTATCTGCCTAACAATACCCACGAAATCATGATCTCCAATCCCCACCGGCACAACTATTTCGAGCTGATGGTTCTCCTGAAGGGCAAGCTCATGCAGGAGATCGAGGGACGGGAATATCTCTATTCCGCCGGATCCTGCTGCCTGATCAACCGCAACATTACCCACACGGAACGGTTTCTGGAGGAAGGGCTGGTACTGTTTCTCGGATTATCCATCCCTTTCGTCCGCGAATTGATCTCCGGCTGCCATTCTGACTGGTTCTCCGATACCTCAGACTCCTCCAATTCTGTTTTTGCCTTTATGGAGGAAAATATTCAGACAGACACCCGGAAATTCTATCTGGACTTCTTCCCCGTATACCAAAAACACACAGGGGAAGACGTTGCCGACGCACTCCGCGCTCCGGAAATCAGAAATACCGCTGAACTGCACCGGCTCGGAGACCGGCTGATGCGCACGCTTTTGCTGCCCGGACCCGGCGCAGAATTCATCATTCGAGGGCTGCTGTATGAATTATTCGACTATCTGGATACCTCCACGGCTTTTCATATTATTCCGGTAAAACTCAGCACAAAAAACGACTTTCTCCTCTTCTCCCGCATCCGCCATCTGATGCAGGACACAAACGGCCGAATGACACGGGCACAGCTGGAGGAAGCCCTCCATTACAGCGGCAATTATTTAAACAGCATCGTCAAAAAATACACCGGGCAGAGTCTCTTCGACTACGGCATGACCTTTTGTCTGAAACGGGCGGAAGAGCTTCTGCGGGAGAGCGACCAGCCCATCTCCTCCATCGTGGAATCCCTGCGCTTTACCAACTGGGGCCATTTCAACCGGCTCTTTGAGAAGGCTTACGGTATGCCTCCCAGAGAGTACCGTAAACTCCACAGAAGGCCCTCAAATGCCACGCGAAAAAAGCCGGCAAAATCATCTTGAAATTTTGCCCAAAAGTGATATAATACATCTCATGCAGATATAGTTCATCGGTAGAACGCCAGCTTCCCAAGCTGGAGAGGCGGGTTCGATTCCCGTTATCTGCTTGAGTAAAGCCGAAGGTATTGATCTTTCAATGCCCTCGGCTTTTTTGTAAATAGCCTATTGTTAAGCTTATTCCCATTCGATATAATAAAAAAAATACCATTGATAGAGGGGAGATTCCGGCAGATGAAAAAAACATCCGTTATCACAAAGTTCATCCTTCTGCTGCTGCCTATGGCGATTGGCGCCTTCGGCTTTATCATCGTAGCCCGTGAGCCCGTCATTGACTCACTGTATCATTGCCTGGTCATGTACGCCCTTAACTATGGCGGCGATCCGCCGAATTTTTTTGTGGAACTCGCCCGCTGGACCGCACCCTTCGCCACCGCTGGCAGCGTGATTCTCGTGGTTTCCGGCTTTCGCCAGCGTCTGTCCGCGCAAATGAAATATCTGTTCTCGGACAGTGTGGCCGTCTACGGTCCCGAAGCGGAAACTTCCGCCGTCCTTTCGCAGCTCGGAAAATCCGGCATTGCTGTCGGAAATCAGTTTCTGAATGCGAAAACCTACCTGCTCCTGGACAGTGAAGAAAATAATTTCGCTTTCTTTCAGGCCCACAGGGAAGCGCTGGCCAATACGAACGTCTATCTGAAATGCAGTTCTACCCACGGCCAGGCGGCATCCTCCGCCAATCTCCATTTTTTCTGTCCTGAGGAAACCGCCGCCAGGGTTTTCTGGAAACAGTACGATCTCTTTCGCCTCTCGTCATCCCGCGGCCACCATCTGCGCATCGCGTTTCTGGGATCCGGAAGCCTGACAGAGGAACTGGTTTACTGGGGTCTGCAGAATAATATTTTTTCTCCGGGCCAGAAAATTGAATATCATATCCTTGGCCATGACAATGACTTTTCTGTCAGGTATCCGTATCTGGAAAACTGCAGTGATCCCGTGGTGTTCCATGAGGAAAGCTGGTATAAAAAACTGTCTCTCCTGCAACAGGCGGATCTCCTTCTTATCACGGAACAAAACGACCAGTTCCGCATAGTTCGGGAGCTGCTGACCCTGCTCCCCGCTTCCGCCCCGATTGTCTTCTGCGCGGATCCCTTTGCCCTGCAGCTTCTGGACGAGGCTGAACGGATTACTTTCTTTCACTGGAAGCAAACCGCTCTGGATCCTCGGTACCTTATGGACGGCGTCCTTTTAAGGCGCGCGAAACAGATCAATCTGAGATATTGCCATCTCTACGAAAATGTCCCGGAAACGCCGGAAAACGCGGAGTCCTGTTGGAAAGATCTCAATGCTTTTACCCGCTATTCCAATATCAGTTCCGCGGACTATCAGGATGTGCGCAGAAAGATGATGGCGCAAATGGGAATCCCGTCAGAACCGGACGTTACTTCGGCATCCGCCGGGACCTTTTCCCCTTCTCCCGATCAGATGGAGCTTCTCGCCGAACTGGAACACATCCGCTGGTGCCGCTATCACTGGTTAAACCAATGGCACTACGGTATTCCCGCAGACGGGAAAGCAAAAGACACGCGGCTTCGCATCCATCGGGATCTCCTTCCCTACAGCGAGCTGACAGAGGAAGAGAAAGAAAAAGACAGAGAAACCATTCGTGTTCTGCTTTCCCTTCCCGAAGAGGAGGATCGGTATCATGAGCCATTTTAACTATCGCACCAGAGGAAATGTATCTCCCCAGGGAAAACCCAACGTCTATTTCTGCTGCCATCCGGCAGACGTACCATATTGTTTTGATGAAATTTCCGATGATATTCTGCGTTTTCAAAACTGCGCTATCTGGTACGCAAAGGAAACGGACAGGCCGGAGGATATTTCCGCAATTTCCAGCCCGTCAGATTCGGAAACGCATTTTTGCGATCTGAGCCGCATGCAGCTGTTTGTGGTTCCTGTGACATCCCGCTTTTTGTGCGAGCCAAACCAGGCGCGGGATACAGACCTTCCCTACGCCCTTCAGCACCACATCCCTGTCCTTCCCCTGCTTCAGGAAAACGGACTGGAAACGCTCTTCAACCGAACCTGCGGAGATCTTCAGATTTTAAATAAATACACGAACGATTCTACTGCTTTGGACTTTTATCAAAAACTGGAGCGCTTTCTTGCGGACGTCCTGATTCCGGACGATCTGGCTGATAAGGTCCGGGCCGCTTTCGACGCTTATGTCTTCCTCAGCTATCGAAAGAAAGACCGCAAATACGCCCAGCAGCTCATGCGTCTGATACATAAAAATGATTTTTGCCGCGATATAGCCATCTGGTATGACGAGTTCCTGATTCCCGGCGAAAATTTCAACGACGCGATCGCCTCCGCTTTAAAACAGAGCAGTCTCTTTGCCCTTGCCGTCACGCCAAACCTGATCAACGAACCCAATTATGTCATGTCCGTCGAATATCCCATGGCAAAAGAGGCTCAGAAAAAAGTTCTTCCTTTTGAACTGGTTCCCACAGACAGAAATGATCTGCAGAAGAAATTTGAAGAACTCCCCGACTGTACCGATGCCAAAGATGCTTCCGCCATTTCTTCCACTCTTCTGGACGCGGTTGCTTCTCTGGCAATCCGCGAAAATGACGCTTCCCCGGAACATCTCTTCTTTATCGGACTCGCTTATCTGTCCGGGATTGACGTGGAGGTCGATTATGGGCAGGCCCTCTCCCTGATTTCCGGCGCCGCCGAACAGGGGCTGCCGGAAGCGATGGAACAGCTTACCCATATGTATAAAAACGGAATCGGCGTCCCGAGGGATTACACACAGGCTATTTTCTGGCAGGAACGCCTGGTACAGGTAAAACGGCAGCAATATAAAACAGATCCTGTACCCTCCGCCTGCCGGCTCCTTATCCTTTCACTTCTGGATCTGACGGACCTATATCAGAACGTGGGACAACTCCCACAGGCTGACCAAATCCTCAGGGAAGCCCTCACGCTTACCGGGGACACTCCCGAAGAAGATTCCAAAGAAGAGCGGCAGCGCCTCTCTCTGCTTGCCCTGATTTTCCACCGCATGGGCAGCGTTTCTCTGGCTTTGCAGGATTTGTCTGCCGCTTCCACTCATTTTGAAACAGCCCTCTCCTGGAATCGGAAAATCCTGTCTTTCTCGGACAGTCCTCTCCTGCGGCGGAATATGTTCGCGGATTACTGCTGTCTGGGACAGATTGCGCAAAAACAGGCGCAGCCTTGCAAAACTATCCAATACCTTACCGACGGAAAAACCGTTCTGGGCATTCCCCAACTGGACAATATCGATATGGTACAAATCCTGGCCAACAGTTACCTCCTGCAGGGGGACGCGTTTCTTTCCCTTGGCCGGGAAGAAGAAGCCGCAGCCGATTACCGACGGGGCATCGACCTGTGGAACAACCTTTATCAGACCTTTCAGAAAACGGACAGAGAGCGTTCTGCCTCCGCGCTTCATTCAGAAAGGCAGCACTGCGCCTTCGCCCTCTGTACCGCCTCAAACCGGCTCTTTCTGCTGTATCTGAACCAAAAGCGATATGGGGACGCGCAAAATATTCTGCAGGTCTGCTTTTCTCTTCTGCCGCCGGAGGCCGAGATCGTCACACCGGCGGAGCAAAAGCTCCTGGCCGCGTTATACAACCATCTGGGAACCCTCAAAAAGCAGAGCGGAGAGTTTGCATCGGCGGAGGATGCCTTTTGCAGGGCAGTTTCCATTTATGCCAAACTTCCTCAGCCGTTGCAGGACAACAGGGAAATTCTGCACCGGCAGTCAAACAACCTTGCGCTTCTGACAGATTTGTATGTAAAGCAGGGGGAAATTTCCAAAGCCCTTACCTGCTGTCAGGAAAATATTTCTGCCTGCGAAAAACTTGCCGATCTGACACAGGAACTTGACGACCGACGGCTGCTTTCCGTGGTGTATGCTCAGGCCGCCGGCCTGTACCAGAAGGATGGCGATTTCTCTGCCGCCGAAGACTTCTTCCAAAAATGCATCCATCTCAGGGAATCAATCGCTCAAACGGACACGCGGCTGCGGGCAAAGACCGATCTTTCCACCGCTTACTATAACTTCGCCTCACTGAAGCATCAGGAAAAAAACTACGCCCAGGCCGGCGAACTTTTTCAAAAGAGCGTCGGTCTGGACGAACAGATCGTTCAGGAATCTCCCACCATTGCCCACTGGGACACGCTGGCGGACGGATATTACCTTCTTGGCTGCCGGGCGGATCTCTACCATCTCACGGAATATGCCCGGACGTTCCTGGAACAGGCGTCCTCCATCCGACAGGCCCTTTGCGAACAGAATCCCGATTCCCAGGTTCTGGCAGAAAAATACCAGGAGGTCGTGAAGATGCTGATGTGACCGTTCCTCCGTCACGCGCTCCGTCCCGCTATTTCCCCAGCCGTTCTCTGAGACGGAAATATTTATACGCGAAGGTTCCGAACACCAGCGCGTAAATCAGCAGCAGAACCGCAAACAGGCCGATCAGCGCATAGTCCCTTGCCTCCTCCACCTGAAACATTTCGGGAAGACAATTCGGCACAAACACCAGCAGCATAAGAATCAGCAGCGGGAAAAACCTGCCCGCAAACACCCGGCGCATCATCTCCAGCCGGGACGCGTCGTCGCAGAAGATCGCCTCCTCGCCTTTCATCTCGGCCACCGGCTTGCGGAAATAGCTGTACCCGGCAAAATCCTGCAGGTATTCCCATCCGCAGTCGGCAAACATCTGTACATACTCCTCCTTGTGGGCGATTCCTTCCTCGTTGTAATCCAGCTGATAAACCACATCCTCAGGCTCGCACTTCTCAAAGTGATAGACCGGAAAACTCAGCCTGACAAATTTCCACCCTTCCCTGTGGCGCTTCCGAAGGTACTCCTCCTCCTTCTCCCAATCCGCGATCGTAAAGAAACGCACTTCCGATTTTTTCTCTCTCATATCAGCGCACCTCCATCATATTCCGATACAAACGCTCTATCCGTTTCATCTCCAATTCCAGAACCTGCCTGCCCAGTTCCGTGATCCTGTAAATCTTCCGCTTCTCCTCCTCCCGGATGAAACAGATCAGGCCGTCCTTCTCCATCTTGGAAAGGCTGCCGTACATGGTCCCCGGGCTGATGCGGATCTCCCCGTCCGTCAGTTCCTCCACCTTCCGGATGATATTGTAGCCGTGGGATTCTTCCCGCAGACAGAGGAGAATGTAAAATCCGGTCTCCGTCATGGGCACATACACTTTTCTGATATGGGCGTCCATCCCGCTTCCCCCTTTCTTCTCTTCTTTCCCTTCCTGCCTTTCCCTTCCTGCCTTTATCTTTGCGTATCGCGCTTTATGGACTTATGATTCCGTCGTAATATATTCCAGCGCAATGCATCGCAGCAAAATGTATCGCAGTGCGATGTTTCTCTGTAATTACACTATAGCACTGCGATATATCTGTGTCAATATTTTTTTGTATCGGCGTCCCGGATTTTTCTATTCCGCAAAATTTCCGGTATAGAGCTGGTAATACTTGCCCTTCTGGGCGATCAGCTCATCGTGGGTGCCTCGCTCGATGATCCGTCCAAGCTCCATAACCATGATACAGTCGGAGTTCTTGACCGTGGACAGACGATGGGCGATGACAAAGGTGGTACGTCCCCTCATCAGCGCGTCCATGCCGGCCTGCACCAGTTTCTCGGTACGGGTATCAATGGAGGATGTAGCCTCGTCCAGAATCAGCGCGGGCGGATCCGCAACCGCTGCCCGGGCGATGGCTAGAAGCTGCCGCTGGCCCTGACTTAAATTTGCACCGTCTCCGGTCAGCATCGTGTCGTAGCCGTCAGGCAGACGCCGGATAAAGCCGTCGGCGTTGGCCAGTTTCGCGGCGTTGATGCACTCCTCGTCAGTAGCGTCCAGCTTGCCGTAACGGATATTGTCCATAACCGTTCCCGTGAACAGATGGGTGTCCTGAAGCACGATACCCAGCGATCTACGCAGATCCGGCTTCTTGATCTTGTTGATGTTGATACCGTCGTAACGGATCTTGCCGTCGGCGATGTCGTAGAAACGATTGATCAGGTTGGTAATGGTCGTCTTTCCTGCGCCGGTGGCTCCTACAAAGGCAATCTTCTGCCCCGGCTTCGCCCAGAGGCTGATATTGTGCAGGACAATCTTGTCGTCGGTATACCCGAAGTCCACGTCGTCGAAGACCACGCCGCCCTCCTGTCTGGTGTAGGTAATCGTCCCCTCCGCCTTGTGGGGATGTTTCCATGCCCACAGATTGGTTCTTGTGGGAGATTCGGTCAACTCGCCGTTTTCGTCCACTTTGGCGTTGACCAGCTCTACATAACCGTTATCGACCTCCGGTTCCTGATCCATCAGATCAAACACTCGCTGGGCGCCGGCCGCAGCGTTTACAACAAAGTTGAGCTGCTGGCTGACCTGGGTAATCGGGTTGGTAAAACTCTTATTCAGTCCCACAAAGGTCACAACGGTACCGATAGTAACGCCTGCCAGATCGTTGATACCCAAAGCCGCGCCGATGATTGCCACCAACGCGTAGCTGATCCAGCCGATATTGGCGTTGACCGGCATCAGCAGGTTGGCGTAACCGTTCGCTTTATCCGCGCTGTTCCTCAGCTTTTCATTGACCTCATGGAAATCCGCCATCGCCTTCTCCTCATGGCAGAAGACCTTAACCACTTTCTGTCCGTCCAGCATCTCCTCGATGAAACCGTCCACAGCCCCCAGGTCCCGCTGCTGAAGGACATAATATTTTCCGGACAGCTTGGAAAAGCTGGTGGTAACAATCAACATAACCACCGCTGTAAGTACGGAAATTACCGTCAGCGCCGGATTCAGAATAATCATCGTAACCAGTGTGGCAGCCATGGTAATCACAGAGTTGATAATCTGCGGAATACTCTGGCTGATCATCTGCCGCAGCGTATCCACATCGTTGGTATAGACAGACATGATATCTCCATGGGCATGGGTATCAAAATATTTGATGGGAAGGGACTCCATTCTTCTGAACAGGTCGTCCCGGAGATTACGCATGGTTCCCTGGCTGACATTTACCATAATACGGTTGTATGTAAACGCCGTAATAACCCCCATTCCCATCACGCATACCAGCTGAAACAGATCCGCGGCAAGACCGCTGAAATCCCTGGAACCGTTGGCAAGCATCGGTTCAATGTAATCATCTACCAGTGTCTGGGGGAAAGTGGCCCCCACAACCGTGGCAATCGCCGTGAGCAGAATACAGATAACCACAAGGATAAAAGGTACTCTGTAATAATGAAGCATATATCGGATGACCCGGCTGATCAGTTTTGTGGAGACCGCAGCCCTGGTTCTTTCTTTTCTCTCGCTCATATATCTGTCTTCCTCCTTTCTCTTCCTAGGCCGGCTGATCGAAATCGCCGCTGCCCTCCAGCTGTGATGTATAGATATCCTGATAAATCTCGTTGGTCTTCAGCAAGTTCTCATGGGTATCAAAGGCGTCGATCTTTCCATCGTCCAATACCAGAATCCGATCCGCAGACTGCACGGAGGAGATTCTCTGAGCGATAATAATCTTGGTCGTTCCCGGAATCTCCCGGGCGAAAGCCGCACGAATGCTGGCGTCCGTCGCCGTATCCACAGCGCTGGTGGAATCGTCAAGGATCAGGACCTTCGGTTTCTTCAGAAGGGCTCTCGCGATACACAGACGCTGCTTCTGGCCGCCGGACACATTGGCGCCGCCGCGCTCGATTCTGCTGTGATAGCCATCCGGCATCCGGTCGATAAATTCATCGGCACAGGCCGCCTTGCAGGCTTCGATGCACTCCTCCTCCGTCGCGTCGGGATTTCCCCAACGCAGATTGTCAAGGATCGTCCCTGAGAACAGCGTATTTTTCTGCAGCACTACGGAAACCTGATTTCTCAGCACTTCCATATCATATTTTCTCACATCGATACCGCCCACGCAGACGGAACCGTCGTCCACATCGTACAACCGGCAAATCAGGTTGACCAGACTGCTCTTTCCGGCTCCTGTACCGCCAATGACGCCGATGGTCTCGCCGCTTTTGATATGAAGGTCGATATCCGACAGAGCGTTTTTCCCACTGCCGTGTTTGTAAGAAAAATTCACATGATTGAAATCGATTCGACCGTCGGGTACGTCCATAATCGGATGTTCCGGATCTTTCAGATCCGCCGTCTCATCCAGCACTTCGCTGATTCGGCGGATGCTCGCCATAGACATACTGATCATAACCACAACCATGGAAAGCATCATCAGGCTCATCAGAAGAGACATAATGTAGCTGAACAGACTGGTCAGATCCCCGGTGGTCATGGAACCGCCCACGATAAACTGCGCGCCGAACCAGGAGACGGAAATGATGCAAAAGTATACGGCAACCATCATCGCAGGGTTATTGAAAGCGAGCAGGCCCTCTGCCTTGACGGACAGATCATAGAGCATTCTGGACGCCTTCGAGAATTTTTTATTTTCATAGTCCTCACGGACAAACGCCTTGACTACCCGGATCGCCGTCACATTCTCCTGCACGCTGGCATTTAAGTCATCGTAGCGGTTGAATACCTGTTTGAAGATTTTCAGCGTTACCACCATGATGGAGCCGATGACAACAATAAGGAAAATCACAGCGATCAAAAACATCAGACTCAGTTTCGAGCTGATGATCAGACACATGGCATAACTGAAAACCAGGTTCAACGGCGCCCGGACCGCCACACGAATGACCATCATAAACGCGTTCTGTACGTTGGTAATATCCGTAGTCATACGGGTAACCAACCCCGGCACGCTGAATTTATCAATATTGGAAAAAGAAAACGTCTGTATGTTGGCGTAAATCGCCTCCCTCAGATTGGCCGCCAGCCCCGCCGATGCACTGGCCGCGTTTCTTCCTCCCATAGCCCCGAAAAACAGGCTTAAAAACGACATCAGCACCATAATAATGCCATAGCGGTATACGGCGGACATATTGCCGACTTCCAATCCGTTGTCAATAATCATAGCGGTAACAAAGGGCATCAGTATTTCCATGATCACTTCCAGCGTGGTCATGCCGATGCAGATAAAAGTCTGGCGCTTATATTGTTTGAGTTGCTGCAAAACTTTTCTCACGTTGATCCATCCTCCTGTCTTTTTGTTTTGTCTTTCCCCTTATCCCCGGGCCAGGAGCTTCTGCCCCAGGTTCCAGAGCTGTCCCCTCTCTTTCGGATTCAGTCTCCCGCAAAGCTCCGTCTCCATGGAAACAGCCTTCGCAAGCAGTTCCTCTCTCTCTGCCAGGAGTTTTTCGGTTGGGAGCACTTCCTTCTTTCGAATATCTTCCAGATTTTCCTGAAAACAGAGATATCCCTTTTCTCTCAGTTTTTTTATCAGCGCGGAAATCGTCGATTTCGATACTCCGATCTCATGACACAGTTCCGTAAGATACGTCCCCTCCGGATGGTGCCTTAGAATATATACCAGGAAATACGCCTGCACTCCGCTGATATCGCTGCTTTTCATATGTCCTTCCAACTGAGGCGTCAGGTTCAGACTGATTTGCTTCAGCAGAAAAAACAGTTTTTCTGCGCTGACATCATCTTCCATTCTCTCATCCACACCTCCCGTCATATTCCATTCGATTGATTCAGCGGCGAACTGTTCGCCTCCTTATCTTCAATCCGAAGGATATTTTATCTCGATTTTTCTGAAATGTGAAATTCAAAATTATTATTATAAATAAAAATTTTTTATAGAATTTTATTCTGTTCTTTTATATAATAGTAGCGTCGGTGTACAAAGGGACAATACGGTCCCTTGTACACCGACGCTATCAGAAAAGGTGGGACA
>CASECT010000134.1 GCA_949286525.1 uncultured Eubacteriales bacterium | reverse complement strand
CACGGCAAAGCGTCGGGGCATCAAGGACATATTAATCTACTTCGCGGCCTTTGGGCTGAATATGGCTCGGATTCTGACAAAGAGTCCGGATCATAAAAGAGATCGGCTCGCGGTTATGTGGAGGGGGATGCTCGCGGGAGTGCAGTTTGCGCCCAAGGTAGAATTTGCAGAAAGAAAACAGCGATACGGCGAAGGCGATATCATATGAGAACAAAGAATTCTTTTCTGAACTTTTTGGCGAATACGGGGAGCACTGTTATCAGTATGGTGCTGTCATTTATCTGTCGTACGGTATTTATTGCCACTCTCGGCAAGGCCTATCTCGGCGTCAACGGTCTGTTCAGCAATATTCTGACGGTGCTGTCTCTGGCGGAACTCGGTATCGGCGCGGCTATGATCTATCATATGTACGATCCGGTTGCCAGGGAGGATGTTGTTCAGGTCAGGCAGCTTTTGAACCTTTACCGCAGGCTGTATACAGCGGTGGCGATTGTCATCGCGGTGGCGGGACTGAGTTTGACCCCCTTCCTGAGTTATCTGATCAAGGACGCGGGAGATACGTCGCTTGGTATGGACTATTTGACGTGGGTGTATCTGCTGTACCTGTTTAACACGGTAAGCTCCTATTTTTTCTGTTACAAGAGATCGATCACGGATGCCCACCAGAAGGGGTACATCAACGTATGCATCGGTTCCGCTCTTCAGATCGCTCAGTTTCTGGTGCAGATTATTGTGCTTCTTGTGACGCGCAATTTCATTGCTTATCTTCTGGTACAGATAGCCAGCAATGTATTGAACAATGTTATTACGGCGTGGATGGCGGAGCGGCTTTATCCCTATCTGAAAGAAGATCGGAAAAGTCTCCCGGCCAAAGCGACGAGACACCACATCTACAAACATATGGGGGCCATGTTTCTTCACAAGCTGGGGGATGTGGTGGTCAACAACACGGACAATGTTATCATGTCGGCTTTCGCGGGCCTGGAAAGCGTGGGCATATACTCCAATTATCTTCTGATAGAAACCAGCATCAACACAGCGCTGAATGGCGTGTTTGGGGCCTTTACCGCCAGTATCGGCAATCTCGGCGCCACGGAGAATAAGGATGATGTGTTCCGGGTGTACAGGATCATCAATTTTCTGGGATTTGTGCTCTATGGGTACTGCACCATCGCTTTTCTTGTCATGTACAATCCCTTTATCGAAGTGTGGGCGGGAAAAGATTTCCTGTTTCCCATGAGTATTGTGCTGATCATGGAAATGAATTTCTATGTGAGAGGGATGCGAAAAGCGACCCTGACGTTCCGGGACGCGCTGGGACTTTACTGGTATGACCGCTACAAGCCGATTTTCGAGGTCATCATCAATCTGGTAACGTCCCTTTTCCTTGTCACGAGAGTCGGCGTGGCAGGTATTTTCCTCGGCACGCTGATCAGCAATCTTACCACCTGTTTCTGGGTGGAACCGCTGGTTACCTACCGGCATGGTTTCGGGCGCAGCGTGGGACATTATTTTCGTACCTATGCGGTCTATACGCTGACGACCGTGATAGTGGGAGGTTTTACCTACTGGCTCTGCAGCCATTTTACCATGGGAGGTATCGCGGAGATCGCCTGCAAGATTGTGGTATGTACGGTGGTGTATAACGGGATTGTGGCGCTGCTGTACTGCAGAACGATGGAGTTTCAGGAACTGTGGAAACAGGCGATGCGCATGCTGAAGCGAAAAAGAGCAGATTTGGCAGAATAGAGAGGAAGAAAAAATGGTATTACAGACAATTTTATTTCCCAGCAGAGACAGCGCGCCGGATACGGAGCTGTTTTTCCGGGGAGTGGAGGATCTCCCCTGTGATGTGGAACGGATCGAACTGAAAAGAGGGCAGACCCTGTCGCTGGAGAGCTATTTCAATTCCTTTTCCATCGGGAAGTGGATGTCCTATACGAGGCTCGACAATCTGTCGCTGGAACTTTCCTTTGAGGGGGAAGCACAGATTCAGGGGTATGTCAGCGTCGGGAGGAAGGACGACAATATTATGGAAGTCCGCAGCGAGGAGGAGATGTATGCGGCCATCCATGCGGAAAAAAGGCCCTGCCCCATCACTGTGGAAAAGACGTCTGCGGGGGCGCTGGTACGTTTTGATTCTCTGCCGGAGGAGGGGATCTGCTTTGTGGAGCTTACTGCGGAAGAGGACTGGGTTTTCCTGGGGGGAGCTTATGTGACGGATGTGAAAGAGGATACGCTGCGTCCGGTGGAACTGGCTCTCGGAATCTGCACCTTCCAGCGGGAGAGGGAAGTACGGCGCAATGTGGGACTGATTCTGGAGCGCCTCATCGAATGCCCTGAGTCCTGTCTTTATCATCATGCCCAGGTCTTTATCTCAGACAACGGGCAGACGCTGGAGACGGACGAGTTCCGCAATGACAGCGTGCATATTTTCCCGAACGTGAACGCGGGCGGAGCCGGAGGCTTTACCCGGACGATGATTGAGTCGGTTTACCGTTCCGGGGAAAATTTTACCCATATCATTCTCATGGATGACGATATCGAGCTGTATCCGCCGGTTATCGAGAGAACCTATCGTCTGCTTCAGATGATGAAGGATGAGTATGCCAGAGCGGTGGTGGGCGGAGCCATGCTGGAGCTGGTAAAGCGCTACCAGCAGTTTGAGTCCGGCGCTTCCTTTCTCGGAATTAATCTGGTGTCTTACAATCATGGCTGGGATCTGCGCCGGGCGGAGGTAATTGCCGCCAACGAAGTAAAGAATCCCATCAATTATACGGGGTGGTGGTACTGCTGTATCCCCACGGAAAACATTCGGGAACTGGGGCTTCCGCTGCCGCAGTTTATCCACTATGACGATATCGAGTACGGCGTCCGAAACGCAAAATATGGGACAATTCTCATGAACGGCCTCTGCGTATGGCATCCTTACGGCTTGAACAAGCAGGCGGTCAGCATGAATTACTATGATATCCGAAACGTGATGATCGCGATGGCGGGATCGCCGTCCCCCTGCACAAAGATACAGGCCCTGGTGCGTTTCCTGGGAACCATCTGGACAGAGACGCTGCGGTACCGTTACAATTCCGCGGAGTGCTTTTTCCTGGGAATCGAGGACTATTACAAGGGACCGGAGTATTTCATGCAGATTGAGCCGGTAAGCAACCACAAGCGGATTGCCGCGAATAATGATGTATATGAGGATCCCGTGGGCATCGATCTGAGTCTGGTGGAGAATCGCACGATTGAGGAGCGCCCGCCCCACTGCGTGGTTTGGGGGGCTCTCTGCTGGCTGCTGCCGCCGCTGGGGAAGGACCGCTATATCGGACTCAGAGATACAGGGGTACCGTTTTTCTCAAAACGGCTGTATTTCTACGATGAGAATCGAAAAAAGGGCTTTTGGATGGAGCGAAATTATAAAATCTTTTTCCGCTATATCGGGCGCACGCTGCGGGATTCCCTGATGATTCTGCGAAATCATGACCGGATGGCGGAGCGCTACCGCCGAATGAAACCGGAGT
>CASECT010000133.1 GCA_949286525.1 uncultured Eubacteriales bacterium | reverse complement strand
AGACAATCATACGCTCCGAGGAGGAGATTCCCGGGATTGTCCGCCGAATTGTGGAGGCGGGCGGCAATATCTACAGCGTCGCCGCCCAAAAGCCCTCCCTGGAGGAAATTTATTTTGCGTTGACGGGAAAGGGAAAGGAGGACGCGCGATGAGAACCGCAGTGACTGCCATTATAAAAAAGGATCTGAAGAGTGTCACGGACAACCGGAGGATGTTTGCCAGTCTTCTGGTTGTTCCGCTGATTATGGTTGTTTTTCTGCCATCCATGTTTCTTATTATGCTGTGCTTCGCCCCGGCGGATCCGGACATGCAGAAAATGCTGGAGCTTTTGCCCTCTGCGATGCGGCCGGGAGATTGGCAGCAGGCGGCCGCCGGATTGATGATCAATTTTATTCTGCCGCCCATCTTTCTGATGATACCGGTCATGACCGCGTCGATCATGGCGGCCAGCGCTTTTGTCGGGGAAAAGGAAAAACACACCCTGGAAACGCTTCTCTACTGCCCCCTGTCGGTCCGTCAGATTTTTCGCGCCAAGGTTATGGCGTCTTTCCTCCTGAGTATGCTGGTGTCCCTGATCTCTTTTGCCGTCATGCTGCTGGTAACAGAACTGGAAGCTTACTTTCTGCTGGGGACACTGCTCGTGCCAGGTGTCAACTGGCTCGTTATTCTGATATTGGTTTCCCCGGCTATTTCCCTGATCGCGGTAACGCTGATCGTGCGGGGCTCTGCAAAAGCCAGGACAGTAGAGGAATCCCAGCAGAGCGCTGTTTTCCTGATTCTGCCTATCATTCTTCTTGTAGTGGGACAGACCACAGGTCTTATGCTGGTAAATGGATGGATACTGTTGGGGCTGGGGGTTATCTGTGCCCTGATTGCTGCTTTGATGCTGAAAATGTGTATGGGCCGTTTCACTTATGAGATGTTATTGAAATAAACACCATATAACACTTGACAACAGTTTGATGCTGTTATATACTGTTTGCAGTCAAGGAGGTAGCAAAGTGAAGATCATGATCAACAATTCCCTGATGACGCCGATATATGAACAGATTGTAGACCAGGTAAAGGCGTTGATCCGCAGCGGCGAGCTGAAGGAGAACGACAATCTGCCCTCTGTCCGTGCGTTGGCAAAAGAGCTCAGAATCAGCGCGCTGACGGTAAAAAAGGCCTACGATAATCTGGAGGCGGAAGGTTTCGCCGTGACAGTTCACGGAAAAGGAACCTACGTGGCGGCCACCAACACGGAACGTCTTCTGGAGGAACAGAAGAAGGAGGTGGAGACCGATCTGGAAATGGCCATCCAGAAAGGCCGGCGCTGCGGCCTCAGCGATGAGGATATCAGAACATTATTTGATTTGATTATGGAGGGCTGAAGATGCTGAAAATAGAGCATTTGCAGAAACGCTATGACAACTTTGCCCTGGACTGTTCTCTGGAGGTAAAGCCGGGGTGTGTGACCGGGCTCATCGGCGCCAATGGCGCCGGCAAGAGCACGACCTTTAAGGCGGTGCTGGGACTGATTTCCGTGGATGGGGGATCGATTCGGATTCTGGGAAAGGATCTGAAGGAATTTACCGCGAAAGACCGGCAGAAGCTGGGTGTGGTGCTGTCCGATTCGGGATTCAGCGGATATCTGACGGTTTGGGATGTGGTGTCCATTCTGGAGCAGATGTACGATACCTTTGACCGGAAATTTTTTCTGGAGCAGGCGGAGAAATTCCAGCTGCCCTTGAATCGGCAGATCCGGGAATTTTCTACGGGTATGCGGGCAAAACTGAAGGTGCTGGCTGCCATCTCAGGCAATGTGAAGCTCCTTCTTCTCGACGAGCCCACCGCGGGTCTCGACGTGATCGCCAGGGACAGTCTCCTGGAGATGCTGCAGGATTTTATGGAACGGGATGAGGAGCGGGCCATTCTGATCAGCTCCCACATTTCCAGCGATCTGGAGACGCTCTGTGACGATCTTTACATGATCCATCAGGGGAAGGTGGTGCTCCACGAGGACACGGATGTGCTGCTGAGCGATTACGGAATTCTGAAGGTGGATGAACAGCAGTTTCAGAAGCTGGACAGGGAGTATCTTCTCCGATATAAAAAGGAGGGATACGGATACAGCTGTCTTACCAACCAGCGGCAGTATTATATGGAAAATGTTCCCGGTATTGTGGCGGAGAAAGGCAATGTGGATGAAGTGTTAACGATGATGGTGGGAGGCGCGAAAGTATGAAGGGCTTATTGATCAAGGATTTTCGGTTGATGAAGGTACAGAAGAGTTTCTTTCTGCTGATTGCGGTTATCGGAGTGTGGGGAACCCTGCTATCGGAGGATGTGACCTTTGCCATTGGTTTTTTGACCTTTGTGATGTCGCTATTTTCCGTCAGCTCGATCAGCTATGACGAGTTTGACAACGGAAACGCCTTCCTCTTCTCCCTGCCCATCACGAGAACGACCTATGTTGTGGAAAAGTACTGCTTCGGGCTGATTCTGGGGCTTGGAGCATGGACGGTCTTTACGCTGCTGGCGCTGATAAGCAACGGCTTTCGGAGAATTTTGCCCGCTGAGGAGCTGGTAATCTCAGCGGCGATGATGCTGCCGATGTTTCTGGTCATTCTGGCAGTCATGCTGCCCATACAGCTCCGTTTTGGCGGGGAGAAGGGACGGATCGCGCTGATCGCGGCGCTCGGCATCCTGATCCTCCTCGGCCTCGCGGCGGCAAAGATTGCCAAGGGGATGGGAATCGATCTGGCGGGGCTGTTGGATGCGCTTCCGATCATAAGCGTGGGGGTGCTGCTGGCCGGGGCCCTTGTGGCGGCGGTTCTTCTGCTGCTGCTCTCTGTGTGGATCAGCCTGGGAATCATAAAGCGCAAGGAGTTTTGAGCTGTTCTCCGACACAGGATATCCGTCGCCGCTCTCCGGGGGCGACGGTGGAAAAAACGGATGCCGGATTTCCTCGTCTACACGGGAGAGGAAATACCGGCATCCGCTGTCTTTCGAAAATCCGCTCAGAAAAAAGTCTGTCTGGGTCAGCTCAGCACCTTGTAAGCGGAATTGCCTACGATCTCGGGAATTTCGTCATTTGCCGCGTTGATACTGATATAAAAATCAATGTTGTGCTCGTCGGAAATCCTGGAGAGCTTCTCCAGGAACACCGGAAGGGTGTCCAGGCTGATGTCGGCCTGCTTGAGAGTGGAATCAATCAGAACCGTGTCGATGTCGTGGTTGCCGGCAACCATGCCGTACAGAAATCCCACAAATTCATCCAGTGTGGCAATGGCCGCGTAGTCGTCCATGCAGATAGCGCGCACATTGAAATCCACGCTGTAGGTGTGCCGATGGCTGCGCTTGATCAGCACTACGTTTCCGTCGGAAGATTTTACCTTCTCATTGGCGAGTTCTACGATTTTCTGCGTCTTTCCGCTCCCCTTGGGGCCTGTGATTAAATTTACCATAGTCTGTCTTCTCCTCTCTTTCGCGTTGCATTATGTAAAAACCACATCCAAAA
>CASECT010000132.1 GCA_949286525.1 uncultured Eubacteriales bacterium | reverse complement strand
GTTGTTTTCCTGTGTGATCTCCAGGTCCCCGTGATATTTTTCGACACATTGCCGGATGTGGGAAAGTCCGAAACCGTGATTTTCCGCATCCGGTTTTGTTGTCTGCAGACGGAGATTCTTATTTTGAATGGGATTTCGCATCCGAATATGCAGACAGGCAGGCTGGGCGTCAAATGTCAGTGTGATCCAGCGATCTCGCTTTTCCGGGAGCCGGAGGCAAGCCTCCTGGGCGTTGCTGATCAGATTATATAACAGCATGCACAGATCAAAATCTTCAATGCGTAGCGTTTTTGGCAGCTCTCCCGTTACCGTCAGTTGGATATCCCGGGTTTTCAGTTCGCAGGAACGCCCGTTGAGCAGCGCGTCGGCCACCGGATTTTTGGTAAAATATTCCACCCGGGCCGAGGCGTCCAGACAGCCGTCGATCTGGCGCATATATGCCTTTGCCGCCTCTGTTTGGCCGCTGGAAAGAAAGTGATCGAGACAGGTCAGATGTCCGCGGACGTCATGGCGGAACTCCCGAAGCAGCCGATCCTGCCGCAGGATCTGGTCCACATAGGTATTCTGGGACCGCAGAAGCTGTTCCTGAAGGCGCTGTGTCTCCTGATAGCGGCGTACTGCCTGGATCAGGAAAAAAAGCTCCAGTCCGGCGATGTCGAGGATCAAGGCCAGGGCGGAAATCGCGAAATGGAGCACGCCGCTGTAGAAGGGATCGTCACTGACCTTTAAGATATTGCCCGCCACGCTGGTAATGGTGGAATCCAGAAAGAGAAAGAAGGTCTGGGTGGCGATAAACAGGGTCTGTTCCCGGTGCTTGATGCGGATCCCTTTGGAGGCGCAGAGGCGGCAGAGGCCGTAAAAGAGGGGCAAGGCAATCAGGGAGGTCAGGATGCTGATGCAGGTCGGCTGATCCGACAGAGGCGGCGCGAGCTGCAGAACGCTGCCGATGAAACCGTCGAACTGACCGATGAGGATATCTGTCAAAAGAGCGAGAAACAAGGTTTTCGGACGGCAGGGAATTCTGTGAGAGAAGAGCAGGACGCAGATGGCAGGAAGACGCATTGCGGGGGTATAGTATCCCAGGCGCAGCGGGCCGCGCATCAGGATGATGGCGCCAAGATAAACGAGCGTAAAAAGCGCGTAGCGTTTCTTTTTTACCGAAATATCATAGCAGAGCAGATATTTGAAGAAAAAGAAAAATTTCAGAAAATCAAATGCAGCAACCAATGTGTCGTCGATTATCGCAGCCATCAGTCTACTCTCCTTTTGACGTAATTTTTATACGCGTCGCGAAAGCGTTCCCTGTTGTATCTGCTCACCGGGATCCGTTCTTCGCCGACCAGGAGAAGTTCCTGTTTCCCGAACGCATGGATATAGTTCATGTTTACAATATAGGATTTATGGGTCTGGAAAAAATCCGGGGAATGGAGCTCGCTGGAAATCTTCTGAATACCGGACAGACAGTCGTAAGTCCCGGTTACCGTTCGGACACAGCACTTCCTGTGGCCGGCCTCGATGTAGAGGATCTCAGGCAGATAAACGCGGCATTCGCGTCCGTTGTCGTCAAGACAGGTCAGCCAGCGGTCCCGGTCGAGCGCCTCCAAAGCGCTGTCCAGGGCTTCGGTCAGGGCCTCATTGTCAATGGGTTTTATCAGGAAACGAAAAGCGCCGATTTTATAACCGTTTGGCAGTTCTTCTCTGTGTGAAGAGAGAAGGATGACCCTGGTGCATCTGCCGGAGGTATATTTTCTCGCAGTATCCATCCCGTTTTCTTTACCGAGGGCAATATCCATGATGAGCAGGTCATAGGAGACGCCGCTTTCCAGGAGCGCGGCGCCGGATGAATAGATGTCAATGGAGCAGGCAAGCGCCTTGCCTGAAAAATAAGAGTTGATCTTCTCTTCTGCGATCTTGCAGTGCGTCAATATGTCGTCGCATATGGCAATCCGTATCATTTGTCTGAAAACTCCCCGTCAAACTACTTCTGCCTCCTAATTTAGCACGGTTTTTTTTCGGTGTCAATATTTTGGTAAATCGAAGGGACATCGCTCTGCAGTGCATTTCGATACACAAAAGCGACCATTCGATACAGAGCGGTTGTGTGGCCGTGAGGAGGATGTTATAGTGGAATCATCAAGAAAGACTGTCGGCAGGAAAAAGGAAAAGGAGGGTAGACCGATGCAGATTGAGGATGATAAAGGATATAGGGTGCAGAGCGTTTCCTGAATATGCAGATAAAATTTGCGCAGATGAGATATGTGCACAGAATGTAGAGCAAGATTCCGATATGGAAGAACATCAAATTGTGGTTCAAGAGACACGATCGATTTCTGAAAATGAATTAGTTGGATATACGGAATACGCCAATGGTGTAGGTGTGCTTTCTGTTTTGCATACGGTTGGAAAGAATGTAACAAATACACAGAATTTTGGCAATTATACCACATATACCTTAAATGCATGGTTACAATGTCTGGGAAGCTATGATGTATTATTGGTGGAAGGGATAAAGCTTCAGGCGGCAGGTAATTATTCCTATCTGGAAAATGAAGGGAAGTGCTCTGAGGCTTCAACTACTACTTTCGGATGGGTATCAGATTCAAAAACAACAGGCGGAAATGGAGATCTTTCAGCATATGTAACATATTTAGGTGGATTTAAGGTAGATTTTAATATAGGTATGGGAGAATATCATAGTGTAGTAAATGCATCTTTGAAAGTATATATTGGTAATGATATGAAACCTGCGGTAACGGGATTTTATTAATTAAAGGTTTTTTATACATAAAATTAGGTGGCAATGAAAATGTCTGATGGAAGAGAAAAACAATTTTGGCAGAAAATAGGGGTGGCTATCTTTTTTATCGCAGGGGTTTTTGCCATTGTATTTTTGCCAGAGATTTTTCGGCGTCGAACACAATCTGAGATATCCGGAGAGAAGTACTTGAAACAGATTTGTGAGGATTATCATCTGGATTTGGGTAAATATCATATTACCGCTTTTGACTTCGCGCTTCCGGATTCGGAGGGGAAAAAGGCGTTCTATTTTTCGATAACGATTTCTGAGAACGCTCCGGTGTTGGAAAAGCTGGAAATGGAGAACGGAGTGTATAACGGAAAATTTGAAAGGACAGTAGAGGATGCCTGGAAAAAGGTACAGAATCACTTGAGCAGAAGAACCGATTGGGTTGGATTTGTCTATCCGTATCAATGGTGTCTGCTGAGCGATGTCCCTGGAGAACAGATGGCTGTCTGGTATCAGAAGACGGGGCATAGTATACATCTTTTTCTATGGGAAGAATAAAAGAGGAATCGGCAGTGTCCTTTGTCAACACAACAAATTGCCTGACGGCAAAAAGGAGGGGATGAAAATATGCGGAAGAGGTTATGGTTCTTCACAGCCGTGCTCATGACGCTCTCTTTCTGTGCCTGCAGTGAAACAGATCCCGACGCCCGGGTTATCCGCCTGGGCGCCGGGATTACGGATCATGTGGGATTGTCTTCCGTAGAGGCGCCGGAGGAGGCAGCCATTTACCTGGCAAAGTACAGGGAAGTGGATTTTGACGAGGCTGCGGAAGCGCTTTTGTCGGGACAGCTGACAGAGCGGAAGGAAGAGCAGGGTGTAACCTATGCGCAGACGGAACCGGATGCGGAGGGCCGGGCCGAAATCCTCTCCGTGGACCCGGGAAACGGCGCGTTAGGGTACAGCCTCGCCTTTGTTTCTCCTGATGGGGAAGTGGAGGAATATGCCTATAGCCTGGCGCGGGAGGAAGGATTTTCCGAGCAGGATCAGTTGATGGAATATCATCATGCCGCGTTACGGATGCCGAAGGAGGCGAGTGACAATGAAACCTGCCGTCAGGCGCGGCAGCTGGCGGAGGAATATATGGATCGGCTGGGGATCAAAGACTACCGTCTGAGAGCCGCGGCAAGGTTTCAAAGCGTGGATCAGACTTCGGCAGATTGTTATATGCTGTGGGAACAGACAGTGGATGATATCCCGATAACCTGGCTGGAGATCACGGACAATATGGATGCCGGAAGAAGAAGCGTCTATAACAGCTCTCAGGGATTTAACCATGATGATATCCGGCAGGTTGGTTCCTTTGGCGAGGGGACCCGCATGATTATGCATGTGACGGACGGGCAGTTGACAGATCTGGAGGTTTGTCTGGTGGAACCGACAGAGCCTTACGAGACCCGGCGTATCGTCACTGCGGAAAAGGCGTTTTGGCTGGTAGAGGAAGTGTATCAACAGAAGAGCGAAGAGGCGGATCCCCGACTGGAACTGGCGGAACTGCAATACAAATGTCTGGAACGGGATGGACAGATGTACCTGTATCCGGTCTGGGTGTTCGGTATAGCGGAGTATGACGCGGAGTGGGCGAAAGCGGATGAGGATGAAAGCTGGAGAAACCAGTGGCTGGAGCCGGGAGATTATTATCATTATTATATTATCGATGCGTTCAGCGGAGAATTGCTGTTGGATCCGGGATTGGAGTGAGGGCTGTGCTGGGAAATCTTTTTCGCGTTGATTTGAGAAGGGCGGTATGCTCCCGGGTATTTTTGTTGACGGTGGCGGTCATGGTTTTCGTGGAACTTTTGTGTGCAGGCCCTGTATTGTTTACTTTGGAATTTGCGGTAACCGATATCCTGGACAATCTGTTCGCCGGAACCGGAAGTTCTGAGATTTTGCTTATGGTGCTTCCACTGTTTCCCGGCGCGCTGCTGTACGCCCGGGATGTGCAGGAGCGAAGTGTGAACTTTTGGCTTGTCCGCGCGAAGGCAGAGACTTATATGGCGGCAAAATTTCTGGCGGCATGCGTATCCGCTTTGCTTGCGCTGGCGGTTTCCTTTACGGTGCTGACATTTATTCTGCTTGCTATGGGACACGGTCTTGGCAGGACAATACCCTATGGCGGCGAAGGGAGTATCTACGGTTATCTGCAACTGTTGTATGAGGGAAATGTGGCAGGTTATCTGATACTCTATACGCTGGATCGGGGACTGAGCGCCGCTATGATGGCGGGATGCGCAGTGTTTCTGTCGGCTATTTATCCAAATCCCTATTTTGCTGCCTGCGGCCCCGTCTGTATTTTTTATCTGGTGCTGCGAGCGTTTTCTGGCGCGACGCAGGAGTTATTATCGCCCCATACCTGGATGAGCGGCACATATCAGTTGTTTTCAAGCGGATGGCTGGCTTTTTTGTGCAAAGCGGGCGTGGCGCTGCTGGTATGTGGTGTATATGGCGCTCTGTCGGTATGGATCATGGGAAGAAGGTGGCGGCATGGGTAAACTGATTTTGATGCAGAAATGCGCTTCCGTTAATTTCCGGAAGTGGGCGGTAACGCCGCAGATTTGGATTACGCTGGCTGCAGCGGCGATCATGATGAGCTGGAATCTGTCGGGAGTGGTGGAATATTCCAGAGCAAGCGGCATACGAATAACGCCCTGGGTGCTGCCGCACTTTTTTTCCATGCCGATCATGAGCGCCGTTTTTTCAGTGATAACGGTCATCCTTTTTGCCCATGCGCCGTTTCGGGATGCGTTTACGCAATTTCTGGAGATACGTGTGGGAAAAGGGCTCTGGATACGCGCGCAGGTACTGTATATCCTGGAAGCGGCGGCAGTATACACTGTTTTTTATGTGATTGTCATTTTTCTGATTTGCCTGCCGCGGATCTATTTTACCGCGGAATGGGGAGCGCTTCTGACACAGTTGGCGGTAGCCAGGGAGGACGCGGCTTCCTATGGGATCGAACTGCACGGGATTGCTTTTTCCTCCCGCGTCATTGCGGACTATACGGCGCCGGAGGCGATGGGACTGACCTGCCTGATGATCTGGATGGTGTCCGCGTTTCTGGGGCTGTTGATTTTTGGATGCAATATTCTGATCGGAAATGGAGCGGGAATCATGGCCGCGGGCTTTTTCGGCTTCCTTTCTTATTTTTGCAATTATGTGGGCTGGCTGACTTTCGGAAGCCGGATTTACTATTTTTCGCCGGTTAACTGGATTTATCTGAATTATGTGGACGGCGCGGGAGGACCGGACCTTTTTTACGCTGTGGTGTTTCTCGCGGTACAGATGATTTTCTGGGGGACGCTGGGCGTCCGCGTTTATCTGATCAGAGAGAAGGGGTAGCGTATGATGGAAGTTCGGGAAAAAGATATGGTAACGGTCAACCATGTGACGAAGCGCTTTAAGGAAACGACGGCGCTGGATCAAATCTCTGTTTCTTTTGAAAGGGGAAAGATTCACGGACTGATTGGCAGAAACGGATCCGGGAAAACGGTGTTTTTGAAATGCATCTGTGGATTCATGGAGCCGACGGAGGGGGAGGTCTATGTGGATGGGATGCGGGTGCGATCTTCCTGCCCGCAGGATATCGGGATTATTCTGGAGGAGCCCGGTTTTGTGGGTTCCATGAGCGGGTTTCAGAATCTGAAAATGCTCGCGTCCATCCGCAGGAAGATAACGGATGAGCGGATCCGGGAGGTTATGGGGCAGGTGGGGCTGGATCCGGGGATGAAAAAAGCGGTCAAACATTATTCCCTGGGGATGCGTCATCGGTTGGGCATCGCCCAGGCGATTATGGAAGACCCGGTGCTGCTTCTGCTGGATGAGCCCATGAACGGACTTGACCGGCAGGGTGTGTTGGCGATGCGGGAATTGTTCAAAAAGCTGCGGGAAGAAGGGAAAACAATTATTGTCGCATCCCACTACGCCGAAGATATTGACGCCCTGTGCGACACTGTTCATGAGATGGATCAGGGGCATATTCGAAGAGTTTCCTGAGATTGTGGAGCTGCGGGCGCGTCATCCGGTTTATTTGGCGGATTTGCGCGTGGCTATGCCGCGCTGGTCAGATGTTTGGGGAGAGGGGCGCATGTATCCGCTCCCGGAGCATCTGATTTTTTTGAGCAGGAAACCGCCCAAATTTTTCTCTTTTTATTGACAAGCCGGTTTTATTGCCGTATGATACCTATATTCTTATAAGCCGGTCCGACCAGCCTTGGATTGTTTTCGGACTTCGGCGGAAGCGCACCTGTTCGGGCGCGCGGATTCCATATCAAAATGTATTTTTCATAATGGTCAGGTCAGAGACAGGGAAAAGATGCTTGTATTTTCTCGCGTATCCGTATAAAATATATTGTATCCATAGTTTCTTTTCTCTGGCGAACAGTCCCCTTTGGCGGGGGTGTAGGGAGGAGGAAGCTGTTTGGGAAAAAAGGACGCGGTCAGTAAACATTACATGTCAAAAAATGAGATTTTCGCGGACGCGGTTAATTTCTATTTTTTTGACGGCAGGGAGAAAGTGAAACCGGAGGACTTGGAGGCCGGCAATCCGGAGGAAGTGGAACTGCTTTACGGAAAACATGCGGCGATACATGCCGTGGCCGAGCAGGAAAAGAGCCGGGAAACCGGAAAGCGGAGGCGTAAGAATCGGGATCATGATCTCATTTCCGTACAGCGGTATCGGGATATCCTGAAGAGATGTGTGATTCGGGAGCATGACAGGACGGTGTATGTAATCTATGGGATAGAGGTTCAGTCGGAGATTTCTTACGCAATGCCTGTAAGGACAATGCTGTACGATGCCTTAAACTATGCGGCGCAGGTTTCTGAGATCGCGGATAAATACGTGAAAGATGGGGATCGCGGCGAATCCTCCGGCGAGTTTCTGTCCGGATTTCGTAAGACGGACCGTCTGCGGCCGGTAAGGACGCTGGTTATTTACTTCGGGTCTGCGGCCTGGGATGGGCCGCGGACGTTAAGGGAGATGCTCTGCCTGCCGGAGGGAGAGGATTTTTCTGCTTTGAATGATTATCACCTGGACCTTCTGGTGCCGGGAGAGATTGAGGATTTCTCAAAATTTCACACCCAGCTGGGGGCGGTGCTGGAGGTTTTGAAGGTTATGGAGGACCGTGAGGAGATGGCGGGGCTGCTGCGAGAGAAGAGCGATGTATACGAGCATCTGCCCCGGGACGCGGCAGAGCTTTTGCGGACGTTTGCTAAAATCGACATGGAAATAGAGGAAGAAGAGGAGGAAGTCAATATGTGCAGAGCGATTGATGAGATGATGGCGGAAGCCAGAGAAGAGGGAAGAGAGGCCGGAAGGAGACTTGGAGAGAAAACGGGCAGAGAGATCGGAAGAAAAGAAGGAAGGAGAGAAGGAAGAGAAAGTCTGGTAATGAATATGATGCGGAATTTTTCCCGATCCGGAGTATCTTTTGAAGAAGTCAGCGGATATATTTCGGAGGAGGATTTCTCCAAAGACCAGCTGAGGGAACTCTGGGATAGGGTCATGAGTAAGAAGTTCTGAATCAATGTGTTTTTTGCTGGGTATCTTGACGGAATTTTGACCGCAGATGACGAACCGATGTTGGCGGAACAAAATGGAGAAAAAACTATTTTCAAACGCTGTTTTTGGCCCTGCTATTATTTGCCGCCCCTTTGGTCTTGCCACAGATGGGAATAAGCGTTATGAGGTGGTTTTTCGTCTGGCCGCCATATGGATGGACGGGGTTATAGGATAGACGCCAGGCGAAAGGTGGGCGAGCCCCGCGAAAAAAAGATTGACGCGGGGCCATTCCTATGCTATAGTGTTAGGGCGACGGAAGTAGGTCTTTTTTTTATGCTCATTTTCGGGGCATGAAAAAACACAAGAAATCAAGTGGAGGTGGAAGTTGTGCGCACGAAAATAACTTTGGCATGTACAGAGTGCCAGCAGCGAAATTACAACACGACAAAAGACAAGAAAGCGCATCCGGACCGGATGGAGACCAGCAAGTATTGCCGTTTCTGCAAGAAACACACTTTACACAAAGAAACCAAGTAATTGGGTTGCGGCTGTAAAGGAGGATGTTTATGGCAGGAAAAGAAAAGACGACCATGTCCCAGCGTTTTGCCGGCTTAAAGAGCGAGTTTTCCAAGATCGTATGGCCGGAGCCCAAGATGGTTGGGAAGCAGTCGGCAGCAGTGATTGTCGTGTCCATCGTGGTGGGGCTGATCATTGTCGTTCTTGACATGATCATCCAGTACGGTGTGGAATTCCTGGTAAATTTGTAATGGAGGCATAGGCGAATATGGCAGAGGCACATTGGTATGTAGTCCATACCTACTCAGGTTATGAGAACAAAGTCAAAGCGAATATCGATAAGACGATCGAGAACCGTCATCTGGAGGACCAGATTCTCGAGGTCCGCGTTCCCATGCAGAACGTCATGGAGGTAAAGAACGGAACCCGGAAGCAGGTCGCCAAGAAGATGTTCCCCGGCTATGTTCTGATTCATATGATCATGAATGACGATACCTGGTATGTGGTCAGAAACACCAGAGGAGTGACCGGTTTTGTCGGGCCGGGAAGCAAGCCTGTACCCCTTTCGGATGCCGAGATGCGTCCGCTGGGAATCAAGACGGAAAACGTTGTGGTAGACTTTGCGGAGGGAGATACCATCACGGTTATCGGCGGTGTGTGGAAGGATACGGTTGGCGTCATCCAATCCATGAACCCGGGCAAGCAGAGCGTGACCATCAACGTGGAGCTGTTCGGTCGTGAAACACCGGTAGAAATAAGTTTCACAGACGTTAAGAAAATGGATTAAGGAGGAAAAATCCAATGGCAAAGAAAATCGAAGGATATATCAAACTGCAGATTCCGGCCGGCAAGGCAACACCTGCGCCGCCTGTCGGACCTGCGCTTGGACAGCACGGTGTCAACATCGTAGAGTTTACCAAGCAGTTCAACGCAAAGACCGCTGACATGGGAGATACCGTTGTTCCCGTGGTCATCACGGTTTACGCGGACAGAAGCTTCAGCTTCATCACAAAGACTCCGCCCGCGGCTGTTCTGATCAAGAAGGCATGCGGCATCCAGAGCGGATCCGGTCAGCCCAACAAGAACAAGGTGGCCAAGATCACAATGGCTCAGATCCAGCAGATCGCTGAGACCAAGATGCCGGATCTGAATGCGGCGTCCCTTGAGGCAGCCATGAGCATGATCGAGGGAACCGCCAAGAGCATGGGCGTAGAGGTCGTAGAGTAAAGAAAATAAGTGGGAGGGAACCTCTCCCGATACAACCACAGGAGGTAAAATATGAAAAGAGGAAAGAAATATCAGGACGCTGTAAAGGCGTACGACAAGACTTTACAGTATGATCCGGCAGAGGCGATCGCGCAGGTAAAGAAGAACGCAACTGCCAAGTTTGACGAGACAATCGAAGTTCATATCAGAACCGGCTGCGACGGACGTCACGCGGAGCAGCAGATCCGTGGAGCGGTTGTGCTTCCCCACGGAACAGGTAAGACCGTACGGGTTCTGGTGTTCGCCAAGGGACCGAAGGCTGACGAGGCTCAGGCTGCCGGAGCGGACTATGTGGGAGCAGAGGAGCTGATCCCGAAGATTCAGAACGAAGGATGGCTGGATTTTGACGTTGTAGTGGCAACTCCCGACATGATGGGCGTTGTGGGACGTCTGGGACGTGTGCTTGGACCCAAGGGCCTGATGCCCAACCCCAAGTCCGGAACCGTTACCATGGATGTGACCAAGGCGATCAGCGATATCAAAGCCGGTAAGATTGAGTACAGATTGGACAAGACAAACATTATCCATGTGCCAATTGGAAAAGCTTCCTTTACCGAGGAGCAATTAGCGGACAACTTCCAGACCCTTATGGATGCCATCAACAAGGCTCGCCCCAGCAGCCTGAAGGGACAGTACTTAAGAAGCATCACACTGGCTCCGACCATGGGACCGGGCGTGAAAGTGAATGTGGTAAGAATTTCCCAGTAAGCTTGACATCCGAAAAATACAATGATATAATGCGAAAGCATGTTGCCGAAGACAGCAGGTGCCGCAAGGCATAACGTATACAACCTGCCGAGGATGCATCGGACGCGGAAGCCTTTGGGCGGAAGCGCAAATGATGAACGATTCAGCCTCTCTGTCTTCGGGCGGAGAGGCTTTTCCCATGTATATGGGATTTGCGGCAAGATGAAATAAAACAAGGAGGTATACAAACGTGGCAAAAGTTGAATTAAAGCAGCCGATCGTGGAAGAGATTTCTGCAAACATCAAAGATGCCCAGTCTGTTGTAGTTGTAGACTACCGCGGACTTACGGTAGAGCAGGATACTCAGCTGCGTAAAGCAATGCGGGAAGCCGGCATTACCTACAAGGTTTACAAGAACACCATGATGAACTTCGCGTTCAAGGGGACGGAGTTCGAGAGCCTGGCTCCGGTACTGGAAGGACCCAGCGCTATCGCCATCTCCAAGGATGACGCTACGGCGCCCGCAAGAGTAATCGCCAAATTCGCGAAGGACGCCCCCGCTCTTGAGATCAAGGCCGGCGTGGTGGAAGGCACCTTCTATGATGCCAGCGGTATGCAGGCGGTTGCGACAATCCCGTCGAGAGACGAACTGCTCTCCAAGCTGCTTGGAAGTCTGCAGTCTCCGATCACGAATCTGGCAAGAGTGCTGAACCAGATCGCGGAGAAGGGCGGCACGGCAGATACCGCAGAGGCGCCTGCAGCAGAAGAGGCAGCTCCGGAAGCTCCCGCGGCAGAGGAGGCAGCGGAGGCACCCGCAGCAGAGGCGGAAGCGCCTGCCGAGGAGCAGTAATTTTTATCGAAATTGAACATTATTTACAGAATCAAAATCAAAAATGGAGGAAAAAATCATGGCAAAGTTGACTACTGAAGAGTTTATCGAAGCAATCAAAGAGCTGAGCGTATTAGAGCTGAATGATCTGGTAAAGGCTTGCGAGGAAGAGTTCGGCGTATCCGCAGCAGCAGGCGTTGTTGTTGCAGCAGCAGGCGGCGAGGCAGCTGCAGCTGAGGAGAAGGACGAGTTCGACGTAGAGCTGACCGAGGTTGGCCCCAACAAGGTAAAGGTTATCAAGGTTGTTCGCGAGGTTACCGGTCTTGGCCTGAAGGAGGCAAAAGAGCTGGTTGACGGAGCTCCCAAGGTTGTTAAGGAAGCAGCTGACAAGGCTACTGCTGAGGACATCAAGACCAAGCTTGAGGGCGAGGGCGCTAAGGTTACCCTGAAATAATTTAGACCTGCCTTTAAAGAAGAAGTACGAGGGACTGCACCGAAGAAAAATCGAAAGTGCGGTCCTTTTTCTTGTGCCGGGGAATCCGGGGAAAAGCGTTTTCAGAGAATTTTTTCAGAAATGAAAAATCTGCTTGACGAATGTAAAGAACTTGTAATATAATGTACGTTGCACTTTTATCGTGCGATGGGTATCGTGCGTTCATTTTTCGGGATAAGCATAAAAACCTGAAAATGTCAATATACAAATCAAATAAAAACGAGAGGTGAAACGTCAATGGAGAAAAACAGAATACGTCCGGTCAAGGCTGGAAAAAGCATGCGTATGAGTTACTCGAGGCAGAAAGAGGTATTGGAAATGCCGAATCTGATCGAAGTCCAGAAGGACTCCTACCAGTGGTTTCTGGATGAGGGCCTGAAAGAAGTATTTGCGGATATCTCTCCCATCACGGATTACAGCGGTCAGCTGAGCCTGGAATTCGTGGATTTCACGCTGTGCAGAGACGATGTGAAATATTCCATCGCCCAGTGTAAGGAGAGGGACGCCACATACGCTGCTCCTCTAAAAGTGAAGGTTCGCCTTCATAATAAAGAGACAGACGAGATCAACGAACATGAAATTTTTATGGGAGATCTCCCGCTGATGACCGAGACGGGCACCTTCGTGATCAACGGGGCGGAGCGTGTCATTGTCAGCCAGCTGGTGCGTTCTCCGGGCATCTACTATGCCATCGGCCACGATAAGGTGGGAAAAAGACTTTTCTCCTGCACAGTTATTCCTAACCGTGGCGCATGGCTGGAGTATGAGACGGACTCCAATGACGTTTTCTATGTCCGCGTGGACAGAACCAGAAAGGTGCCGATCACGGTTCTGGTTCGTGCTCTGGGTGTGGGCACCAACCAGGAGATTCTGGATCTGTTCGGCGAGGAACCCAAGATTCTTGCGTCCTTCGGTAAGGATCCGGCGATCACGGAGCGGGAGCCTCAGGGAAGTTATGAGAATGGTCTGTTGGAACTGTACCGCAAGATCCGTCCCGGAGAGCCGTTGACGGTGGAGAGCGCCGAGAGCCTGATTAACGCCATGTTCTTCGATCCCCGGCGTTACGATCTGGCAAAAGTGGGACGTTATAAATTTAATAAAAAACTGATGTTGAGAAACCGGATCAACGGCATGATTCTCGCCGAGGATGTGGTGGATCAGTCCACCGGAGAGATTCTGGCGGAAACCGGCACAAAGGTGGACCGCGAACTGGCGGATAAGATTCAGAACGCGGCAGTTCCCTATGTGTGGATTCAGACAGAGACCAGAAATGTGAAGGTTCTCTCCAACATGATGGTGGATATTACCAATTTTGTGGACTGCGATCCCAAGGCGCTGGGTGTTACAGAACTGGTATATTATCCGGTGCTGGCGCAGATTCTCGAGGAGAATGAGAGCCAGGAGGATATCGAGGCGGCGATTCGCAGGGATATTCACGATCTGATTCCCAAGCATATTACCAGGGACGATATTTTCGCGTCCATCAACTATAACATGCATCTGGAATATCACATCGGCAACGACGACGATATCGATCATCTGGGCAACCGCCGTATCCGCGCGGTGGGCGAGCTGTTGCAGAACCAGTACCGCATCGGTTTGTCCAGACTGGAGCGTGTGGTCAGAGAGCGTATGACCACCCAGGATATGGAGGTCATTTCGCCCCAGACGCTGATCAATATCAAGCCGGTTACCGCGGCTGTCAAGGAGTTCTTCGGATCCTCCCAGCTGTCCCAGTTCATGGATCAGAATAACCCGCTGGGCGAGCTGACCCACAAGAGACGTCTGTCTGCCCTGGGACCCGGCGGTCTGTCCAGAGATCGTGCGGGATTTGAGGTGCGAGACGTACATTATTCCCATTACGGAAGAATGTGCCCCATCGAGACCCCTGAGGGACCGAACATCGGCCTGATCAACTCGCTGGCAAGTTACGCGAGAATCAACGAGTACGGTTTCATTGAGGCGCCCTATCGCAAGATTGACAAGTCGGATCCCAAGAATCCCCGGGTTACTGACGAGGTGGTATATATGACCGCCGACGAGGAGGATAATTACCATGTGGCCCAGGCGAATGTGAAACTGGATGCGGAGGGGCATTTTGTCCGCAATTCCGTTTCCGGTCGTTACCGCGAGGAGACCCAGGAGTACGACAAGACCATGTTTGACTTCATGGACGTGTCCCCGAAGATGGTGTTCTCTGTGGCGACGGCATTGATTCCGTTCCTGCAGAATGATGATGCCAACCGCGCGCTGATGGGATCCAACATGCAGCGCCAGGCAGTGCCGCTTCTGACTACTGAGGCTCCTGTGGTGGGAACCGGTATGGAGACCAAGACGGCAGTGGACTCCGGAGT
>CASECT010000131.1 GCA_949286525.1 uncultured Eubacteriales bacterium | reverse complement strand
CCAGGTTATGGAGCAGGGGTTTGTGGAAGACCTGAAGGAGAAATATACCGTGGTAAAGGGCGAACTGAAGGATGCGGATGAAGCGGCGAAGATTCTCTATACCATGAACAGAAACAGCTACGGGTTTGAAGGCGTCTGCCTCTCGGAAAATCTGGACCGTCTCGCGGGAATGGATGTGGAATTGGAACGCCCCAGCCTGTCCCAGATCTGTGTTGCAGTTATGAAGGCCAACAGCCGGATTCGGTTGTAGAGGAGGATGAGCAATGAAACTGGTCAGAAGTTATCTTTTGTTTACGCCCCTGCTCTATCGGATTTTGATGCTGCTTGTCCTGCCGGCGGCGATGCTGATTTTCACGCTGGTCTTTTGTGTGGATGTGATACTCGCCGCCATCATGTCTTCAATGATTCTGTGCTGTGTGGAGATTATCGCGGATTATTGGGTATTTGGAGGCATCTGCACGAAAGAATTTCCGGGATTGGAGTTTTTGAAATCCTCCGTCCGGGGCAGGAAGATTTTCCGATTTGCCGTCATAGGGGACTGTCTCCGAAAGCTGACCTGGTGCCTGGTTCTGGTAGCCGGTCTTCCGGTACTGATGGTTCTATTCGACAGTGAAAAATATGTCGGACGCGAACCGGCAGTGCAGCTAACGGCAAGTTTCGCCTCGGCGCTGCTTACTTATGCTACGCTGCTTGCTTTTCAGTTTATTGCCAGGCATTTGATCAATTTCTCGCTGAATATGCTGTTTGCCTATGCTGCAGCGGTTGTCGGAACGCTGCTGGCGGTGGCCGCGTTTGCCTGGTCTTCGGTGGGAATGCTTCTGATCGGAATAGCGTTGTCTGTTCTGCTGACGGCATTTACCATCTGGGATCTCAACAGGAGAATGGAGGGAAGTTATTATGATCGGACAATGTAAATACGCTTTTCGGATGCTTCGCTATGCCTTCGGTATCAAGGGGAACAGTGTAGCCGCAATCATTATGATGGCCGCCGGACTGTTTCTGGAAGTTGTCAGTCACGGCACGAGTTTCCTCGGAAGTTTCTTTCTGGTGGTGCTGTCCATGTTCCCGGTGCAGTTTCTCTACAGCATCAGCCTGTCGGATCATGCGGCTTCTTCCCCTTACCGTAAGAGGCTTCAGACGTCCATGCCGGCGCTGATGAATCTGACGCTGAACATCGGGATTTTTACGCTTATCATTATCATCCGGGCAGTGGAGATCGCTCTGTTTCCGGAGGACGCGAAGCTGATTATTGGGTCTTTGCTTATGTTATCCATCGCGGAACTGATTATCACGGTCTATACCGGTATTGTGTTCAAATACTATATCCTGGCGACAATTATTCTGGTAGCGTTTTTTACCATCTTTGGCGCGATAGGAGGATGGAACATGGCGGCTCAGGATGAGATGTTTGGGTTTTATTCGGTATTCGCGGCTATGGGGTATATCTTTATGGGAAAAACATCCTTCGCGGGAGCGGTCGTCATCAGCTATGTGCTGCTCTTTGCGGGAGCCGGATTCCAGTACCTGGTATCGCTTGCCATTTACCGCAAGCCATTGTCCAAGCGGGCCCAGGGTGCTGCCATGAAGCGGTACCTGAAGTAAGGTTTCTATCAGTCCTCCAGGGGCAGCATTACCACAAAAATGCTTCCCCTGCCGGGCTGGCTTTTTACTTTTATGGAACCGCGGTGGAGTTCTACGATCTTTTTTACCAGCGGAAGCCCCAGGCCGTTGCCCTCGGTGGCGTGGGAGGCGTCCCCCTGGTAGAACTTGTCAAAAATCTTTCCGCAGGTCGTCTCGTCCATGCCCTCTCCCCGATCTTCAATGACAAAAACCATATGTTCTCCATTGCTGTAGGCATGGATGGAGATGACGCTGTTCTCCGGAGAAAATTTGACGGCGTTGTCGATGAGATTGACCCACACTTCCTTCAGAAGGGATTGATTTCCCTTTATTTTTACATTTTCAATTTCCAGGTCAAAGGAAATATTTCTGCGATTCCACTTCTGCTCCAGCTGCAGGATAGCCTCCCGTATCTGTTCCCCGGCATTGAAAGAGGTGAGATCGGTGAGAAGCGTCAGGCTTTCCACCTTTGAAAGGTTCAGTACCTGGGAGGAGAGTTCCGAGAGACGGCGGCTTTCGGAGATGATGATGTCGAGATACTCGTTCTTTTCCTCCTCCGGCAGATGCCCTCTTTTGATCAGCCGCGCAAACCCCAGAATGGACATGATGGGCGTGCGGAATTCGTGGGAGAAATTGTTGATAAAATCCGAGCGGAGAATCTCAATCCCCGCCAGTTCATCGGTCATCTGGTTGAAGCAGTCGGAGAGTTCCCGAAATTCTTTCGGATGTTTCAGATTGATTTTTGTGTCAAAATGTCCCTCCGCCACCCTGTGAATCGCCCGGATCAGCTTCTGCACGGAGCGCATGGGAAACCGGCTTAAAATCAGGGAGAGCAGCGTTCCCGTGAGAATACTGATGACGCCTGCCTGGATCAGAAAGGGCAGCAGCCGGATTTCCGGCCTTATGTTCAGAAAGCCGGATTTGATGCCGAAAAAGAGGATTGTGTTGCTGATGACGGAAGTCAGGACCAGAAGAAGAAAAATCAGTCCTGTGACGATCATGACGGTCCGGAAAGATACGCGGTCGTTCTTTTTCATAGTGTTTCCTCCAAAATCTGCGCTTTGTATCCGAGGCCGCGGATAGTAATGATTTCAAAATCAGGATTTTGTTCAAAACGTTTCCGCAGGCGGTTGATATGGACGCTGACAGTGGCTTCCATCGAATCGGAGGCGGGTCCCCAGATCTCCTCCAGAAGCTGCAGCCGGGTAAATATTTTATTCGGATAGGAGAGAAGCTGATAGAGAAGCTGAAATTCCTTCTGGGGCAGAATCTGGGAAACGCCCTTGTATTTCACTGTCAGGGAGTCGTAGTTCAAATCCGTATCTCCGATGACAAGCCGGCGCTCCGCGGATATGCGCGCACGTCGGAGAAGAGCCCGGATTCTTAAGACCAGCTCTTCCTCGTCCACCGGCTTTGTCATGTAGTCGTCGGTTCCAGCCAGAAAACCATACTTGATATGGTCGGGAAGCTGTTTTGCCGACAGCATGAGAATCGGCAGATCATAGTGGCAGTCCCGCAGAAGTTTTGTAAATTCGTATCCGTCCATGCCGGGCATCATAATATCCAGAATCATGAGATCTATAGAGATCGTCTCCAGTTTTTCCAGGGCTTCCCTCGCCGAGGCGGCGGTGTGGGGAGAATATCCCGCTTCCGCCAGAACAGCCCCCAGGTAGCGGCGGACGTTTTTGTCATCGTCTACAATTAAAATCTGAAACATCGCAATCCTCCTGAAACTACAGTAAGTATAGCATATTTTATACAAATTTTTCTCTCTGTTTAAGTTGAGTTTAAGTTGATATTTTATATTGAATTGAGAAATTACACCGACGCTAATAACAGACGAGGAACAAGTATGAAGACAGGAAGAAAAAAACTCAGCAAAAAAACCAGGGCAGTCATTGCCATTGTTGTGATCGCCATCGTTGCGGTGGCGGC
>CASECT010000130.1 GCA_949286525.1 uncultured Eubacteriales bacterium | reverse complement strand
ATCTCCAGCATTTCTTCACCGCCCTTTCCAATCGAGCATATCAGAACAGGAAAGGGATTGCGCCCCGAAAAGACAGAAAATTTTGAAAGAGAGGGTTTCCAATGAGCTTGAAAGGAACCGACATACTCCACCATAGTCTTGTCGTCCGCAGAGAGATGCAGGAAAAATGGAAAAAGAAAAACGCGGAGGAGCAGGAGCAGGCGGCCCGGGGCGGACAGATGCTCTGGCCGGAGCAGGATAGATACGAGCAGTTCCTCTGCAAAGAGATCTGGAACGCACGGGAACAGGCCCGAAAGGCGGAACCGATGCGGCAGGCACTGGTCCGACAGCGCAATTTGGCTATTGCACTTTGTGTCGTCCTCTTCGCGCTCACCCTCTTTTTTGCCCTCCGCCCTATCCCAGCAGCAGGAAATGAAGCCCCGCCTCCTGCTGCGGATACACAGCATGGAGCGGTGATAACCGAGCAGAACTATGTCGCCAGCGTGAACAGCGACAAGTACCACCGTGTGTCCTGTGACTATGCAGAAAACATCCTGGAGGAAAACCGCATCTACTACTCCACACCGCAGGACGCGGAGGACGCTGGGAAACGCCCCTGCTCCGCGTGCAGGCCGTAAAGGGGAAGATGATAGAATGTGGCCGTTTAAGAGGAAAGAAAACGATGTGTGGGAAAAATCCGTATCATTGTTGGCTGATACGGTAGACGCCGTACTTGGAAAAGTGGTTGATCTGTACGCCGGAGATGATGAACTCGCAGAAAGGACCAGTGAAAAGAAGATTCTCGACTTGTCGCTGGAGTGTATGATCTTTCTGGCCTATGTTTTGGATTTAACTTTGTATCGGAAAAGGCCGGATATAAGAGAAAGCATAATCAAATCGATGTATCAGGTAATTGCGGGGGCATATGACCTGGAGAAGATAGACAACAGGAAAGGGCTGCGTATATGGGACATCATAGATGATCGAATGTCTCACTATGCCATGATCGCGCGCAGTGTATGGAGACCGGCTGGATTCTGGTGGTTTGGGTGCGCACCAAAGCTGGACCCAATGACACAATGTCTTATACTGTTCGGCGATTACATTACATATTTCCGGGAATACGAAAAGCTCCCGGTGGGAGACGATATAGAGCCTGCTGTTTTGGTAGATCCTCTTGATTGCGAATCTCTGGCGGTCCCGTTTATCGTATTTCAGGACTTAGCGCCGAAAGTTAAGCGATACATAGCGGAGCTCGAAAAAATAGTGAGATAACAGCAAGGGCCGGGGATAACCCCCGGCCCTCTCGTCATCCAGCGAAATTGCGCTCTTTCAGTGCTTTCAGGTCTTTATCCTCCGGCACCCAATAGTTCGCCATCAGATACTCCAGTTCCCGCTCCGTCAAATCAGGCAGAAGAGCCCCGGCGATCTCCAGCGTATTCTCCTTTTTACTGCCGGAGATTGTCTTCCCGTCCTCGTCCTTGTCGCTTTCCGCCATATCATAGGCTGTTTTGAACAGGACCGCCTCCGCCTCGTCCACGCCGTAGTCGTCCCCGCCGGTAGCCCACAGCATCCACTGCGTCGTGACCGGCTGCGCTCCATCGGTCGCGGAGGAGAGTGCGGTTGCCTCCGCCAGCCGCTCGGTGCTGTCCAGCACCCTGTCCTTGACCTCCTGCGGCAGACTTGCAAAGCCCCTGCTGGCCTCTACATTGTCTGCGATCTCCCGGTATCTCTGCGCCCGCAGTGCGGCGTAACTCTGCCTCTGTGCGGGCGGGAGGTCGTCCACGGAAAACCCGCCGCTCTCCGCCTCGGTTTCCGGCGCATACTGCGCCCGGTATCCGATCAGGTCGCTGGCCTCCTGGCTCATGGAAAAGTCCGGGTCCTCATTCTGTGCAGCCTCCAGGCGTGCCCGCATGGCGTTCTCAATGGTGCTGCCCTTCACGCCCTGCTCCATCAGGTCTGCGGTGATAAGCTGATAGGTCTCCAGGTCGCCGTCTGCCAGCGCGCCGAACGCGATGTTGTAAAATTCGGTTCGGTTGCCGCTGTACCCCACGCTGTTTAGCGCCCGCTCGATCTGATACTGGAAATACCAGTTTTCCGTTTCCACGCCAATGCTCCGGGCGATGGCCTCCAGGTCCCGTTTGACGGTGGCGGCGGGGATGCCTAAGATGCGCGCCAGTTCTGCGGCCAGATTTGCGGCGGCCCCGGCCACGGTATAGCGCCCCTCGCCGTCGAGCGCCTTCTGCATGTTCTGCCACGCGGTGATAAGACCTGTGACAGCCTCCATGTCCATGCGGGCCACATCATAGCCCTGCACGGCGGACAGGATGTCCCGGAAGTAGGGGACCATGCCCAGGGGGTTTGCGTTCTGCGCAAAGTTCGGCAGGATGTGCCGCAGTACCCGCTCCCAGTATTT
>CASECT010000129.1 GCA_949286525.1 uncultured Eubacteriales bacterium | reverse complement strand
CCCGCGTAGAGGGTCAGCCAGCCGACCTTATGTCCCATAACCTCCACAATGAAAACGCGGTTGTGGGAAGCCGCCGTCGTGTGAATACAGTCGATGGCGTTGCAGGCCACGTTGATAGCGCTCTGAAATCCGAAGGTCACGTCGGTTCCGTAAATGTCATTGTCGATGGTCTTGGGCAGATGAATCACATTCAGGCCCTCTTCCCGCAGCAGGTTAGCCGTCTTCTGCGTTCCATTCCCGCCCAGAATGACCAGGCAGTCCAGTTTCAGCTTCCGGTAGGTCTTCTTCATGGCCTCCACCTTGTCCAGGCCGTTCTCATCCGGCACCCGCATCAGCTTGAAGGGCTGTCTGGAAGATCCGAGGATCGTTCCTCCCACCGTCAGAATCCCCGAGAAATCCCTGCTGGTCAGTTTCCGATAATTTTCGTAGATCAGCCCCTTGTAGCCGTCCAGAAATCCGTAAACTTCCAGATCCTTCACGTTTGTACTCAGAGTCTTCACTACACCCCTCATGGCAGCGTTCAGCGCCTGACAGTCTCCCCCGCTGGTCAGCATTCCTATTTTCATCTCTGTCAACCCCTTCCGTAAAAAATATTATTTCTCTTTTTGATCATTCTACATCCTTAAACAGGATATCCTATCTGAAGGAATTTTTCAATTACCGATTATTCTTTTTCTTTCAGCACGTTCCGTATAAACGCATACATTCGCTGCACCGATGAAATGCTCATGCGCTCCCTTGGCGTGTGGATATCCAGAATATCCGGCCCCATGGACACACACTCCAGCCCCGGCAGTTTGGAGGCCAGAATCCCGCATTCCAGTCCCGCGTGGATGATGTCCACCGGAGGCGTCTTTTCGAACATCCCGCGGTAAATCCGAACCAGTTTTTCCCGGAAAGGCGAGCGCTTCCGATATTCCCAGGCCGGATATTTCCCCGAAACTTCCATGGCGCCGCCGGCCGCTTCTGTCAGCGTCTCCAGCCGGCAGATCAGTTTCTCCAGCTCCCGATCTACGCAGCTTCGCACGCTGTAGCGGAGCGTCAGCCCCTCCGGCAAAAGCTTCATGACGCCGAGATTCAGAGAAGTCTCCACCAGTCCTGCCGGTTCGCTGCACATGGCAATCACACCGTTTGGGAACGTCAGAAGAGCCTGCAGCAACTTTCCGGCGACCTCCTCACAAACCCGGCATGACTCGTTTGCCGCCTGGCTTTTTTCATCCCTCTCTCTCGGCTTCACAGACACCGCGAATCCAATCTGCGGCTCCGCCTCGATCCAGCGTTCCCTGATGGCGGCTGCCTGCTGCTTTGCCAGCTTTGCCAGCGCCTCTCCCTGCACCGTTTCCAGAACACAGGCGCAGCTTCTTGGAATAGCGTTATCCTTTGCCCCTCCCTCCAGAGATACCAGGGCAAAAGGCTGACACGCAAAGAGCCCTCTCAAAAGCTCCGCCATGAGCAGATTGGCATTGGCATGCCCCTTGTCAATCTCCGTGCCTGAATGCCCGCCGGCGAGTCCGAAAATTTCCAGGGCTACCAGGAACTTTGTCTCCTTGGCATTGCCGTCTCCGTCGTTCCCGCCGTTTTCTCTCTCCCTCATCGGTGCATTCGCCGGTGGCAGCGTGATCTGCGCTGTGCAGCCGCCCGCGCAACCCGCCAGAAAGCTTCCCTCCTCCTCGGAGTCCAGATTCAGAAGCCGCCGTCCCTTCAGGCAGGAAACGTCCAGGGCCGCGGCCCCTTCCATGCCCACCTCCTCACACACCGTACAGACAAATTCCAGTCTCGGATGCGGAAGGTCCTCCGCGTCCAGAATCGCCAGGGCATAGGCCACCGCAATCCCGTCATCTCCGCCCAGTGTGGTTCCCCGGGCTTTCACAAAGTCTCCCTCCACAAAGAGATCCAGTCCCTCTGTCGCCATGTCCTTTGGGCAGTCCGGCTCCTTCTCGCAGACCATGTCCATGTGCCCCTGGAGAATCATCGGAGGTTCTTCTTCGTACCCCGGACTGGCATCCTTTATGATGATAACATTTCCCAGGGCATCCTGCCGGCAGAACAGCCCCCGCTTTCCGGCAAACTCAGCCAGATAATCGCTGATGGCCCGCTCCTGATAGGAGGGGCGGGGAATCCGGCTGATTTCCTCAAAAAAGCGAAAGACTGCCCGGGGCTCTAACTGTGAAATTTCCATCTTCTCTGTCTCCTTCCCGCAAAACATTTTTTTGCATCTTTTCATTGCTTTCCACACCAAAATCATGTACAATACTTTTCATGTGGAGTCGTATCGAAGTGGTCATAACGAGGCGCACTCGAAATGCGTTTGCCGTTTTTCGGCACGAGGGTTCGAATCCCTCCGACTCCGTTACAAACAGCGTCCTCAAGCGGGTTTCCGTTTGAGGGCTTTTTTATTCTTATCCCACATAAGTATCGAGTTCTCTCCCGAAATCAGGGAAATAGCTTCCAAAGCTTCGCTTAATGAAGAATTTCGATATCATATACAAAATGCGGCGTAGAGAGGAACGGTCTTTTTATTGTCCTCAAAACCGAAATTTTTTGTAGCGAGCTTGATGGCGTAAGCAGGCTTATATGTGTCCATATAGACCTTTAAACTCTTTGCTCTGGTGTTGTCAGCCGATTTTACTTCAATAGGGATAAGCTGACCGTCATGCCGCCCTTAATATCGTTCAGCTCCTCAACCATATAGAGGACATCGTTTGCCGCTAAGTCTTTCTTTGCGCAGAGCAGTCCCAAGTCGGAAACATAAATCTTAAACGCGTCAATATCACGGTAATTCTCCAAAGGCTTTTTTCTTTCTCCAACCAAAATTGGTCAGGTAGGATTCGGCGAATCATACTTGACCAATTTCCTCCTGAAAAATTTCTCCGAAATACTCTGTCAGCAGGATGAGCAGAATCGTTTCCTCTATACTTCGGCTGTGTATCGCCTGATTCCGTACCAGCTTTCCGAATTTGGCAATCGTTTCTTCCTGCATCCGCTGACATTTCCGATATTAGAAACGGAGATATCCTTCAGTTCGGTCAAGCGGATGAAAACATCGGTTTTACCGCTGAGTGGATCGTTCTTGACGCCGACCATACCAACACCGGAGAAGACGGCATGTTGTTCCGGGATATTGGCGAGGACATCGTCGTCACTTTTGATAACCGGGGCGAATCCTATGCTGCCGAACATCCGGATGTACTCGATTATCAGAGCAGCGATATCCAAAAATGGGGCTCTGATTTTCTGAGAAGCCACTTTTCCGAGGAAGAGCAAAATGCGCTTCTGAAAACCTACAAATCTGACGATGCTTACCAGAAACCGATTGTTTTCGGCGACAGAGATACCACTGTAGATTTTGATGCCGCAGAAAACATTCTGAATGGAGATCAACTCTTCCTGCTCTCGGCGGAAGAAGCAAACAATCCGGATTACGGATTCACGGACGACGCGAGTCGAATTGCAACCCTGGCCGGACAGGACGCTATGTGGTGGCTGCGTTCTCCCCACTCTCCCACCTACCCCCTCGATGTAGGCATGGTCTTTACAACCGGCTCCTTGATGGACTTTCCCGTCAACGCTCAAACAGGATTTTCCGTCAAATTCCTAACCTGTGCCCGCCCCGCGTGCAATCTTGACACCGGAAAAATCTCAGCCGTAGAAAAAATCGGCGAAACCGACGACGGAGCCAACATCTGGGCGCTGACATTAACCGATGGCAACCAGTCCGAAACCCTGAAGCCCGGTATTTCAACCTACACGATTTTTCTTATCGCAGCTGTCATAATTGCCTTCCTGATCATCCTTTTGACAGTCATTCGCCACAGAAGAAAATCAGCGGTTCATCTCCGCGTGCCGTCCCGTAGTATTGTGATCCTCGATGATATACTCGATCTCCTTCAGATCGGAGGAGGGCAAATCCCCGGGGATGGTATTCTTTACCGCGCTGCAGGCGTTGCCGAAAGCCAGCGCTTTCGCGCAGTCCATATCCGAGGACAGCAGGCCGTAGAGCACACCGCCGCAGTAAGCGTCGCCGCTTCCGATCCGGTCCACCACGTCGATCTTCTCATAGGGTTTCTCCTGATAGAAGGTATCGGTCTTTGCCTCATAGATGACAGAGCCGAAAGTGTGCAGTTTCGGGCTGTGCACGATCCGCTGGGTGGACGCCATGATGGAGATGGGATATTCCCTGGTAAACTCCCGCATAATATCCTGCGGCGTTCCCTCCTTCAAAAATGTCAGCCGGGCGGTATCCTCAGAGCAGAAAAAGATATCCACATAGGGCAGGATCTGCTCGATACAGGCCTTCGCCTCGGCTCCGCTCCAGAGATTCAACCGGAAATTCACATCAAAGGAAATCAGGGCCCCATGCTCCTTGAAACGCTTGATCATCTCGATACCGCAGGCCCGCGCCCTCTCGTTCAGCGCCAGCGTAATGCCGGAAATATGGAAACACCGGGTAGAGGAAAACATTTCCTCCGGAAAACTGTCGATATCCACCTTGGTAATGGACGTGTGTTTCCTGTCATAAACCACCTGGGGTTTTCTCGGATAGCGTGCGCTCTCATAATAGTATACCCCAAGTCTCGCATCCTCATCACGATCCCAGATCAAGTAGTCGTCGCTGACACCCAGGTAACGGATCTTGTTTTTCGCGAACTCGCCGATGGCGCTGTCAGGGATCTTTGAAATCATGCCGGTCCGAAGTCCCAGCAGAGAAACGCCGGCAGCCACGTTCAGCTCAGCGCCCCCGATATGTTTCTCAAAGATGTCCCCCCGGGTAATCCGCTCGTTGTTCGGCGGAGACAGCCGCAGCAGCAACTCGCCCATAGCCAGCAGGTCAAAATTTTTCTCCCGGTTTTCTCTCTCTGTCATTACAATCCTCCTAATCTCTACTTTGCCTGTGCAGCAACAATTCTCATTGCCTCCGTACCGATCAAACCAACCGCATCCGTCACAGCAGCGGGGCCACCAGTTTCAGAAAAATTCCGGCGGCTCTGGTAAAAATTCCCTGGGAACGCACATCCTCCATGGTAATCCTGTGGGACAGCTCCATGGTTTTTTGCATGTCCTCCTCAATATCAAACACAACATCCATGTCCTCCATATAGCAGGCGCACTCAAAATGGTGGTAAAGACTGCGATAATCCAGATTGATGGTACCTACCACCGCCCGTTTACCGTCGCTGACAAACTCCTTGGCGTGGACAAATCCCGGCGTAAATTCATAAATCTGCACACCTGCCTCCAGGAGCTGACGGTAGTGGGCCTTTGCCAGTGCAAAAGCGTAGGGCTTGTCCGGAATGTGCGGAAGAATCAATACCACCTCCACCCCTCTGCGGGCCGCCATCATCAGCGCCTGCTTCATCTCCTCATCCAGAATCAGATAGGGCGTCATGATGTGAACATACTCCCTGGCCTGATTGAGCATATCGATATACACCATCTCGCCCAGACGCTCATCATCCAGAGGGCAGTCGCCATAGGGAAGCACATAACCTCCGGGCATCTCCTTTTCCCGGCGCATATTCTCCCGAAAGACCTGAAGCGCCTGGTCGGAGAGCCTGAGATATTTGCGATACTCTCCCACATCCTCCGTTACCTGCCATGCCTCCAGAAACATTCTGGTAAAGGCTTTTGCCCCGTCTCCCTCCAACAGGATCGATGTGTCTTTCCAGTAGCCGTAGACGGAAATCGCATTGATATATTCGTCCGCCAGATTAATCCCTCCGGTAATAGCGGTGGTACCGTCAATGACCAGAATTTTCCGGTGATCCCGGTAATTCTGCTCAGTGGAGAAGAAAGGACGGATCGGCGCGAAAATCCGGCACCGAATGCCCAGCTCCTCCATCTGTTTCGGATAAGAATGAGGCAGGTTCTTAAACTCATTGGTCCCATCATAGAGCAGTCGTACCTCTACCCCCTCCTTTACTTTCTGCGCGAGAATATTGCGCACTTCCTCCCACATGTATCCCTCTGCCAGAATAAAAAACTCAAGGAAAATAAACTTTTTTGCCTTCTTCAGCTGCCGCAGAAGCTCCGGGAAAAAGGTTTCCCCGTTCTCAAAATAGGTCACGCGGGTATTCTGATACAGACCGTATCCCCCCGCTTTCTCCGCGATCTTCGTCAGGCCATACAGCTGCGGAGACGTCTTTTGCACCTGCTTTGCCAGGTCCAGATCCGGCGGAAGGGCTTCCTTTGCCTCTTCCATGGCTTTCTCTGCCTTGCGCTTCAGTTTCCGGTGTCCCAGATCTGTCTGCACCCACAGATAAAAGACACATCCGAAAGGTGTCAAAGCCGCGACAAAAATCAGCCAGCTCATCTTGAACTCCGGACGGGATGGCATGTTGAAAATATGGAGAATGCAGATAAAGGTAACCGCCAGCATTCCCATGTACAGCAATGGACTGTAAACGCCCAGATTGTAAAACAGTACCAGCGGTACCACAACCTGCGCGATCATGATGAGGGCAATCATCGTCATTCTGCCGTAAAACAGGCGATAGAGATGTTTCCTGCCGATCTTTATCCACTTTTTCCTGATTGCCGAAAAGTCTTCTTCCATTTTAATCTTCTCCGTCTTCATCCAGCCTGGCCTCCTCTACAAGATAGAGCGGCCTGCGCTTTGTCTCCAGGTATGTCTTTGCCATATACTGGCCTAAAATGCCGATGCACAGAAGCTGCACTCCGCTGACCAGCATGATAATACAAACCATCGATGGCCAGCCCGACGTCGGATCCCCAAAAACCAGCGTCCGTATGATAATAAAAATAATTGCAGCAAAAGCCAGGACACAGAACAATATGCCCATGACTGACGCGATAACCAGCGGCATCGTCGAAAATGCCACGATACCGTCGAGCGCGTAGAGAAGCAACTTCCAGAAGGACCATTTCGTCTCCCCCGCCGCCCGCTCAATATTCTCATATTCCAGCCACTTCTTCTTAAACCCCACCCAACCGAAGATTCCCTTGGAGAAACGGTTGTACTCTTTCATAGACAGAATCGCCGAGACCACCTTCCGGTTCATCAGCTGAAAGTCCCTGGCCCCATCCACCACATCCGCGCTGGAAATCCGGTTCATAATCCTGTAAAACATGCGGGCAAACCAGGAACGTATCGGCGGCTCCCCTTTTCTGGATACCCGCCGGGATCCCACACAGTCGTAGCCTTCCTCCGTCACAATCCGCAGCATCTCCGGGAGCAGGGCCGGCGGGTCCTGAAGGTCCGCGTCCAGAATAGCCACATAATCTCCCGCCGCGTTTTCCAGTCCCGCGTAGATGGCCGCCTCCTTACCGAAATTCCGGGAAAAAGACACATAATGAACCCTGGAATCTTCCTCATGCAGCCGCCGGATCACATCCATGGTTCCATCCACAGAACCGTCGTCCACAAACAGATATTCCATCTCCACCTGAGGCAGCTGCTCTTCCACCTTTCTCGCCTCTCTATAAAAAATCGGCAGCGCTTCCTCCTCATTGTAGGCCGGCACCACCAGCGAAAGCTTCTCTTTCTTTTTCTTCTCCTTGCCTGCGTTCATTTTCTCTTCCTCGAACTCTCCGTCCCATACAGATCTTTCTTCTTTGACATTTCTTTATTATAACGTGCTTTTCCTTTTTTCTCAACCGATTCCGAAAAGCCGGCATAAATAATTGTGAATAGTAACAAGTATTTGACAAATCTTCTCATCTCCATTACTATAGGAGAAAGATGTTGATATATCAACATTGTATCCGGCGGTAATGGCCGGTTATCTTAGGAAAAACGAGGTAAAAACCATGAGCATCAGAATCATCACGGATTCCGCTGCGGACATTCCGCAGAATTATGACGAGAAAATCTATGTCCTCCCCCTGCACATTTCCTTCGGAGAGGAAGAATACTTAGACGGCGTGAATCTTTCTCACACCGAATTCTACGAAAAACTGATCGAGTCGGACGAACTGCCCAGAACCAGCCAGCTTCCCCCCTTTGAATTTGAGGAAGCCTACCGAAAAGCCACGGAATCTGGAGACACCGCCATTGTTATTACCCTCGCCGGCAAACTCTCCGGCACCTATCAGAGCGCCTGCATGGCAGCGGAAAAATATGAGGGAAAGGTCTATGTGGTGGACAGCGAGAGCGTTACCGTCGGTCAGCGGGCTCTGGTAACCTATGCCCGCCAGCTCATCGACCGGGATCTTTCCCCGGAGGAAATTGTCGCTGAACTGAACAGAGCGAAGCGTAAAATCCAGGTTGTGGCTCTGCTGGACACACTGGAATATCTGAAAAAAGGCGGCCGTATCCCGAAAACGGTAGCCGCCTTTGGCGAAATGCTCTCCATCAAGCCGGTGGTCTCCCTGGAACGGGGAGAAGTTGTCATCCTCGGCAAAGCCCACGGCTCCAAAAACGGAAACAATCTCCTGATGAAGCGCATCCGCGAGGTGGGCGGCATTGATTATGACATGCCTTATTTTCTCGGCTACACCGGCCTGTCCGACAAACTGCTGCAGAAGTACATAAAGGACAGCAGCGTTCTCTGGGAAGGCCTGGTGGACGAACTTCCCATCTCCACCGTCGGGGGCACCATCGGAACC
>CASECT010000128.1 GCA_949286525.1 uncultured Eubacteriales bacterium | reverse complement strand
GACATCGCCGGAGCTGCGAATATCAGCCGCAGCGAGGCCAACCGCTGTTTTCGCACATATATGAACTGCTCCCCTGTGGAGGCTCTGATCTCTTACCGGCTCAAGACTGCCTGCGGGATGCTCGGCGACTCCTCGCTGACGCTTCTGGAGATCAGCGAATCCTGCGGCTTTCATTCGGAAAATTATTTTTGCAAGTCCTTCAAAAGGACCTACGGATATTCCCCCGGCCAGAGACGCCATTTGGGAAAATAATACCCTTTTTGGACGCTATAATACCTTTTCCCATGTCATTTATGATGATATAATGAGCGAAACTTAGATCAATCATTTATGGAGGTTTTTTACATGGAATTTTACTGGCTGAACGAAAGCAAGATGGAAAAAAAGGGCGACCGCATCGAGATTACCGCCCCGGCGCGGACGGATTTTTTCTGCGGGAACATGGACGAGTGCGAGGAGGGGATTCTTCCGGAGACTCTGTGCAACGCCCCCTACTATTACACGGAAGTGGAAGGGGACTTTGTCCTAAAAGTCAAAGTATCTCACGAATTTAAGGACACCTATGATTCCGCGTCCGTCATGGTCATGAAAGACATGAACTGCTGGGCAAAATGCTGCTATGAACTCACAGACTTCGGAACGCACGCCGCGGTAAGCGTAGTGACAAAGGGAGATTCCGACGACGCCAACGGCTGCAATCTGGAAGGAAATACGGCATGGCTCCAGGTCTGCAGGGTGGGCAACAACTTTGCTTTTCACTATTCTGTGGATGGAGAGCATTTCTATATGATGAGATATTTCCATCTTCCGGCCGACCCGGCAATCAAGGTAGGGCTTCTGGCCCAGGCGCCGACAGGCGACGGAGGGATCCGAGTCTACGAACATCTGAGCATCGAAAAGAAAACCGTAAAGAACATACGGGCTGGGAAGTAACAAACGAAGGGCCGGCTTTTTCCAATAAAAGCCGGCCCTCATACTATTTTGTTCTTTATTCCTTTCCGTCCCAGCAGTAAGTGCAGAGCTTGCACTTCTCCACCCCGGTGGACTCCAGCATATCGTCCAATCGGTTGAATCTGAGAGAAGTAAAGTTCAGTTCCTTTCGGATTTCTTCCACCATCTGTTCATATTTCTCCGACTCCGGATCCGCGTACTCTTTGAGCACCTCGTCGGAGGGTTCGCCACCCTCCAGCCGCTGAATGACCCTGCGGGTAATCAGATCCATCTCCGAGGAAGACCGGGAAAAATTCAGATACTTGCAGCCGTACAGCAGCGGCGGGCAGGCCGGACGGATATGGACTTCCTTCGCCCCGCTCTCATAGAGAAATTCTGTCGTCTCCCGGAGCTGCGTCCCCCGGACAATGGAATCGTCGATCAGCAGAAGACTCTTGTCCTTGATCAAATCCTCCACCGCCAGCAGCTTCATCTTCGCGATCAGGTCCCGCTTGCTCTGAATCGTCGGCATGAAGGATCTGGGCCAGGTGGGCGTATACTTGATGAAAGGCCGGGAGAAAGGAATCCCGGATTCATTGGCGTAGCCCACCGCATGGGCCGTTCCGGAATCCGGCACGCCGGCCACCGTATCCGGCTTGACATGATCCCGCTGAGCCATCCTGGCGCCGCAGTTGTAGCGCATCTGCTCCACGCTCATCCCCTCGTAGGAGCTGGCCGGATATCCGTAGTACACCCAGAGGAACGTGCAGATCTTCATGTCTTTGCCCGGCTTTACCAGCGTCGCGCAGCTCCGCTCCGTCAACACCACGATCTCTCCGGGACCAAGCTCCTTGTAATCCTTATACCCCAGGTTCTTGTAAGCGTAGTTCTCGAAGGATACGCAGAAGGCGTCCTCCTTCTTTCCGACCACAATCGGCGTCCGCCCCAGCGGATCCCGCGCCGCGTAAATCCCCGCCCGGTTCAGAAGCAAAATCGACATGGACCCGTCGATGACCTCCTGGGCGTAACGGATGCCCTCGATCAGATTCTCCTTACAGTTGATCAGCGCCGCCACCAGCTCCGTGGCGTTGATCTCGCCGCCGCTCATCTCCAGGAAATGGGCATGCCCCTTGTCAAACAGCTGCTGCACCAGCGCATCCAGGTTATTGATTTTTCCCACCGTGGAGATCGCATAGGTTCCGTGATGGGAGCGCACAATCAGCGGCTGAGGCTCATAGTCCGAGATACATCCGATCCCGTACCTGCCTGCCATCTCCTGCACTTCCTTGTCAAATTTCGTCCGAAAGGGCGCGTTCTCGATGTTGTGGATCGAACGGTTGAAGCCGTCCTCCCCCAGCACCACCATACCGCCGCGCCGGGTTCCCAGATGGGAGTGATAGTCCACCCCGAAAAACAGATCAAACACACAGTCCTGCTGTGAAGCTACTCCAAAAAATCCACCCATGA
>CASECT010000127.1 GCA_949286525.1 uncultured Eubacteriales bacterium | reverse complement strand
CATCTTACCCCGGGAAAATTCCGGATGTCTCTCCAGAAAATCCTCCACATTCTCCTGATTTTCCCTTGGGGAAATCGTGCAGGTGGAGTACAGCAGCCTTCCGCCAGGCTTCACATAGGCGCAGACCACATCCAGAATCTGACGCTGAAGCCCTGCCAGAGCATCGATCTGTTCCGGTGTTATCCGGTATTTGATATCCGGCTTCTTGCCGATGGTGCCCAGCCCTGAGCAGGGCAGATCCGCCAGCACCACATCGGCGCTTCCCACGGAGGCCTCGTCCGGTATCCTTGCGTCCGCCTTTGCCGCCCGGATATTGGAAAATCCGCAGCGGGCCGCATTTTCCCGGATCAGCCCCACCTTGTAATCGGAGACATCCCTGCACTCCACCTCTCCGTCGCCGCACAGAAGCGCCGCGTCCATGCTCTTTCCCCCGGGCGCACCGCAGACGTCCAGCACACGGTCGCCGGGGCAGATCCCCGCCGCCTCCACCGCGGTCATGGAACTGACGTCCTGAACAAAGAAGAGCCCTTCCTCAAATTCCTCCAGCCCGCTCAGGTGGTCGTAGTCCTCCATCCACATGCCGCCCCGCAATGTGGGATGGGGCCGTACCTTCACGCCCTTTTTCTCCAGCCGCCGCTGAAGTTCCTCCGGCGAGATCCGTCGGGTGTTGACCCGGATAAAGGTAGGCGCAGGGGTAAGAAATGTCTCCAGCATGCGCTCCAGCGTCCGGCTGTCATACTCCCCGGCCCACAGATCCAGAATCCATCCGGGCATGGAATAACGGACAGCAAGATCCGGGAAGAAAATCTCCCCCTTCTTTCTGCTGATATTCCGCAGGACCCCGTTGACAAAGCCCCGCAGCGGGCCGAATCCCTTTTTTACCGCCAGCTTGACCGCCTCGTTGCAGACCGCCGCGTCCGGGATCCCATCCATGTAGAGGATCTGGTAGACACTGCCCCGGAGAAGATTGCGGATGAAGGGCTTCATCTTTTTTACCGGCGTGTTGGAAAACTGATCCAGCACGGCGTCCAGCTCGATTCTGCGCTCCAGGGTTCCCTGAACGGTCCTTGTAAGGAAAGCCCGCTGCCGCTTTTCCAGATACTGATATTTCGCCAGCACCTTCTGCAGTACCAGATGGGAATATTCTCCCCGCTCCAGAATCTGTATCAGACATTCCACCATGATTTCCCTGATATTGATCTCAGTCACGGTCTCTTCGTCCTCCTGTCAGAATGATCAGACGCAGCAGCTGCAAGATAGAAGCCGCCGCGCTGGCCACATAGGTAAGGGCCGCCGCGCTTAAGACCTTTCTGGTCTTTCCCAGCTCTTCCCGGCCCAAAATCCCCGTCTCCCCGAGAATCCGCATGGCCCGGGCAGAAGCGTTAAACTCCACCGGCAGCGTGACCAGCTGAAAGAGCACCGCCAGAGAAAAGCACACAATTCCCAGGGTAATCAGAAAGTTTCCGGTCTCGCTGGTAAAGAGCAGACCGATGATAATCAGGGGCCATGCCAGCGTAGAACCCAGATTTGCCACGGGCACGATGGCGCTGCGGAGTTTTAAAGGAATATAATTTTTCTGGTGCTGAATCGCGTGGCCACACTCATGGGCCGCCACTCCCACCGCCGCCACGCTGGTGGAGTTGTACACACTGTCCGAGAGGCTCAGCGTGCGGTTTGCGGGATTGTAGTGATCGGTCAGATTGCCCCGCACATGGAGAATCTGCACGTCATAGATTCCCGCGTAGTGGAGAATCCGCTCCGCCGTCTGCGCTCCGGTCATACCGGAGTGACTGCGGTATCTGGAGTATTTTCTGTAGACCGACTGAACCCTCGCGGAGGCGATCAGACAGATGACCGCTCCCACAATGACCAGCCAGTAGGTCGGATCCCAGTAGAATCCGTAAAATCCGTATCCGTATCCCAATCCTAATACCAGTCCTAACATTGTCATCAACCTTTCTTGAACACAATCCCCACCGGCAGATCATGGCCCCGGAGAAAATCGGCGGCGCTCATCCGCTTCTTTCCCTCCAGCTGTACCTCCCGCAGAATGAGGAAACCGTCTCCGGTCAGAACCCAGATGCCGGCGCTGTCAATGTGGCAGATCATTCCCGGCACCGGGTGCTCTCTCATACAGTCCGCCGCGTCCCCGGCTCCCTCCGGCAGTTTCTGTTCTGCCGCGGAGCGCCAGATTTTGAGCGTTTTTGCGCCGATGTGGGTAAAGGCGCTGGGCCAGGGATTCAGGCCTCTGACCAGACGCTCCAGCTCCGCTGCCGGCCGGGAGAAATCCATCTCCCCCATGCTCTTTTTGATCATGCCCACATGGGTGGCTTCCGCCTCATTCTGAGGGATCGGTGTAATCTCTCCCCGCTCCAGTCCCTCCAGGGTTCTGACACAGAGTTCTCCGCCGGCCACCGCCAGCTTATCGAAAAGGCTCCCGCCGGTCTCATCCGCCGCCAGGGGCACCTCCTCCTTCAGGAGCATATCCCCGTCGTCCAAACCCACGCCCATCTGCATGGTGGTCACGCCGCTCACCGGATCCCCGTTGAGGACCGCCCACTGAATCGGGGCAGCCCCACGGTACTTCGGCAGGAGGGAGGCGTGCACATTCACACATCCGTAGGGCGGCAGTTCCAGGATCTCCTTCGGGAGGATCTGACCGAAAGCCGCCACCACGATGATGTCGGCCTCGAAACGCGCCA
>CASECT010000126.1 GCA_949286525.1 uncultured Eubacteriales bacterium | reverse complement strand
GTCTACCTGGCGTATCTTTCTCGCCAGCTCCTTGTCCGTCAGGTTCTCATCCTCCGGCGCCCGCTCCCGGCAGCGCGCCATCTTGGACTCCATATCCGCGTAGATGAAAATATTAAAGGGCTCTTCCTCTTCCAGGATCTTGTTGGCTCCGCGGCCCACAATCACACAGTCCTGCTTTTTGGCCATCTCCTGAATCACTTTCCGCTCCGCCACCATCATGCTGACCGCCTGCTGGGCCACCGGCGAATAGTAGGAAAAACTGTGGCCGAAATGCATGGTATATCCCGGGAGAACTCCCCGATCCAGGACCTCTTTTGCATACCATTCGCTGGTGTTGGTCTTCTCGGCGATCGCCTCCAGGATCTCCTTGTCGAAATAAGCAATCCCCAGCTCGTCTGCCAGACGTTTCCCCAACTCTCTTCCGCCGCTTCCAAACTCACGGCTGACGGTAATAATTTTTGACATAAAATGCCTCCTTCCCCATGTTTCCATGCTCAAAATGTCTGATGCCGCTTTTCATCGCGCTTTGTTCTCATTTCTTTCGTTGGCGGCCATAGCCTCCTCCAGTTCCTGCCGGAAATATTCCGTCCGCCTTTCATTCAGGCGGGTCAGCTGCTCTCTCTCCCTGTCCCCGAGTCTCTCCAGGGACAGAAGCTCCGCCCGGACAAAGGGAGCAACCACCCGGTCAGCAAAGGCTTTCCCCTCCCGGGAAAAATAAATCCGTTTGTTTTTCCGATTGCCCTCGGCTGTCTTCAGGCAGAGGATTCCCTGCCGCTCGAGATTTTTCAGAGCCGTGTTGATGGTCTGCCTGGAATAGGACCAGGAATCGCAGATCTCCTTCTGCGTGCAGCCGTCCCCCTGGGTCCAGGCAATGTAAAGGATCCAGAAAGCCGTCTCCGACAGATGCACACTGGCGGCATAGCTGTGATAGAGTTCATCCAGAATCTTGTCATTCTGATTCAGCAGCTCCAGTTGCCTGACAATCTCATCCTTCATGTATCGGACTTCCTTTCCGAAAATCTGTCCCTTTTCCGGAAAATAATCCGAATTCGGACAAAATGTATTATACTCCTCTGGCGGGAAATGTCAACGCCGGCAGGCGAATCGGTACAGAACCGGCACAGAGCCGCCACAGAAAGACCCGGAACACAAAAAGGCAGCCTGCTTTCACAGACTGCCTTTCGTGGTTTCCATCTTCATATGCCCTCTGATAGCTGACGGTATACCCTCTGATGGCTGAAGACATGCTACTTCTCCCCCTGCTTTAAGGCCACATCGACACGATAGCGCTTCTTCTCTCCGGGCTTTAAGAATTTCAGCATCCCGGTGCGGCGCATCACGTCGCGCCCGTCGGGGTAGCAGTTTCCACACTCCAGGCCCAGCACATAGTCCCGGACGCCCATCATCTTCCACTCTACAAAACCGTCCAGTTCCTTCGCGTCAAAGCTGATCTCCAGCCCGATATTCAGCTTCGGCTGCCAAATCGAGGCAAATCCCTTTCCATCGGGAAATTTGTGATAATAGCAGCGCTCCTGGTAGCCGGCCTGGGGCTTTTCCATATGCATCCAGTTGGCAATGTCCTCGGCGGCATGGTCGTCCCTGGGCAGCACCTCCGCCGAAGGAATCGTGATCACGCTGTCCTCATCCAAAAGCGGATATCCCATATTCATATGGTAAAGAATCTCCAGGGGCTCCGTCTGATCTCCCGTATTCTCGATCTCATCCTCGATGGAGAAACGATTCTCCTCTTTCGACACGGCAATCGTCCGGCGCAGGGTCAGCTTGCGGCCGAAAATGACCTCATCCTTTGTTGTGGTATGAATGCGGATCTCCTTTTCGTCCTCCTCCCAGTAGGCATGCTCGGCAGGCTGATTTGCGATGGAGCCGTGCAGCGGCAGCACCTCTCCCTCATCCACACAGGGAGATCCCACCGCCTGCAGTCCGCAGGTAGTCAGATATCCTGCGGTAAAGGACTTCAGCCAGTTGCTCTCCGTCCGGTCATAATACGCCGGAGCCACATACCCGCAGGGAGACAGATAACTCATGTTGATTCCCTGAAAACGCAGCCGGGAAATATCTCCGTTGCGGTCAGGGGAAACGGTCATTTCCAGGCCCTTTCCATTGGTAATCTCAAAAAGGCGCATACCGTCGCCCTTTCCTCCCACCAGCCGGTGTTCCTCCACACCGCTGATCTGATGTTCATGTCCGATATATGGATTCATGTTCTCATCCTCCTCCCTCATCATAAACGGCCGGGGCTTTCAGACCGGATCCGTCCCCATCAGCGGACGGACCGCATCGTAAACCTTCGCGTAGCGCCGGTAAATTTCCATATATTTCTCATGCATTTTAAGGCGGGGCTCATAGGTTACGGTCTTCTCAACCATATGCTTTGCCGCGTCCTCAAGATCCGCGAACACGCCGATGGCAATGCCGGTAAGCATGGCGCTGCCCACGGTTCCCGCGTCCACTGTCTTTAAGGCCGTAATCGGTACATTCAGCATATCCGCCTTCATCTGCATCCAGACTGCCGAGTGGGCCCCGCCGCCGGTGGCGTGCATGCTGGTAAAGCGGGCGCCGGATCCCTCCAACGCATCCACATTGAGTTTCATCTCATAGACCACACCCTCCATGCACGCCCGGTAAAGATCCGCCGCGCTGGTATCCGTGGTCAGCCCGAGAATCGCTCCCCGGGAGCCGGTGTCCATGTAGGGAGTCGCCGCCCCGGCAAAATGAGGCAGCACCAGAAGGCCGCTGGGTTCCTCGGCCCGTTCCCCGCGGTAGGCCTGCTCCAGATACTCGTTGACCGAGCATCCCGCCTCCTTTGCCAGCTCCTTCTCCTTCTTGGCCAGCGTGTCCGTGCACCACTGCATCAGGGCGCCGCCGGTATAGGAAAAGGCGTATGCCACATATTTTCCGGGGATCACATAGGGCACGATGGAAAAATATCCGTTGTACATCACATCCACATCCGGCATAGCGTCAAAGACCGGCGTCACGCACTCCACCGTCCCCGCGCCGTCCACCGCCACGGAGGAGTCAAAAACTCCGGCTCCCACCGCGGCAGCCACCTGGTCATGGCTGACAGAAATCACATGGCAGTCCGGGGAGAGCCCGATCTCCTCCGCCGCCGACTCCAGAATCTTTCCGGCGTCCGTTCCTGTGGGCACCGGGGCGGACATTTTCGATACGTCAATCTCCGCCGCCTCAAAAATCTCCCGGCTCCAGGTCAGAGACGAGATGTCGAAAGCCATGGTCCGGGTGGCCAGGGAGTAGTCAATCTGCCGCACGCCGGTCAGATGATACACCACATAATCCTCCATCAAAAAGACATAGGCCGCCTTCTCATAAACCTCCGGCCGGTTTTCCCGAATCCACATCAGCTTGGAAATGCTGTACATCTCGTGGGGACGAAGGCCGGTAATCCGGGCAATCTCCTTCTCTCCGATCTTTTCCCGGAGACGGGCGCACTGCCGGGCTCCCCTGGGATCCGTGTAAAGCATGGCCGTATGCAGAGGTTTTCCCTCCCCGTCCGTCATCACGAAAGTTTCCCCGAAACTGGTCACTCCGATGCCGGCAATGTCGGGATACTGCCCCGCCATCTCCCGGAGAACGCCGAAAACTCCCTCCATAATGGCGGAAACGTCCATCTCATGGCCCCCGACGGAGCGCCTGACGGGATAATCCCGGTATGCTTTGCCCAGGTACGCTCCCTTTTCATCAAACACCGTGCACTTGCAGCCGGTGGTTCCGATATCCAGTCCTGCTATCTTCACGCTCTGTCTCTCCTCTCTCATCCTGGCCGCAGGCTGTCATATCCACACCCTGCGGCCGCTTCCCTTGCTCCATCCCGGAGCTCTCCCGGACTTTGTACACCGACACTGGTCTCAGTCAATATCCACCCAGTCGTAGCCCAGGTATGTGGTAAAGGCTTCCTTGAGAATATCCTTCATATGTCCCACGCCGACGGAAGTATGGTGCTTGAATCCCCCTCTCGCCAGGCGGATCAGCTTGTTCTGCAGATCGGGAATCTCCGCGACGCCGGCGCATCCGAAGTAAGCGTCCTCGATGGGATC
>CASECT010000125.1 GCA_949286525.1 uncultured Eubacteriales bacterium | reverse complement strand
CGGTATCCGGGCGGATGGCAGTTTTTCGCCGATCAATTTCATGACGGCTCCCGGTATGCTGGGGGACGTGGAGTACTGCAACGGGCTTTCGCCTTTTTTTGTGGAGGCGAAGACGGGGGCGGTATGCGTATCTCTGGATGTGGCAAAATACCGGGACAGCCTTGATCGGGATGTACGTTTCCTTCATCGGTTGCTGCGCTCCTTCGCGGAAAAGCTGGAATATTTTTCCATGGAGGAAACCATCTCCTCCTCGGTGGAGGAGCGGGTACTGTTTTACCTGCGCAGCGTGTCGCCAGATCACGAACTGCGGGGGATCGAGGCGACGCTTTTGAGGCTGCGCTGCAGCCGTCGTCAGCTGCAGCGTGTGTTGGGAAAGCTCATCGCAGAGGGCAAGATTAGAAAGATCGGCCGGGGACACTACCGGCTGGAATCTGAGGATGGCCAAATTGCCGAATGAAAATCGGCCAAATTACCGAATAGAAGATAGCCAAATTGCCGAATAAAAACCAGCCAAATTACCGAATGACGTTGAAAAACAGGTGTAATTGTGGTATGGTTTTCGTGTGAAGTATAAATGGTAAGTATTGCTGCACAATATCTGTGAGAATAAGGACGGTAGGTAATGTGAAGGAATATAAGCGTAGAGTTGCGGATGAAATGATCCGAAAAAAATTAAGGGGTAAGGGAGCGGTTCTCATTGAAGGCCCCAAGTGGTGTGGGAAAACTACCACGGGTGAGCAGCTTTCCGCGAGTGCTCTGTATATGTCTGATCCTGAAAACGAGCGGCAGAATCTTTCTCTGGCGGATATCAGTCCAAAACTTCTGCTGGAGGGAGAGACGCCGAGACTTTTGGATGAGTGGCAGATCGCGCCAAAACTTTGGGATGCGGTGCGTTATGAAGTGGATCATCGGGATATGGACGGGCAGTTTATCCTGACCGGATCGGCGGTTCCTGCGGATAGAAGTACAATCCATCATACAGGGACCGGACGGTTTGCCTGGGTTTTGATGCGTCCCATGAGTCTTTGGGAATCCGGAGAGTCAACGGGACAGATTCGGCTGTCAGAACTGTTTCAGACACCGCAGGAGATCGGTGCAATCAATCGATTGGACTTGAAGAAAATTGCGTTTCTTACTTGTCGGGGCGGCTGGCCGAGAGCAACTTATTATGAAGATGAGATTGCGCTGGAACAGGCATATGATTATTATGACGCTATTGTAAATACAGATATTTCCCGTGTAGATGGAGTTGCCAGAAACGCAGAGAGGGTAAAAGCACTGATGCGTTCTTATGCGAGAAATCAGGGTACGCAGATTTCGAACAGGGTGCTGCGGGACGATATGGCGGTAAACGATGTGGATCAACTGGATGTGGATACCGTTTATTCCTATATTACAGCGTTAAAAAAGATTTTCGTTATTGAGGAAATGGCGGCGTGGAATCCGAATTTGAGATCCAAAACAGCGGTCCGCACGTCAGATACCAGATATTTTGTAGATCCGTCTATTGCGGTAGCGGCACTGGGGCTGGGACCGGAGGATCTGATCGGCGATCTTGAGACTTTCGGATTCCTGTTTGAGACTATGTGCGTGCGGGATCTCCGCGTCTATGCGGACGCGCTAGGGGGAACCGTATACCATTACAGGGACAAAACGGGGCTGGAATGTGACGCAGTGGTTCATCTGAGAAATGGATCTTACGGATTGATCGAGATCAAGCTGGGAGGCGACAGTGCTGTGGAGCATGGCGCGGAAACGCTGAAAAAATTGCGGGATAAGATTGATACAGATAAGATGAAACAGCCGGCGTTTCTTATGGTTCTGACCGGGACCGGAAATTATGCCTTTCGCCGAGGGGACGGTGTATATGTGGTCCCCATTGGCTGCCTTGGGGTGTAGGATAAGGCGACGCCGGCAGCAAGGGACAATACGGTCGAGAAAATGGTAGTATTTTTTTGAGAGAGGCAAAAATATGTTTACTTACAGGACAAAGATAAAAGAGATATTGGCAGATGAGGATTTCGCGGAGTTTCAGGAATTTCTTTTTCCGGAAATGTTCGTGAAAAACAAACTGATGCGGATGCTGCCGCTGAAGGTGTTCGACAAGGTCTGGTCCGTGGAGAGCATAGTCAGCGGATTTCAGTATATGAAGGAGCTGAGGGAGAAGGGAGAGCGGCTTTTCTACCGGATTTATGACGAGAAGGAGGCACAGAAAGATCCGTCTCTGAGACAGCGGGTACTCTTTCATTTCCCGGTGGAGGGGAAGAGGCCCTTTGTGGTCATCTGCGCCGGCGGCGGATACGAGAGCGTCTGTTCCTTCGTGGAGGCGTTTCCGGTAGCGGAGGCCTTTAATAAGAAGGGATATCACGCGTTCGTGGTTAACTACCGTATAGGAGAGGAAGCGCATTTCCCAAATCCCATGGATGACCTTGCAAATGCTGTCTCTTACATACTGACTCACGCCGGGGAATTCCATGTGGAGCCGGAGGATTACGCGGTGGCAGGTTTTTCTGCCGGGGGTCATCTGGCGGCAAGCTTTGGAACAGAGCATCTCGGGTACAGAAAATACGATTTGCCGAGACCGGGTATACTTATTCTGTCCTATCCGGTTATTACCATGGGGAAATACGCTCACAAGGGTTCCCGTCTGCGCCTTCTCGGAAAGGATCACGCCGCCGATCAGGAACTGAGAGACTGCTATTCCATCGAAAAACAGGTAACGGAGAACTATCCGCCTGCCTATGTCTGGCAGTGCAGGGCAGACAATACGGTGTCGGTTCAGAATTCCGGGATTTTGGTAGAGGAAATGAAAAAATATGGAATTCCCTGTCAATATCATGTTTATCCCGGAAACGCCCACGGGTGGGGACTTGCCACGGGAAAGGCCGCCGAAGGATGGCTGGATGAGGCGGTAACATTCTGGGAGGAGCATTCCGGAAGAAAGAACCCCGGAGGGGAATGATTTTGAAAACAGAAACATGACAAAATAGTGAACAAAAAATCAAAAAATATGCCGCTCTATTTTTCGGCGCGGCATATATTTGAATTTACAGGAAAATGTGCAAGGAGGACGCGGAATACATATGAAAGCGGTAAAACTGAGAACAGAACAGATGGACAATCCCCTGGGGATTGATATTACAAAGCCGTCCCTCTCCTGGATCTGCCAGGATGGCGTGAAGCAGACAGCCTACGAGATTGAGGCAAAGGCGCGCGGGGAGGTCATCTGGAACAGCGGCAAAGTGGAGAGCGACAGGATGAACGCATTCCTGGGAACCGAGGCGAAGGACCGGCAGCGGGTAACCTGGCGCGTGCGCCTCTGGGACGAGAATGGGGAGGCCGGCGACTGGAGCGAGGAGGCCTTCTTCGAGATGGGCGTGCTGGATCAGAGCGCTTTCGCGGCAAAATGGATCAACCCGGAGCTGGAGTGCGATCCGGCGGTGCACAAGCCCGCCAGCTATCTGAGAAAGACCTTTGCAGTGGAAAAAGACGGCGCTTTCCGCCTGTATATCACGGCTCACGGTCTCTATGAGGCCTGGATCAACGGTCAGCGCGTTGGCGACTTCGTGCTGGCTCCGGGAGCCGGGACCTACGGCAAGAAGCTGCCCTATCAGACCTACGACGTGACAGATCTGGTAAAGGACGGGGAAAACGACGTGCAGGTTATCCTGGGAGACGGCTGGTATCGCAGCTGCTCCGGCGTGGACGGCGACCGGAATCTTTACGGGGAGGATGTGGCGCTGTATTTCCAGCTGGAACAGGACGGCAGACCGGTGTGCGTCTCCGATGAGACCTGGGAGGCTACCCAGCAGGGGCCGGTCCGTGAGGACGATATGCAGCAGGGCGAGGTCTACGACGCCCGTATGGAGGAATTGAGCGGATGGCATGAGGTCAAGGTGGAGGATTTCGGAACGGACAATCTGGCCTGCGCCAACTCTGTGCCGATTCTGGAACAGGAGCGTTTTGAGGGGAAAATCATCACGACGCCAAAGGGAGAAACCGTGGTGGACTACGGACAGAACCTGGCCGGCTACATTGAGTTTACCGTAAACGCCCGCGAGGGTCAGAAGATTGTGATCCATCACGGGGAGTCCCTGGATGAGAACGGCAATTTTACCGCGGAAAATTTTCAGGACCGGGAGCGCCATAAGGAGGGCGGCACCGAACAGAGGGTGGAGTTCATCTGTAAGGAGGGCGAGAACCACTACAAGTCCAAATTTACGATCTGGGGATTCCGCTATGGAAAAATTGAGACCGACGTGGACCTGGCAGACGCTTCCTTTACCTCCATCGCGGTGTACTCCGGGATGGATCAGACGGGAACCTTTACCTGTTCCAACGAGGATGTAAACCAGCTGGTGCATAACAGCATCTGGAGCCAGAAATCCAATTTCTGCGACGTGCCCACCGACTGCCCCACCAGAGAGCGCGCGGCCTGGACCGGCGATATGGGCGTGTTTGTGGAAACGGGAATCTATCTGGAGGACTGCTATCCTGTCATCCGCAAATGGCTGGGAGAATGCCGGCTGAACCAGAAGGAGGACGGCAAGGTCGTCAACATCGCGCCGCCAAACAATGTGCCTACCTTCTTCTCGGATATGCTCTCCGGTTCCGTGGCCTGGGGAGACGCCAGTATTATTGTCCCCTATGCGCTTTACAAGCGGTATGACGATGTGCGGATTCTTGAGGAAAATTATGAGATGATGAAGGGATGGATGCGGTTTCTGCAGAGCCGGGCAAACAAGCCGGACAGCCCCAGCCAGTTTGAGAACAACCCCTGGCACACTTACACCATCGAGACCGGCGTGGATTACGGCGAGTGGTGCGAGCCGGGCATGGTGGCCCAGATGGCCATGGCAAAGCCTCAGTACAAGGTAAGCACCGCCTATTATTCCCGCTCCGCCCGGATGCTTTCCGAGATTGCGGAGATTCTCGGGAAAGAGGAGGACGCGGCATTCTATCGGGACATCGCCGAGAACGCGGCGAAGGCTTTCCATTTTATCGCCACAGACAACGGAAAGATCGAGTCGGATCGTCAGGCGGAATATGTGCGGGCTATTTCCTTTGGGCTCCTTAGCGATGAGGAGGCAAAGGCGGCGGCAGAAGATCTGAACGAGCTGATCATCAAAAACGATTATCATCTCAACACCGGTTTTCTCTCCACCCCCTCTCTGCCGGCGGTGCTGGCCCGGTACGGCTATCTTGACACCGCGTATCGGCTGCTTCTCCAGGATACCTGTCCCAGCTGGCTTTACGCGGTAAAGAAGGGGGCAACTACGATCTGGGAGACCTGGGACGGCATTGACGCCGACGGTAAAGTGCATGCTTCCCTGAATCACTATTCTTACGGCGCTGTCTGCGGATGGCTGTTTTCCGGCGTTTGCGGTATCCGCCTGGAAAACGGAAAAGTAACCATCGCCCCGGAACCCTACCCTGCCCTTGGGTATGCGAAAGCCGCCTACGACTCCCCGGTAGGAACCATCGTAAGCGGCTGGAAATATAAGGGAGACCAGGTAAGCTATGAGTTTACCATTCCCTCCAATGTGACGGCTGAGGTTATTCTTCCGGATGGAAGATGCGAGACGTTGACCGCCGGAACTTATAACATGTAAGAACATTGCTGCCGGATACGGGGAAAACGCTCCGCATCCGGCAGAATTTTTCGGCCACAGATTTTCTCAACGCGGATTTCTCAGAAGGAAATTTGAGCGATATCTATGCTGCCCTCGAAATCCATGCAGGTAAGGTAGAGGGCATGCACGCCGTCGGGGAGCGTCGTCTCGCCGGAAATCTCCACCCAGTCGGAGGAATCCACGGAGACGGGGATGTCCCCGAAGGTGTGGGCGGGATCCTTTGCAAGGGCCGCGCCTGCCGTATCGGTAATGATGATATGGCCGGAACCCCTTCCCCGCAGAGTCAGCGAGATCTTTTTTACACCTTTGCATTCAAAGTACTTGAAGCCCATCGTGGCTTTATCCCGCATATTTTTCACATACTGTACCGGAAAGGCGGCGTCTTTGGCCGCGGTCTCCGGGAAGCCGGTCCCGTCAGGCGTGATGTCTTTTGCGTCCTGGGTCTGGTAGGGGAACCGGTCGCCCATAGCCAGGGGATGGGAGTAGGTGTTGCTCCCGTCCATGGTCAGATGGCAGCAGATATAGGCCGGATATGTTCCCTTTGCGGGAAGCGGTCCGTCATTCAGGCCACAGGAGGTAACCTCCGCCTGGGCAATGTGACCGTTCTCGTCGAAATAAATCTTTTCCGCGCATGCCTGACGGCTGTAGTTGGTGCGGTTGGTCTGGCGGTGGTAGAAGACATACCACTGACCGTCTGCGCATTCGATGCCGCCGTGGGTGTTGCCCACACAGTTGACGGCGTCCTTTGCCTCCCGGCCGTTCAAGAAGACGTCGCCGATGTCTACCAGAGTGCCGCCGAAGACGTACCCCTCGTCGGGCCTGTCGCTGACGGCGTAGCAGAGTTCGTGGCTCTGGACGGAGGAGTACACGAAGTAATACTTGCCGTTGATCTTTCGGATGGAGCTGGCCTCAAAGAACTCGTGCCCCTCGTAACCGGTGCCGGCGCTGTTGCGGACGTCGGGCATCAGAGCCTTGGGCTCGGTCTTTAAGGTCAGCATGTCATTTTCCAGAGTCATGACTGTGGATCCCTGAAGAAAGCCCTCGATGACTGCCTCCGGCCGGATCGGAGCGTTGCCGGAGTAGAGATAGATGCTTCCGTCGTCATCCACGAAGATGCCGGGATCAAACTGGAAGAGATCGCCCTCCCGCTGACCCAGAATACTGCCGTCTGCGTGGCGGACGAAGCCGAGAAACTCATAGGATCCTGCGGGGGTGTCACAGACAGCCACGGCGATCTCGGGCAGACAGTCTAGACAGTAGTAGAGATAGAACCTGCCGTCGGGGCCCTGCACTACATCCGGGGCGAACATGGCGTGGATTCCCGGCGGATTCAACTGCTCGTCGGGATCTGTCACGATGTCCATTCCGGGAATTGAGGACTCCATGCGTTTGGCGTCTGCCGGGATATTCTGATTTCTCGGATCCTGCTCCTTGCGATAGATGACACCCTCGTAGCGCCAGTCGGTAAGATCCGACTTTGGCGCGGAATAGCACACATAGTCGTTGAGGCAGAAAAATCCGCCGTTAAAACGGTCGTGGCTTCCGTAGAGATAAATGCGGTCCCCGAAAGCGTGGGGTTCGCCGTCCGGCACATATTCGTAGGACGGCAGATAAGGATTGTAAACTTTTTTCATAGCTTTTGAACCTCCGTCGTAACTGTTTTAACTATATTCTAAGGAATTTCATGTTATATGTAAACCGGGTGTGATAAAATAGGAAAAGAAAACGGAAGAGAAAGGA
>CASECT010000124.1 GCA_949286525.1 uncultured Eubacteriales bacterium | reverse complement strand
CGCAGTGATGGCGGTGCAGGAGATCTCCGATTACATGGAGAACGGAAATATCGCCCATTCCGTAAACTATCCGGACTGCAACATGGGCGTCTGCCAGGCGGCTGCGAGGATCGCGGTGCTGCATCACAACAACAAGGGCGTGATCGCCAAATATTCCACGATCCTCGGAGACGCGGACATCAATGTGTCCGATATGACCAACAAGAGCCGGGGCGATTACGCCTACGCGCTGCTGGATCTGGATGCGCCGGTAACAGCGGATGTGGTGGAGAAGCTTTCCGCCATTGAAGATGTAATCAAGGTCCGTGTGATCAAGTAAGGAAGTATTATGGCAGAGATCAGACCATTTCAGGCAATCAGACCATCAAGGGAGAGAGCGGCAGAGATCGCTGCTCTCCCTTATGATGTCTATAACCGCAGGGAGGCGGAGGAGATTGTAAAAAGGAATCCCCTCTCCTTTCTGCGCATTGACCGGGCGGAGACTAACTTTGACGAGTCTGTGGGCGTCTATGACGACATCGTGTATCGAAAGGCCCATGACCTGCTCTGGCAGATGGTGGAGGAGGGCAGTTTCATCCGGGATGAGAAGCCCTGCTATTACATCTACGAGCTGACTATGGAGGGGCGGGTACAGACAGGCATTGTGGCCTGCGCCTCCATCGACGATTATGAGAAGAACGTGATCAAAAAACACGAGAGTACCCGGGCGGAAAAGGAGGCGGACAGGGTACACCATATCGACACCTGCAATGCACAGACCGGGCCGATTTTTCTGGCATATCGGGGACAGGAAGCCATCGACGAGGTGGTGGAGCGGACGAAGAAGGGCCGCCCGCTGTACTACTTTACTGCTGAGGACGGCATTACCCATCGGGTGTTTATGATAGAGGACGAGGCGGATATTGAGACGGTCCACAGCCGGTTCGCAGGGCTGGATTCTATCTATATCGCCGACGGCCACCACCGGGCTGCCTCCGCGGTGCGGGTGGGGCAGAAACGGAGAAAGCAGCACCCGGGTTATACGGGGAAAGAGGAATTCAATTTTTTCCTGTCGGTGTTGTTTCCGGATCATCAGCTGATGATCATGCCCTACAATCGGGTGGTAAAGGACTTAAACGGTCTCAGTAAGGAGTCTTTCTACAGCCGCATTGCCCGGAAATTTGACGTGGTAAAGCGGCAGCGGACGCCGCTGGCTCCCGGGAAGAAGGGAGAATTTGCCATGTTTTTAAGCCAGCACTGGTATCTGTGCCGGTTCCGTCAGGAGGATCTTTTTGAGATTACGGACCCGGTGGAGGCGTTGGACGTATCGCTGCTGCAGAATCTTCTGCTGGAGCCGATTCTCGGGATCACGGATCCCAGGAGAGATGAGCGGATTGACTTCGTGGGAGGAATCCGGGGGCTTTCGGAGCTGGAGCGCAGATGCCGCGCCGACTGCAGAGTGGCTTTTGCACTGTATCCCACATCTATTCAAGAGCTTTTTGCCGTGGCGGACGAGGGGCGGCTGATGCCGCCGAAATCCACATGGTTTGAGCCGAAGCTTCGCAGCGGCCTGTTTATCCACGAGCTGGACCGTTAGTGATAAGCTGGAGAGAAGCGAAAACCGGTTTCAAAAACAGAAAACATCCGGTATGAGGATAAAATTTCCGGAATCGTGCAAAAATAAACAGGAGAATGAACATGCTATTATCACAGGTTTTCCCTGAAAACTTCATCGAGAGTATAAGAGACGGGGTGGTTAAAAACTGGCTGGATTCCATTCTGCCCGGCGTCATCGGCTTTTTCTGGAACGTGGTGCTGGCGCTGGTTACCGTCTATGTGGGTGTCCGCGTTATCCGACTGCTGCGAAAATGGTTCCGACGTTTTATGGAGCGTCATGATCTGGAAGAGGGATTGAAGCAGTTTCTGGATCAGGTTGTAAAATATCTGCTCTATATCGTGCTGATTATTCTGGTGCTCAATCTCTTTGGCATTACCACCACATCCCTCGCGGCGGCGGTGGCGTCCCTGGGAGTGACGGCCGGACTGGCGCTCCAGGGAAGCCTTTCAAATTTCGCAGGCGGTGTGCTGATTCTGATTCTGCATCCTTTCCGGGTGGGGGACTACATTATTGAGGACACTAACAAGAATGAAGGACAGGTGCTGGAAATCTCCGTGTTTTACACGAAGCTGCGGACAGTGGACAACAAGATCATTGTGATTCCCAACGGTACGCTGGCTAATAACAGCCTGACCAACGCCACCAAGAGCGACAAGCGGCAGCTGGATCTTCTGGTGCCCATCAGTTATGACGCTGATATCCGCCAGGCAAAGGAGATTCTGGAGAGACTGGTGGAGCAGGAGGACCGGAGACTTGCGGATGAGGAGATCAAGGTGTTTGTGAGTCAGTTGAACAACAGTTCCGTGGATCTGGGATTACGTTTCTGGGTGCCCACGGAGGATTACTGGAATGTCCGCTGGAAGATGCTGGAGGATATCAAGCTGGCTTTTGATGAGGCGGGAATCGCGATCCCGTTTCAGCAGATGGATGTGACCATCAAACAATGAATACAAATGGAGGAGCGGCATGCATAAAGCATATGAACTGATCAAAGAAGAGGAACTGGGGAGTCTTCAGGCGAAGGGGTATGTACTGCGTCACAAAAAGAGCGGAGCTCATGTGGCGCTGATCAGAAACGACGACGACAACAAGGTGTTCTATATCGGTTTTCGGACGCCGCCGAAAGATTCCACGGGAGTGCCTCATATCATTGAGCATTCGGTGCTGTGCGGCTCTGACAAATATCCGCTGAAGGATCCTTTTGTGGAGCTGGTCAAGGGGTCTTTGAATACATTTTTAAATGCCATGACTTATCCGGATAAGACGGTTTATCCTGTGGCAAGCTGCAACGACAAGGATTTTGCAAACCTGATGGACGTGTACATGGACGCGGTGTTCCATCCCGATATCTACCGGCATCCTGAGATTTTCCGGCAGGAAGGATGGCACTATGAGCTTCCGTCGCCGGAGGATGAGCTGACCTTAAACGGCGTGGTGTACAACGAGATGAAAGGAGCTTTCTCTTCCCCGGAAAGTGTGCTGGACCGGACGGTGCTCAACTCTCTTTTCCCGGATACGCCCTACGCTTACGAGTCCGGCGGAGATCCCAAAGATATCCCGAAGCTGACCTATGAAGAATTTCTGGATTTCCACCGTACCTACTATCATCCCTCCAATGCTTACATCTATCTCTACGGGGATATGGATATGGAAGAGCGGCTGGATTATTTGGATCGGGAGTATCTCGGCGCTTACGACGCCATGGAGGTGGATTCGGAAATCAAGATACAGAAGCCCTTCGAGAAGCCGATCCGGCTGGAGAGGGAATATCCGCTGTCCATGGAGGAGGACGACGCAAACCAGACCTACCTGTCCTGCAGTTTTGTGGTGGGGACCACTCTGGATCAGGAACTGTATCAGGCCTTTGAGGTGTTGGATTACGCCCTTTTGAATTCCCCGGGCGCGCCCCTGCGCAAAGCGCTTCTGGACAAGGGTATCGGAAAGGATATTCTGGGATCCTACGACAACGGAACGCAGCAGCCTTTCTTTTCCATTGTGGCAAAGGGCGCCAACCCGGAGGATGAGAAAGTCTTCGTGGAGACGATCCGTCAGGTGCTGGAGGAACAGGTAAAAAGCGGCATTGACCGCCATGCCCTGAAGGCGGGGGTAAACGCCGCTCAGTTCCGGTTCCGGGAGGGAGATTATGGAAGCTATCCCAAGGGACTGATCCTGGGACTGCAGTGTCTTGACAGCTGGCTCTATGACGCCGCACAGCCCTTTTTGCACCTTCACGGCATCGAGGTGCTGGATCAGCTGAGAGAGAAGATTTCCACCGGCTATTTTGAGGAGCTTGTGGAGAAGTATCTGCTGTACAACACTCATTCCGCCCTGATTGTGGTCACGCCGAAGAAGGGACTGACCAGTCAGGAGGAGGAGCTGCTGAAGGTGCAGCTTCAGAAAAAGAAGGACAGCCTCTCGAAGGAAGAACTTCAGGAGATGGCCCGGCAGACGAAGCATCTGAAGGAATATCAGCAGGAGCCTACGCCGAAGGAGGCGCTGGAGAAACTGCCGATGTTAAAGCGTGAGGATCTGAATCCGAAGATCCGTCCCCTGGATCTGCAGAAGGCGACCCTGGGAACGATTCCGCTGCTGCGTCATAAGGTGTTTACCAACGGCATCCACTATCTGAATCTGGCTTTCCAGGTCAGCGGCGTATCCGGAGAAGATCTGGGCTACCTGTCTCTGCTGTGCAAAATGCTGGGCATGGTAAATACGAAACATTACAACTACGCGGATCTGGCCAATGAGATCAACGTGGTTACCGGCGGTATCAATTTCAGCCTGAACCTTTATCCGAAGGCGGGCCATGATTATGAGTTTACCTGCGAGGTGCGGGCAAAGTTCCTCTATGAAGAGTCGGCGGCAGCCATGAAGCTGATTGAGGAGATGATCCTCACTTCCGACTTTTCCGACGAGAAGCGTCTCTGGGAGCTGGTGCAGTTGAACAAATCCCGGCTGGAGATGCAGATGAACAGCGCGGGACACTATATCGCCTCCCTGCGGGCTATGGCTAATTTCTCCAAGACGTCGAAGATCTCCGACGAGATTGCCGGTGTGGGCTACTACCAGTTTCTGAAGGATCTGGAGGAACATTTTGAGGAGAAGAAGGGAATGCTTCAGAAGAAGTGCGAGGAACTGATGGAACAGATCTTTACCAGCGCTCATCTGGTCATCAGTTCCGCCGGGACGCCGGAGGCCATGGTCAAGGTGGAGCGGGATCTTTTGACACTGACGGCAAATCTTCCCCATACCTATCATCTGGAGCAGGAACCCCAGGTGTCCTGCCGTCACGCCAGGGAAGCCTTCAAGGATGCCTCGCAGATTCAGTATGTCTGCCGGGCGGGAAATTTTGCGGACGCGGGATATCCTTACACGGGAACTATGCGGATTCTGCGGGTTGTTCTCGGATACGACTATTTCTGGATCAATGTCCGGGTCAAGGGCGGGGCTTACGGATGCATGAACCAGTTTGCCCGCAACGGAAATATGTATTTTGTATCCTATCGGGATCCGAATCTGGCGGACACGATCGATGTCTTTGAGAAGACGCCGGAGTATATCCGCTCCTTTGAGGCGGACGAACGGGATATGACAAAGTATATTATCGGAACCATCAGCGAGATGGACACGCCCCTGACGCCCTCCCAGCGGGGACTGCGCGCCTTAAGCGCTTACTTTATGGGCATTACTGACGAGGATCTGCAGAGGGAGCGGACTCAGGTAATCACGGCAACCGCTGAAGATATCCGGGCGCTGGCGGAGCCGGTGGAAGCCGCGTTAAGGCAGGGGGTGCTCTGTGTAGTGGGCAACGAGGACGCCATCGAGAAGGAACGAAACCGGTTCGATAAAGTGATGGGACTGTTCTAGATCCCTTTGCCGACGCTTTTCGCCGTTTTTCCGGCGGGCGGCGCGCGTGGGAAAAAGCTGAAGATGCAAAACAATCTGGCACAGGGATCCTGAGCGCGAAAACACAAGATAAGGAGTGCGTATGACGGAACATTTCAAATCGGGCTTTGTGACAATCATCGGACGGCCGAACGTAGGGAAATCCACCCTGATGAACCGGCTGATCGGCCAGAAGATTGCCATCACGTCCAACAAACCTCAGACTACGAGGAACCGGATTCAGACAGTCTACACCGATCCGGAGATAGGACAGATCGTATTTCTGGACACACCCGGTATCCATCAGGCGAAGAACAAACTGGGAGAGTATATGGTAAAGGCGGCGGAGCACACCATCGCCGATGTGGATGTAGTGCTCTGGCTGGTGGAGCCGGACGAGCGCGTGGGCGGAGGAGATCGGCATATTGCCCGGCAGCTTTGCCAGGTAAAACAGCCGGTCATTCTGGTCATCAACAAGGTGGATATGGTAGATCGGGAAAAGATTCTTCCGATTATAGATGCCTATCGCGGACTGTGTGATTTCGTTGAGGTGGTGCCGATTTCTGCCAGGAAGGGATGGAACTGCGATGAGCTCTTAAAGCAGATTTTTGCTTATCTGCCGGAAGGACCTCAGTATTATGAGGAGGATGTGGTCACGGACCAGCCCCAGCGGCAGATTGTCGCGGAGATTATCCGGGAAAAGGCGCTGCACGCTTTGAGCGAGGAGGTGCCCCACGGCATCGCCGTGGTAGTGGATCAGATGAAATGGCGAGAAGGCAGACAGAAGATCGCTGACATCGACGCCACAATCATCTGTGAGCGGGATTCTCACAAGGGAATTATTATCGGCAGAGGCGGCTCCATGCTCAAGAAAATCGGCAGCAACGCCCGGTTCGAGATCGAGCGCATGCTGGATGGGAAAGTCAATCTGAAACTCTGGGTCAAGGTAAAGAAGGACTGGAGGGATAGCGACTCCCTGATTCGCAATTTCGGTTATCGGAAGGAGGAACTGTAGACGGACGCTGGGGGCAGGCGTTTTGAAAATCCGGGGCCTTCCATATTTTCACTGGTATAGCTTCCAATCCCATCGGAGAAGATAATAGCAGATCAGATGGGAGGATGAGCAGATGGAAGTGGAAGACCTTTGGAAACAGTTTGTGGCCTCCGGAAAAATAGCGGATTATCTGCGTTTTGTAAACGGCAGCAGGTCGGAGGTGTCGCAGGAACTGTCCACGGATTATGCGGCTGAAGCAAATCCGGAACATGCTGACCGGATGGCGGAGGCAGACCGGGAAGACAAAATTCTGGGAGCCGCGTTTCCGGCGGGGAAAATGCCGGATGTGACGGTACCCGGTGTGGCAGTGCCGGGGGAGACGTTGGAAAAACAGATTCGGCTTCAGATGACCGAGGACGAAGAGGCAGAAGATGGCATTTAATATTACAGTAACGGGAATGGTGCTTTCTGCGATTCCCATTGGCGATTATGACAAGCGAATAACGATTCTGACCAGGGAGAGGGGAAAAATCGCGGCTTTCGTGCGCGGGGCCAGAAGGTCCGGCAATCAGATGATGGCCGCGGCGAATCCCTTCGCCTTCGGGCAGTTTGAAGTTTATCAGGGAAAGAGTACATATACCGCTGTTCGGGCAGAGATACAATGCTATTTTCGGGAGCTGAGCCAGGATTATGATATGGTCTGTCTCGGCTCTTATTTTCTGGAGGTAGCCGGATATTATGCCCAGGAGAATGTAGGAGAGGGGGAACGGCTGAAGCTTTTGTATCAGACCCTGCGGGCCATGGAGAGCGGACGCTTTGAACGGGAACTGATCAGGGATGTGTACGAGTTAAAGACGATGGCCATCAACGGAGAGTATCCGAATGTGTTCTCCTGTCTTCGCTGCGGCGAGGAACGGAATCTCGAATTTTTCAATATGGGGCTGCGGGGATGCGTCTGCAGAAACTGCGCGGGGGAGCCGGGAGATGAGCCTCTGGATGCCTCGGTGCTTTATACCATGCAATTTATTATCTCTACACCGGTAGAAAAGCTTTACACATTTGTTCTTGCTCCCGGGACGCAACAGACTTTGACGGAAATTCTGCGCAGATATCGGAGAAGGTATGAGCCCCATACCTTTAAGTCGGAAGCCTTTCTCTCCTCTTGAAATCCAACAGTAAGCATTGTATAATAGACTGGATTAGCGGGCAGAAGCAGGAGGAATTTTTGATGGAGCCAGGCAAGAGACCTATCGGGTCACAGGGCAGAAACCACAGGAGAAAACCGACAGCGGCGGGTATCCGTCAGACTCATGGATACGGCGGAGACAGGAAAAACAGAAGAGCGCAGATTATCCGGAGACGCAGAATGTTTCTTGTGGGAGCGGCAGCTGTTCTCGTGATTGTGATTGTCGTCATTGTCTGTCTGGTTACGGGTGTTTTCGAGAAACGGGCGGAAAAGAGCACATTGACGCTGGAGGACGATGGAACGATTGTCTGTGAGGAGGTAACAGAATTCGAAGCGGACTATTATGACGGATCGGAACTTCAGTCCTATGCAAGGGAGCAGGTAGCGGTTTACAATGATGCGAACGGAGCGGATCGCGTCAGACTGGAGCGGGTTGCCGTCGGAGATGGGGATGCCTATATGCGAACGCGCTATCAGAGCCCGGAGGATTACAGGCAGTTTACCGGATATGAGATTTTCCAGGGCACTATCGTCCAGGCCCAGGAGGCGGGATATACCTTCTCTGATACCTTTGTGGGTGTGGAGAATGGAGCCAAGGGAGATTCTGTGGGATCGGATCAGGTGCTTTCCGATACGGAGAAGAAAGTGCTGATCCTGCGGGAAAACATTACAGTGACCGTGGAGGGAACCGTTCTCTACGTCTCGGATGAGAGTACCACGGTGGAGAGCGGCGATACGGTATCCATCGCCCAGGCGGATGGAAACGAGGATGCCACCACGCTGACGTACATTATCTATGAATAGATGGAAAATGACATCCATCAGGCGTTTGGACAGACGCCAATACAAACGGAAAAGGGAGAAAAGACATGGAAAAATCAATGGATAAGATTGTAGCGCTGGCAAAGGCCAGAGGATTCGTATACCCGGGTTCGGAGATTTACGGCGGACTGGCCAATACCTGGGATTACGGCAATCTGGGTGTGGAGCTGAAAAACAACGTGAAGAAGGCCTGGTGGCAGAAATTCATCACGGAGAACCCCTACAATGTGGGTGTGGACTGCGCGATTCTGATGAATCCCCAGACATGGGTGGCTTCCGGACATCTGGGAGGATTTTCCGATCCGCTGATGGACTGTAAGGAGTGCCACGAGCGCTTCCGTGCGGATAAGCTGATCGAGGATTTCGCTGAGGCGAACGACATCACGCTGGAGTCTTCCGTGGACGGGTGGTCCAACGAGGAGATGGTGGCCTTCATCGAGGAACACCAGGTTCCCTGTCCTACCTGCGGCAAGCACAATTTTACCGACATCCGTCAGTTCAATCTGATGTTCAAGACTTTCCAGGGCGTGACCGAGGACGCGAAGAACACCGTATATCTTCGCCCGGAGACGGCCCAGGGAATTTTTGTGAATTTTAAAAACGTACAGCGGACTTCCCGCAAGAAGATCCCCTTCGGTATCGGTCAGATCGGAAAATCTTTCCGAAACGAGATTACGCCCGGGAACTTTACGTTCCGAACCAGAGAATTTGAGCAGATGGAGCTGGAGTTCTTCTGTGAGCCAGGTACCGATCTGGAGTGGTTCCAGTATTGGAGAAGCTTCTGCCGTGACTGGCTGCTTTCTCTGGGCATCAAGGAGGATGAGATGCGCCTGCGGGATCACGATCCGGCGGAGCTGGCCTTCTATTCCAAGGGCACCACGGACATCGAGTTCCTATTCCCCTTCGGCTGGGGAGAGCTGTGGGGCATCGCGGACCGTACCGACTACGATCTTACCCAGCATCAGAATACTTCCGGACAGGATATGTCCTACTTTGACGACACGAAGAACGAGAAATATGTACCCTATGTCATCGAGCCTTCTCTGGGAGCGGACCGCGTGGTTCTCGCCTTCCTGTGTGCGGCTTACGACGAGGAGAATATCGGTACCGAGGAGAAGCCGGATATGCGTACTGTCCTGCATTTTCATCCGGCGCTGGCTCCGGTCAAGATCGGTATCCTGCCCCTCTCCAAGAAACTTTCTGAGGGCGCGGAGAAGATTTATACGCAGCTTTCTAAGAAGTACAACTGTGAGTTTGATGACAGAGGAAACATCGGGAAACGCTATCGCCGTCAGGATGAGATCGGAACGCCTTTCTGCGTGACCTACGATTTTGATTCCGAGACCGACGGGTCAGTGACTGTGCGTGACAGAGATTCTATGGAGCAGGTGCGGATTCCCATCGCGGAGTTGGACGCTTATTTTGCGGATAAGTTTACATTCTGATAAGTGGTCGACTTTTGCTGGCATGATCCCGATGGGATGGCAGTGTCAGTGCAAAAAGAGAAACTTTTATCTTGCACTCTGATTTTTTCAGCCCCTGAGGATTTTTTTCTCCCAGGGGCTGAATTTTTCCGAATGGTTTGAAGAAACATATCGGAATGTAAGAGCTTTTTTAACATGGATTTTCGCTAAAACCCAGGTAAGATTTTACATGGATAGGGTATCCTTAAAAAGACAGGATGATAAGACAACAAACTGTGTGCGCTGATATGCGCCGGGGACAGGAAAAAGGAGGAGACCTATGAAAAATCCATGGATGAAACGTCTGCTGTCGGGAACGCTGGCAGCCGCTATGGCGTCCGCCGTTCTGGCCGGGGCGCCTGCCCGGGCAGCGGTTGCAGCCGGGATCCCTTATGACGAACAGGGAAATTACAATGTACAGATTCCCCACGTTATGGTAAATCAGGTGTACGGGGGAAGCGACGACGGCTATGCCAGCCATAGCTTTATCGAGCTGTACAATCCCTGTGATACGGCAGTAGATTTAAACGGATGGGAACTGCAGTATCAGCCCAGCCCGGACGGGGAGGAGGACGGTTGGCAGGAGCTGACGCTGACCGGCGCGATCCCTGCAGGGAGCTATTATCTGGTACGCTGTGGTGTGACTGCCGACGCGGAGAGCGGTGCCTATCAGGTGCCGGAAGGAGACCAACAGTGGGATGTGGTGCTTCACAACAAGGGAGTATCCGTAGCTCTTTTCTCCGAGAATGTGACGCTGACGGACGATTTTTCCGGGCCGATCAATGAGAGAAATCGCCCTGAGGGGTATGTGGATCTTCTGGCGGTGCAGGGCAACGACGGGGAGGATGGTCAGATGCCCGTGGCATACGAGGGCAGTGTGCAGGCGGAACAGTCCAAGAAGAAGGCTGTGCGCCGGGATAATTTCACAGATACCGATGACAACAGCGCGGATGTGGAGATCATCAACTACGAGGATCCGGTGGACGACGCGAAGGGACCTCACAACTCTTCTTATAATACTGCTCCCGGCGGCGATGAAGGTAACCAGGGAGGTCAGGGCGGGCAGGATGATCCCCTTCCCCCGACGACAGATCCGGAGACCTTCTGCGACAGCAGTTTTGAGACGGATGCGGCCCTGCTTCTGGATCGGCTTGGCAGCGTGAATATCGGCAAGGCGAACGCGGACGGCGGTGTGGCGGAGATCGTTGCTTACAATTCCGACACCGGAGAGGCCTATGTGGTCAACGGACAGGACGGCCTGCTCTACCGCCTGGCAGTTTCCGGTCAGGGGATTTCCACACTCGGAAACATGAATGTGCAGAACCTCGTGGAAGGTTTTACCTACGGAGATATGACCAGCGTTGCGGTGGATACGGTCAACGACCATATTGCGGTAGCTTTGCAGTCGGAAGATTATGCGGCTGACGGGCGCGTGCTTCTTCTGGATTACAATTTCGATCTGATCGCCTGCTATGAGACCGGTGTGCAGCCCGATATGGTAACCTTTACCCATAATGGCAGAAAGATTCTGACTGCCGACGAGGGCGAGCCCCGTGAAGGTTACGAAGAAGGAACCTTGGATCCGGCGGGAAGCATTACCATGATCGATCTGGAAAAAGATACGGTAAAGACCATGGGATTTGAAGATTTTGACGCGGCAGGCCTGGCGGCCGAGGGGGTACTGATCGGAAAGGTAAACGGTCAGATGAATACTGCCGCCGCGGACCTGGAGCCGGAGTATATTGCGGTTTCCGCTGATGACGAAACTGCTTATGTATCTTTGCAGGAGGCAAATGCCGTTGCGACAGTGGATCTGGTTTCCGGCAGAGTGGTTTCTGTGAAAAGTCTGGGATTCCAGGATCTGAGCCGGGATGTCAACGCCATCGATCTTTTGGAGGATGGTATCTATGAGGCAAAGACCTATGAGAATGCAGTGGGGACCTATATGCCTGACGGCATCAGCGCTTATGAGGCGGGCGGTGTGACTTATCTGGTTACGGCCAACGAGGGCGACGCCAGGGAGTGGGGAAATTACGCCAATGAGGCGAAGGAAGATCTGACGGCAACGGATGGAACCACGGCGGAGAACGTGCGTGTTCTGGACAAGGAACTTGTGGCTGTTCCCGATGAAAACCTGGAATATCTCTACGGAAGCCGGTCCTTTACCGTTTTCCGGGCGGACACCATGGAAAAGGTCTATGACAGCGCCAACGATTTTGAGGAGAAGACGGCGCAGTATCTGCCCGCATGGTTCAACTGCTCCAACGACAATGTGGATATCGATGATCGGAGTCAGAAGAAAGGGCCTGAGCCCGAGAGCGTTTCTGTGGGACAGATCGGAAACCGTACTTACGCCTTTATTGCTCTGGAGCGCGTCGGAGGCATCATGGTCTACGATATCACGGATCCGGCAAATGCATCCTATGTAAATTACATCAATACCAGAGATTTTGCCGCGGATATTGCGGAGGATGTGGCTCCCGAGGGCCTGGCTTTTATCTCCGCAAATGATACGGAAAGCGGACGCCCGATGCTTCTGGCGGCCTTTGAGGTATCCGGAACAGTGGCGGCTTACGATATCAGTGGCAGCGCGACAGATGTGGCCACACCGGAGGGACCATCTTACGAGCCTCTTCCGGATGATGGGCAGGGCACGGATTCCTCCCTCACACCGGGACAGAATCCCGGCGTGGGAACGAATGATCCGACCGGCGGCAATGCTGGCGGCGCGATGGCAGACACCGGGGCAGGAACCGCAAATCCGGCGGTCAGCACTGTAAGCCCCAAAACGAGTGATCCCTTTGGCGGGATGCTGTTTTTGATGCTGGTTATGGCTTTGACCGGCGGCGCGGGACTGCTGTCTGTGCTGTGCGGACGGAAAGAGGAGCAGTGAAAAAGTTTTTGATTGACAAATTTTTGACAGAAAATCTCTTGCGAAACTGAGAATATATGGTAAGATAAATATGTGCGCTCAAAAACACACAGTTTGCACAGATTTTTATTCGGGGGAATGGAATCTGTACAGAAAAGAGTATAAATTATAGGAGGAAATTGCAATGGCAAGAAAATGGGTTTACCTTTTTTCCGAAGGTAACGCAAACATGCGAGAGCTTCTTGGCGGCAAGGGTGCAAACCTGGCAGAGATGACCAGCCTTGGTCTTCCGGTGCCTCAGGGATTTACCATTACCACAGAGGCATGTACTCAGTATTATGAGGACGGCAGAGAGATTAACGAGGAGATTCAGGAGCAGATCAACGAGTACATCGGCAAGATGGAAGAGATTACCGGAAAGAAATTCGGCGATCTGGAGAATCCGCTGCTGGTTTCCGTTCGTTCCGGAGCAAGAGCTTCCATGCCCGGTATGATGGACACGATCCTGAATCTGGGTCTGAATGAGGACGTTGTCAATGTAATCGCGAAGAAGTCCGGAAATCCCCGTTGGGCATGGGATTGCTATCGGAGATTCATCCAGATGTACTCTGACGTGGTTATGGAAGTCGGCAAGAAGTACTTCGAGGAACTCATCGACAAGATGAAGGCTGAGAAGGGCGTGACCTACGACGTAGAGCTGACCGCTGATGACCTGAAGGAACTGGCTGCCCAGTTCAAAGCAGAGTATAAGGCTAAGATCGGAGCAGATTTCCCGGATGATCCCAAGGAGCAGCTGATGGGGGCTATCAAGGCCGTATTCCGTTCCTGGGACAACCCTCGCGCGAACGTATACCGCCGCGACAACGATATCCCGTATTCCTGGGGTACCGCTGTAAACGTACAGTCCATGGCATTCGGTAACATGGGCGATGACTGCGGAACCGGAGTTGCGTTTACCAGAGATCCGGCTACCGGCGAGAAGAAGCTGATGGGCGAGTTCCTGATCAACGCTCAGGGCGAGGACGTGGTTGCAGGTGTTCGTACGCCGATGCCTATCGCGAAGATGGCTGAGGAGTTCCCGGAGGCATTTGCTCAGTTTGAGGAAGTTTGCCAGACACTGGAGAACCATTACAGAGATATGCAGGATATGGAGTTTACTGTTGAAAACAAGAAACTCTACATGCTGCAGACCCGTAACGGAAAGAGAACCGCTCAGGCTGCATTGAAGATCGCCTGCGATCTGGTGGATGAGGGAATGAGAACCGAGGAAGAAGCCGTTGCAATGATTGATCCGAGAAACCTGGATACACTGCTTCATCCCCAGTTCGACGCAGTTGCGCTGAAGGCGGCTACTCCGCTTGGCAAGGGACTTGGAGCATCTCCGGGTGCTGCCTGCGGTAAGGTTGTATTCTCTGCTGAGGACGCAGAGGAGTGGGCTGCAAGAGGCGAGAAGGTTGTTCTGGTTCGTCTGGAGACCTCTCCCGAGGATATTACCGGTATGAAGGTTGCTCAGGGTATCCTGACTGTCCGCGGCGGTATGACCTCTCACGCAGCCGTTGTTGCCCGTGGTATGGGCTCCTGCTGTGTATCCGGATGCGGCGACATCGCTATGGATGAGGCAAACAAGAAATTTACTCTTGGCGGCAAGGAGTTCCATGAGGGAGATTACATCTCCATTGACGGAACTACCGGTAACATCTACGAGGGCGAGATCAAGACCGTGGACGCTACCATCGCCGGCGAGTTCGGAAGAATTATGGCATGGGCGGACAAGTACAGAACCATGAAGGTTCGTACCAACGCTGATACCCCTGCAGATGCCAAGAAGGCCCGCGAGCTGGGGGCAGAAGGTATCGGTCTTTGCCGTACCGAGCATATGTTCTTCGAGGAGGACAGAATCGCGGCATTCCGCGAGATGATCTGCTCCGATACAGCTGAGGAGAGAGAGAAAGCTCTGGAGAAGATCCTTCCCTATCAGCAGGGAGACTTCGAGAAACTGTACGAGGCTCTGGAAGGATGCCCTGTTACCATTCGTTTCCTGGATCCGCCTCTGCATGAGTTCGTTCCCACCGAGGAAGCCGACATCAAGAAGCTGGCTGACGCACAGGGCAAGAGCGTTGAGGAGATCAAGAACATTATCGATTCTCTTCATGAGTTCAACCCGATGATGGGTCACAGAGGATGCCGTCTGGCGGTTACCTATCCGGAGATTGCCAAGATGCAGACCAAGGCCGTGATCCGTGCCGCTATCAACGTGAAAAAGGCACATCCTGATTGGGATCTTAAGCCTGAGATCATGATCCCGCTGGTTGGCGATGTAAAAGAGCTGAAATATGTGAAGAAGTTCGTGGTTGAGACCGCTGACGCTGAGATCGCGGCTGCAGGCGCTGATCTGGAGTATGAGGTAGGTACCATGATCGAGATTCCGCGCGCATGTGTAACTGCGGACGAGATCGCTAAGGAAGCTGACTTCTTCTGCTTCGGAACCAACGACCTGACCCAGATGACTTACGGATTCTCCCGTGATGACGCTGGCAAGTTCCTGAACGCTTACTATGATGCGAAGATCTTCGAGAATGATCCCTTCGCTAAGCTGGATCAGGATGGCGTTGGCAAACTGATGGAGATGGCGATCAAACTCGGCAAGCCGGTAAATCCGAATATGCATCTTGGAATCTGCGGAGAGCACGGCGGAGATCCCTCTTCCGTTGAGTTCTGCAACAAGATCGGTCTGGATTATGTATCCTGCTCGCCGTTCCGTGTACCCATCGCAAGGCTCGCGGCAGCGCAGGCAGCGATCGCCCAGAAATAATTTCTGGTCTGGTATTCTATATTCCGCTGTGGGCGGGACCCTTTCGTGGTCCTGCCTGTGGCGGAATTTTCTTATTTTCTTTTTCTGTTGAGTATCTGTTCTGTTCTTATTAGTCTCTGAATTTAATTGTATTTACTGGAATTTCCCGGAAACTTCAGCCTGTGGGAGGAAAAGTCTCTTCAGGGGCGGAAAAAAGTAAGGCCGAGAGTCAGGGAAACTAAAAGATGCGAGACCGCCAGGATCAAGGAAGAAAAGAATACGCAAACATCTATAAAAACGCACTTCAACAAAACCACACTTCAGAAAACCTACATGTCAACAAAACATCAATCCCATATTTCCATTACGCAAGAAAGGAGGAAAACGATTGGAATGTCGGGAGGTTTTTCTCTGTTTCCAGAGAAAATTCCGGGGAGATTTCCAGAGGAATTTTGAGGGAGATTTTCAGGGGAAAATGCCCTTCATCTGCTCGGCGATAACCAGTTTTCGAAGAGCGACGATATAAGCGGCCATGCGATAGGAACAATGGCATTCGCGGACTGTATCCAGGAGGCTCTGAAAGGATTGGCTCATAAGCTTTTCCAGCATTTCGTTTACCTGATCGCGGTCCCAGGTAAGTTCCTGTATGTTTTGAACCCATTCGAAATAGGAGACGATAACGCCGCCGCTGTTGGCGAAAATATCAGGGATCAG
>CASECT010000123.1 GCA_949286525.1 uncultured Eubacteriales bacterium | reverse complement strand
CCCTCTTTCAAACGCTATATCGCCAACCGCCATCCCGCGCACGCCATTCGATTTTCCAAACGCGGATATCGAAAGGACGGCGAGATCATAAATATCCCGCTGTATCTCGCCTGCAAGACAAAAGAGCTGCTCTAGGAGTTTCCCTTTTTTCGAATTCCATTCAGCTGACGATTGATTTCCAGCAGCTCCTCTTTTGTCATGGACGCCGCGACCTCATTGCCCTCCTTCTGTTTCATCCATTGAAACAGGGAGGACCTTTCTGTCCTCCAGAAAAATCCTCCCTCTAAAAATATTCCGTCTCCGTTATTTTATAAATCTAATTTCCTCTTGCCTCATCTACATATTTCTGGTAGATCTCGCATACAGAATCCGTATCGTAAGATTCTACCTGCTTCACATATTCATCCCACTGGCTGTCCACGCCTTCTTTGATCATCTTCGGGACAGTCTGGTTCAGATAATCCAGCAGAGACGTATAGACGCTGTTGGCCGTCTCGTTCTCCTCATCCGTCAGTTTCGACGTATAAGCAGTAATATTTCCTGTGCTCACATAGCGTCCATACTCCTGACGGCATGCCTGATATACTTCACTCTCGCCATTGTCGATCGCGTAATCCAGGCCTTCGCCCACACCCGTCATCTGCAGGCGGGCGGTAAGCCGTCCTGTCATAAACGCGTTGCCGTTGATGGTGGAATCCTGAGGAATATTATTCACATAGGTTTTCAGGCCATCGCGATCCTCTACATGATAAAGCCCTTCTGTAAAATTGTATTCCTCATAGGTATCCGGATCAAACTCCATGCTCTCGTACTGTTCCTGGCTCAGTCCCATACCGGAGAAAACAGCTCCCTCTTCGGTATAGCACCAGTTCAGGTAAGTAAACAGCGCCGGAAGATTCTTGTCTTCCGCCTTGGTGGTAATACCCACGCCGCCGGTCGCCGGTCCCGCCGTCTCTCCATAGAAGGAATCCGGTTCCTGATACATCTGCGCCTCTGTTCCGTACATATCATTGATCGGGAACGCGCATCCCATCACATAAGCGTCTTTCTGGTCGGAGGCATCCATACAGGTAGTGCGGATTTTCGTACCGGTATCCCATACCATACCTTCCCACATACCGACCTTGCCCTGGTTGAAGCCGCTCTGATTGATCATATAGAACAGATCGCCCGAACGAGTCTCAAACTGGGTATCCAGCCAGCCGCTGTTGTTCCATGTATTCATACATTCCAGATAAGTTTTAAAATTATCGGAAGTCGCGTCGAAGGAAACCTGTCCTTCGTCATCCACATAATAGTATCCGTTTCCGCCTCCGAAAGAGGATACCAGATCGCCCATCTGGAAATATCCGCCGTAGGGAATGCTGATGCAGTAAGCGTCGGAATCATCGCCGTAGCCTCTCTCATCCAGCGCTTTGTCAAAAGCCTCAAACATCCACTCCCAGTCGCTGATGGTTAAAGGATCCGACGTACCGCTGGGGAAGATCACATTATCCGTATAGGTATTGTCCGGATCGTCGCCGGGAGTCGCGGTAAATTCCGTTACCTCGTTCGCCTTCCAGCCGTTTAAGTTGTTCTGCTCTTTCGCCTTCTCAAGCGGCGTTACCTCCGGATGGCCGTTCTCTTTCACATAATCGCTGTCCCAATCCCAGACATAGTCTGTGGGCTGCGCGTATTTTACCACCCAGTCCCTGCGGTAGACAAATCCGTCCCAGGGATCTCTCGCGCCGTCGCTGAGCAGGGGCAGATAGTAATAGTGCGTGTTTCCGTCTTCGTCTGTTGTCGTAACCTGAGACTTCCAGTCAGGATGTTCCTCAAGGATCGCCAGATAATCCGGCATGTACTCCTCCACATACTCGGTAATATCCATCAGCACGCCGTCCTCCGCCAGTGTGGCGATGCTTCCGTTATAATAAGACAGATCAACCAGATCCGTATACTCTCCCGTACCGAGCATGGTGTTGAAATTGTCTGTCTCAGATCCCGCAATGGGCGTCTGGAACGTAAAATCGATCTGTTCGCCGTTCCCCTCGGAACCAAGCGTGTGATTCTCCACATCCCAATACTGATTGCGGAGCCATTGTACGCCCGGATGATCCTCATACTCATCGTAATAAATTCCGTCCCCATCCGCGGCGATGATCCACCAGGAAAACGTGTTCGCGTCTCCGCTGTCACTGTTTCCGCCTCCGCAGCCGGTAAAGGCCAGCGCCGTAAACGCCATCGTCCCGGCCAGAAGCAGGCTTAACCATTTTTTCTTCATTTGCAAACCCTCCTGTTCTTTTTCTAAATGAGTTCTCTCCTCATCTACCGTAGCAATGTTACCACGTTCGTTTTCGTCTGTATTGTGTATTTGACTTTCAAATTGTATTTTTGAGCACAATTTGAATATCATGTTCTTTTCCGTCATGGAAATCAGGGATCCGGTTTCCCTTCATCTCCCTGCCGTCCACGGTAATGACAGCCTTTCCTCCTTCCGCGCGCTCCGGGTTACGGATCGTAATGATGTAATCCGCGCCACGAAAATGGCGCGTAACTCGTCCTTCCTCCCAGTCCGCCGGAAAACACGGCTCGATCACAAGGCCGTCATAATCCCGTTTGACGCCCATGATTCCCTCGTAGACACAGCGCAGCGCCCAGGCGGACGTGCCCGTCGTCCAGGACTGGTAGGATTTGCCGTAATATTTCGGATGAGCGCTGTAGCAGTTGGTAAACACGTAGGGTTCCGCCCCCGAGCGCGCGGACGGGTTCTGTTCGCTGTCCGGCATAATCTTTTTCATCGTGCGGACCGCCTCGGTTCCCCGTCCCAGCTTACAGTCCATCAGAAGCTTAAAGGCAGTGGCGTGGCAGTAAATCCCGCCGTTTTCAAACAGCCCGGGCAGCATGCCGGACATACGGCCCACGTTGGGCGAATAGGTCTCATAGGGCGGCATATTCAGCGGGAACCCGAAGCCGTGCTCCATGGAATCCACCGCCTTTACCGTCTGTTTCAGGCGCTCGCCTTCCGCCACATCCCCCAGCACCGCCCAGGTCTGGGCATTGAGGTAAATTTTACTCCCTTCGCTGTCCTTTGACCCGATATTTTCCACATCGCTTAAGGCGCGCATATACCATTCCCCATCCCAGGCGTTCGCGTTGATATCCCGCTTCAGGATCTCATACTCCCGTCCGAGGAAAGCGGCGTACGCGCCGTCGCCGATCCGCTCCGACAGCCTCTGAAATTCCTTCAGGGCCAGGCAGAACTGATGGGAGAGCATCACGGACTCCGCTTCCGGATCCGTGGTAATATTCAGCGCGTCGTTCCAGTCGGCAAACCGGATCTTAACCAGTCCGTTTTTCCCTTTATCTTTAATCAGGCAGTCCACGGCGGCCCGAAGATGCGCCATCACGGAATCTTCCCCTCCGTCCTGCCAGGCGATCTTCTGCTCCAGCAGCCCGAAGTCCCCTGTCTCCTTGATCAGCTCGCACACGGCCCAGATAATCCAGAAGGGCTGGTCCGAATAGCGGGTATCGTCGTAGGGATACCAGGTCAGCACCGCGTGGCCGTCGGAAAACTGATGCCGCAGGCACTCCAGGATTTCCTCCTGCGCCCTCTGCTGACGGAAATTGAGCATAGCCACGGCGATCTGCAGATTGTCCCGCACGCCTTTTTTACCTACAATACAGAAATCCACCTGCTTTTTAACCCACCAGTTCATCATATTGCCGATCTTCTCATCCGGCGCCTGTACCGTAAGGCTCTGGTATTTCTCCAGATTATGGCTCTGGGTCTGCCGGAAACATTCCCTGGTCCGTTTCGGATCGCGGAAGCGTTCCGTCACGGAAACCGCCTCCACGCGGTTTTCCGCCAGTCCGAATACCACGCGCACCTGACGCTTTTCTCCCGGCATGAGATCGATTTTATGCTGCAGGACGCCGCCCAGGACAAACAGCGCCGCCTCCGAATTCGTGCAGTCCCTCCCGGACACAATGACGTCCGGGCGGGCGAACAGCGGGCAGACTGACGCGTCCTGCTTCGTGAGCGTGGACGCGGTTCCGCAGAAAGCCGCCAGATCCCCGTCGTAGGCGTATACCGGTTCCGAGGAAGACAGATACGCGTTGTAACGTCCGTGGGGCGCGAAGGGATGATGGGAGGAGCAGTAAATCCCGTTGAGTTCCCGGTCAAAAGAAGTCTCCATGCAGCGGTAATTCTCATAATATCTGGGGTAGGAAAATCCTTCCAGCTCAAAGGAAACCGCTTCAAACAGGCTGATTTTCCGCGGCGCGTCCCCCTGATTTTCCAGATCCAGCGTCCACACCTCGCAAAAACCGTCCCAGGGCACGAAAATACGCCACCGCACCCCGATCCCATGGCTGCGGGACCGGATGTCCGTATAACTGACGCTGTGCTCGCAGCAGTAATCCTCCGGTTCCAGATTCATCGGCATGTCGCCGATATTCCAACTCTCCTTCGTCTCCTCGTCCCGCAGATATACATACCTGGCGTCGTTGTTGTTTACCATGCACATATCCGCTTTCTCATTCAGGTAATAGCTTCTCCCGTGTCCGCTCTGAGAAATCTGGGCGCAGTAACCGCGCTCGCTCCAGAGGTAATTGTACCAGTGCCGCGGCGGCTTCGGATCCCGAATCAGAAACGATCTGCCGTCCTCCGCGAATTCATATGCGTTCTCTCTCATATATTTCTCCTGTTTTCTTTTTTCTTCTCCGGCGGCGAATCCCACGATCCGCTTTTCCCGCCGGCGTTTTTCAGACGGATTCTTCCTGCACCGACGCGAAAAATTCCCGGGTTTTCCCATCGATCCGGGCGTCGTCCGATACATGGACGCTCCCTCTCAGGCGGATATCCTCCGATGAACTCCCGATCTCGATATCAATCTTACCCTTCTCAATCTTCCACTCCATCTTCCGGTCAAGGAAAGCCATCTGCGACAGCGACAGCGAAAAGCGAACCCGCTTCGTCTCCCCCGGCGCGAGATGAACCCGCCGAAAGCCTGCCAGTTCTTTGACCGGGCGGGCCATAGACGCCTGCGTATCCCGCAGGTACAGCTGCGCGATCTCATCTCCCGCCAGCGTTCCGGTATTGGTAATCTGACAGCTGATTCCAAGCCGTTCAAAAGGCAGCATACGTTCTTTTGAAATCTGAAGATCGCCATAGGAAAACTGTGTGTAGGACAATCCGTGCCCGAAAGCATACCGCGGCGCGTGGGGCAGATCCACATAATCGGTAAATCCGATACTCCCCGACTGGTGCCAGCAGGAATTTCCCGGATGATTATAGAAAACCGGAATCTGTCCGGCATTCCGGGCCACCGTAACCGGAAGTTTCCCTCCGGGATTATCATCTCCCACCAGCGCGCCGACCACGGCCCGGGCGCCCATCTCCGCCGGGCTCCATGCCTCCAGAATCGCGTTCAGGCAGCGGTCCGCCGTGTCGCTGGAAACAGGCCTCCCGTCAAAATGAATTCCCACCATCGGTCTGCCCAGCCTGGCGGCTTCCTCCAGAAAGGCGTCCTGGCAGGGCGGAAGATTGATATTGGAGGCGTCAACGCCCTCTCCCATAGTGGCCATGGAACAGGTTCCGTGTTTCCCTCCCAGCGTAAGCACAATGACGTCCGCGTCCCGGGCAATCTCCAGAGCCTCGGCAAATCCCTCCCGGGAACCTCCCGCCACCTCGTAACCGCGCGCGTATCGGATATCTGCCTGCGGGCAGCGCTCTCTCAGCACTTCCAGAACGCTCCCGCACTCCGGCTTCTGCCGCCGTAAAATTTCATCAAATTCCGGTCCTTCATCCGATTGAACATTTGAGCCGGGAACCCTGCGGATGTCATCCCCCGCCGCGTGCTCTTCCCCGCTTACGCCGGCAATGGAACTGGCCGCCGCGTAGACGGATTCCATCATGCACATATGGGTATATCCGCCGAAATATTTCCTCGGGCTGTCGGCGTGGGGACCGATCAGCGCGATTTTTTTCACATCCGGCTTCAATGGCAAAACGCCGTCGTTTTTCAGAAGAACCAGGGATTCCTTCGCTGACCGCAGGGAAACCTCCCGGTCTGTCTTATTCAAAAAGACCCGTTTCAATTCTTCGCCCTTCAGGGAGAACGGATGCTCAAACAGCCCCATGGCGAATTTTGCCGTCAGAACCCGCAGCGCCGCCCGGTCAAGAAGCGTCTCGTCCGTTTCTCCGCGACGGAATCGTTCCGTCAGTTCTTCTCCGTATCCGGCGGCATTCGGAAGTTCCATATCCATCCCCGCCGACAGCGCCATTTCGCCCGCCTCTCCCAGACTTTCGCCCACATGCTGATAGGAAAAAGCATTTCCGATCGCGCCGTAATCGCTGACGCACAATCCGTCAAATCCCATCTCCTCACGCAGCAAGTCCGTCAGCAGATACTCCGACAGGGATACCGGCTCCCCGTTCAGCGTGCAGTAACAGGGCATGATTCCTTTCAGTCCCGCCAGAGTAATCGCCGCCTGAAACGGTTTTCCGTAAATTTCCCGCAGCAGGCGCTCCGGCGTCTCGCTGTCCGCGCCGTGGATGCCGCCCAGCGAGTGATGGAAAGCCAGAAAATGCTTGGCCACAGCCTCCGCTTTCCTGCCCGCGGTCCGCTCCTCCTGTATGCCGCCGGTATAAGCGGCTCCGAGGGCCGCGGCCAGCGTCGGATCCTCCCCATAACTCTCTCCATAACGTCCCATTCTCGGATCCCGGGTAATATCCAATACCGGCGCGAATATATGCGTAATGCCGCAGGCTGTTTCCTGTCTCGCTACGATCCGGGCGATTTCTTTCTCCAGCTTTGGATCCCAGGAAGCCCCCCGGCCGATACCGGCCGGGAAACTCGCCGCGTCCTGGATAAACGCTCCGCAAAGACCTTCCATATGAAAGATCGCCGGAATTTGGTGCGGACTGCTCTCCATAACCGCGTTCTGTATGCGGATCTGCCAGTCTGCCGCGTCCTCCAGCGTCTTCAGACGCCGCATTTCCAGCGCGCTGACCGCGCCTATCCCACAGGAAATCAAATCGCTGACCTCCTTCGGATCCGCTCCCTTTTCGCTGAAAATGCAGACGCAGTTCAGCTGTGCGATCTTCTCCTCCAGGCTCATCTCCTCCAGGAGCGCCTGCGCCCGTTCCCCGGGCGTAAGAGCCGCGTTCCTGTATCGTTTTCCCATATCCGTATATGCGCTCATACGATGTCTCCGCTTCCCTTTCTGTTCCTGTTTCTGTCTCTCATATATCCGCTATTTCGCGCAGCCGCCAGTATAAAGGCAGTACTGTACCGCCGCCTGCCCGCCGTCCAACGTGAAGACCGTCTCTCCATTCTCACTGCGTCCGGAAACTGTCCCTGTCACATTGCCGACCGTATCCAGCATTTCCAGGACAGCCCCTTCTCCCTTTACGCGGATGGAACCCTTCAGCGTCTCAGCGTAAAGTTTTCCTTTCAGCGTTACCGCCGTCAGGGGGATGCCCATCATCTGTATGCCCTGGCCGTATTCAGTCTCATCCATGCCGGTCTTTCCCATAGCGGTAAGGACAAAACTTCCCTCCCGGCCATGGGCCGGAATCAGCGCCAGGGTAATTCTCTCGTTTTCGCTCTTTACCCTGACGTCCTCTGTCAGCGTGATTTCTTCCTCGGGCGCGCCGCTGAAATAGCCAAGCCCGTCTCTGTGGATCGAAAAGCGCGCGTGATCCGGGTCAAAAACCAGCTCTTTCGTACAGGAGATCAGCTTCCCGTCCACATATCCGGTTCCCTCGGGAAGAATACCCCATTCTTTGAAAGCCCGGTCCAGAATCTTCGCGAATTCCGTGTAATTTCCGGTTCCCGCCACCGCCTTGATATTGTCGATAACCAGCGCCTGCTCTCCCAGGTGTACGCCACTGTATCCCTCCAGAAGCCGGGTTCCCTTTGCCGCTTCCCTCAGCCGGTAAAGTTCCGGGCATCTGCGGTACGCGTCTCTCCAGGGCGTCCAGGAATAGCAAACCGCGTGCTTCGCCTCCGACAGATCCGCCGTGTCGAAAAAGCCCGCGTTGACCGCCACATCGGCTTCCCCGTGATAACGGTCGCCGCTCTCGATAAAGTTTGCCCGCAGACCGGTAATATACGGCAGGATCGTGTTGACCATGCTGTGGAAAGGCGGCAGCGTGCGCAGATCGTTCATCGTATAAACCTGCTCCACTTTTTTCTCCGCGGCGGATATCCGTCCTTTGAGGAAAAGCTCCGCCATAAAGCCCCACTGGCAGATAACCGCCGGGTCGTTATAGCAGTCGAACACATCCCAGATCTCATCGTCCGGCTGATCGTCCTTCTCGGAAGTGTGATGATTGTATAATATCAGGCCGTCCCATCCGTTCAGGCACGCGTAGGCGATCGTGTGGACAAAGGCTGTGGAATGGAAGGGATGCAGGCCGTACTCGTTCCACTCGGTAATCATAAACGGCTTATCCGCCACGCAGGAAATGGATCCCAGAGACATCAGCGTAGTCGCCATACACCCGATCCCCTGCTGCATCAGAAGCGGATTCGCGGAGACGTATTCCGCCGGCCCGGCCACGTTGAAGGTCTTTCCGTCACAGGGCAGAATCGGATGATTGAAGTAAGTATTGTTCTCCATAAAATCGCCGTCGATATGGCCGTACACGTCCGCCGCCCCCGCGATCAGATTACTGGCGGCAATGGGGATTTTAACCCCGAGAGAGAGCAGATAGTCCCGGAAAGAACGATAAAAATTCCGGTTTGCCCAGACGCCGAATTCCATATAATCCGCATAGCGGGCGGGGCTTACCTCGCCGTCCCAGGCCCCCTCCGGATCGTTTGCCGGCTGATAAAAGCTTCCGCGCACCATACGCACGGAATGCTCCGCGGGATCTTCATCATCTCCAAGGGCGCATTTGTCTTCCCATGTCCAGGCTTTCTTCAGGTTCTCCCGATTGTCGTATTTCATCAGGAGAAAATGGTTGAATTTCCGCTCCACCTCATCCTTGTAGGGTTTCAGTTCCGGATACGCGTCCACCTCGTCGATCCCCTTGATCGCGGAATCCTCGTTGTTGATCTGCATGACAGCCACCGCCGGGTCATCCTTATAAGCCAGCCCGGTGTAGGGGTTGACGTGGCTGAGGAATTTCTCGGCGTATTCCTTCTGAAGCTCGATCAGCCGGTTGTTAAAGAGGCCGAAGCATTTGACGCACTGCGGATATTCGCCCGGATAGTCCAGGCCGTCCCCCTCCAGGAAACGCCGTCCCACAATCAGGTCAAAATGCAGATAGATCCCCTTCTCCTTCAGTTTCGCGGCGAAATAGTCGAACCGGTCCAGTCCCTCGGGGTTAAATTCCCGGGTAGTTCCCTTTTTATAGGCGAGAAGCGGCGCTTCCTCGCAGCTGCTCCAGGTCCGCGGTTCCTCTCCGATGGGAAGGTCCGCCGCGTGCATGCGGATGATGTTGACGCCCATGGAGGCAAAACGCTCCGCCAGCTTTTCCGCCAGCGCGTGGTCCGGCGTATTGGAACGGGCCGCGATATTGAACCCCAGAAACTTTGCCCTGGTTCCGTCCTCAAAATACAGATGCCCGTCTTTTACTTTCACAAATCCGTGCTTTCCCGCCGGCGCGTCCAGCAGCCAGGAATAGTCGAGCACGCCCTGATTCGGTTTCGTCTTGGAAATTCTGATATGCGCCATATGCTCCTCCTTCGATTCTGTTCTTCGCGCGGGCATCCGATATGCCAGCGCCTGTTTTTATAAAAAAAGCCTATCACATCGCCCGCCCTCCGTATTGTAATAAAGAGGAATCTTTTGTAAATTTCAATATTGACCGTCCTCTTTCCAATCGGTATACTGAAAAAGAGCAGCGGCGCTGCCATAAAATCAAAAACAGGAGGTCTGCAGCAGCCATGGATTATATCGCTTTCTGCAAAAACTACTACGCGGCCACCCGCATCCCCATCTCCCTGCTCCAGGGCAACAAACCTGTGTACAGTTCCGTCAGCAGTATGCTCTCCATGCCCGCCTACCGCATCCACGAAATCGACACCAGCGGTCTGGATCTGCCCTGCCTGAACAATTACGATCCGGATATCGAGTACGGCATGGTGGAAATCAAAGGTACCGATATGCTGATCATTCTCGGCCCGAATTTCGGCATTCATCCCACCGAGGAACTGATCAGCGAGTATATGCGGGAGCTGCTCATCCCCTCCCAGGAGCGGGAAGTCGTCGGGGAATTTCTCAACACCATCCCTCAGCTCAGCACACTGCAGTTTGTCAGGCATCTGATCCTGGCCCATCAGTGTGTCAATCAGGAAACCGTCAGCCTCGCGCATTTCTTCGGGGAGGGGTATTCCGAAAAGGAAGAGAAGGCGACAAGGGAAATCCTGCGCCCGGAATACGAAAAGGAAGAGACGGAAACGCACTCCACCTACGTTTACGAGCTGGATCTGTACGAGCGCGTGCGGAAAGGCAATGCCGAAGAGCTGAAGCAGCATCTGGACGCCGTGCCCCTGAACTTAAACACCAGCACACTGGGCCCCACGCCCCTGCGCCAGACAAAAAACCTCTTTGTCAAGACCATCACCAACGTAGTCATGATCGGAGCGATTCCCGGCGGTGTTCCGGTGGACATGGCGTACGCCCTCATGGATTCCTACGTCCAGGAGGCGGAACGGCTGACCTCTGTCCGGGAAATTGAAATTCTCTGCTATAACATGCTGCTGGAATTCTGTCGGCTGGCCGGGAAAAACAAAATTCCCAAGGGGCTCTCCTCCGACGTCTTTACCGCCATGAGCTATATCCGCGGCCATGTGGACAGCGCCATCAGCGTACAGGATGTGGCGGACGCCACCCACCGCAGCCCTTCCTTTATTACTCAGCAGTTCCGCAAAGAACTCGGCATCACGCCGGGCGCTTTTATCAGCCGCTGCAAGCTGGAGGAAGCCAAAAGCCTCCTGCTGTTCAGCGATAAAAGCCTGGCGGAAATCAGCAGCCACCTCTGCTACTCCAGCCAGGGGTATTTTCAGAACGTCTTCAAGAAAAAATTCGGCATGACGCCGCTTCAATATCG
>CASECT010000122.1 GCA_949286525.1 uncultured Eubacteriales bacterium | reverse complement strand
TCCTCCGCCGACTGGCAGAGAGAGCGCTTTACCATGGACGAGGGGTGTTCCAAAGCTGTGGAGGAAGTGTTTGTAAAGCTCTATAACGAGGGTTACATTTACAAGGGCAGCCGCATTATCAACTGGTGTCCGGTTTGTCAGACCTCCATCTCTGACGCAGAGGTGGAGCATGTGGAGCAGAAGGGTCATTTCTGGCATATGAAATATCCGGTAGTGGGCGAGGAGGGGCGTTTTGTTCAGTTCGCCACCACCCGTCCCGAGACCATGCTGGGCGATACGGCACTGGCCGTAAATCCGGCGGATGACCGGTATAAGGACATTGTTGGCAAGACGGTTATGCTGCCCTTTGTCAACCGCGAAATTCCCATCGTGGCGGACGAGTACGTGGACATGGAATTCGGTACCGGCGTGGTAAAGATTACCCCGGCTCACGACCCCAACGACTTTGAGGTGGGCAAGCGCCACAATCTTCCGGTTATCAATATCCTGAACGACGACGCCACCATCAACGAGAACGGCGCGGAATTTGCCGGAATGGACCGCTATGAGGCCCGGAAGGCCATCGTGGAGAAGATGGACGAGATGGGACTTCTGGTAAAGATCGAGGAGCACGTGCACAACGTGGGAACCCATGACCGCTGCAAGACCACCGTGGAGCCCATGGTAAAGCCCCAGTGGTTTGTGGCCATGAAGGAACTGGCAAAGCCGGCCATGGAGGCCATCGAGAAGGGCGAACTGACCTTTGTGCCCCAACGATTCGATAAAATTTACCTGCACTGGCTGGAAAATATCCGCGACTGGTGTATCTCCCGTCAGCTCTGGTGGGGACACCGCATCCCGGCGTATTACTGTAAGGACTGCGGGGAGATCGTGGTGGCGAAATCCGCCGACGCCCCCAAGGTTTGTCCCAAGTGCGGCGGCGTCCATATGGAGCAGGATCCGGACACGCTGGATACCTGGTTTTCCTCCGCACTGTGGCCCTTCTCTACCCTGGGCTGGCCCGAGGAGACCGAGGATTACAAATATTTCTATCCCACCGACGTGCTGGTGACGGGCTATGACATCATCTTCTTCTGGGTGGTAAGAATGGTATTTTCCGGATACGCCCACACGGGAAAATCGCCCTTCCACACGGTGCTGATCCACGGACTGGTAAGGGATTCCCAGGGGCGGAAGATGAGCAAATCCCTGGGCAACGGCATCGATCCGCTGGAGGTCATCGACAAGTACGGAGCGGACGCTCTGCGTTTGACGCTGATTACCGGAAATGCTCCCGGAAACGATATGCGTTTCTACTGGGAGCGGGTGGAAGCCAGCCGGAATTTCGCGAATAAGGTATGGAACGCTTCCCGGTTTATCATGATGAATCTGGACAACGCCGACCCGGCCGCCATGCCCCAGGCCTGCGGCGCCGAGGCCACGGAGGAGTTCTCTCAGACTCTGCGTCCGGAGGATCGCTGGATCCTTTCCAAGGTCAACACGCTGGCCAAGGACATGACCGAGAACATGGACAAATTCGAGCTGGGTATCGCGGTTCAGAAGGTGCACGATTTCATCTGGGATGAGTTCTGCGACTGGTATATCGAGATTGTGAAACCCCGCATGTACGCGTGGAAGAGTGATCCGGTTTCCGCGAACGCTGCTCTGTGGACGCTGCGGATTGTGCTGACTAACGCGCTGAAACTGCTGCATCCCTACATGCCCTTTATCACGGAGGAAATTTTCTGCACGCTCCATCCCGAGGAGGAGACCATCATGCTCTCCGACTGGCCGGTGTACACCGATCAGTGGAATTTCCCGGAGGAGGAGGCCATGGTAGAGCGGATCAAGGATCTGGTAAAAGGCGTGCGCAACCTCCGCAAGGACATGGATGTGCCAAACAGCAGAAAGGCGAAGCTTCTGATTGTATCCGACAGCGAGGAGGTAAGAAAGACCTTTGAGACCATGAAGGACGCTTATCAGACCCTGGCCTACGCCAGCGAAATTTCCGTGCTGGCGGACGCCTCCGCAATCCCCGCGGACGCGGTGTCCGTTGTCATTCCGGACGCGGTGGTTTACCTGCCTCTGGAGGATCTGGTGGACATGGAAAAGGAGAAGGAGCGTCTGACCAAAGAAAAGGAGCGCCTGACCAAGGAGCTGGCCCGTTCCAGGGGAATGCTCTCCAATGAGAAATTCTTAAGCCGCGCGCCCGAGGCCAAGGTGGCTGAGGAGAAGGCGAAGCTGGAGAAGTATCAGCAGATGATGGACGACGTGAACGCCCGCCTGGCGCAGATGAAGTAGGTTGTTTCTAGCAGGATCGCCCCGCGATTTCCCGGGAATGCCGCAAGGTGTCGAAGGGAAGTGGCGGGGCGGTTTTGTTTTGCCGGTGGACGGTAGAAACGGTGTTTATCAGGGGCAGTACGGTTATCTTCGGAAAATCAATGTTTTCAGCGGTAGATTTTTCCGGGACCATACCGGCATTTGATCAATTTCAATTTTTCCACCGTACATAACGAAACATCTGTACGGCCATATAATCAAAAACGGTCTGATTGCGGTATATCCAGCAAAGAAAATACGGGTGCCTGATCAGAATTTGTATTTTAGTGGTATAATCCCTAAAATCGTACAGTCAGTCAAGAAAAAGCCTGGGCCTGACGTAGGTACAGTTGGCGGAAGCTCTTGAGATCAGTCTCACAGAACTGATGCTCTGTCAGAGGGATGGACAGGAAAGAAGGGAGGAGAAGGAGGAGGCGTCCCTGAGGGAAACGCTGGAATTGGCACAGCAGAAAATCAGGAAGGCAAAACGTACCAGTCTGGTAGAGGGAATTTTGTGTGGCATTGGTATGGGTGGGATCGACATTTCGGGAGTTGCGGAAATAGGGATTATTTTGTGACTTTTTCCTTGCGCTTACTATACAATCATGATACCAGGATTTCAGAACGTAACAAGTCATTTCATCGGATCTCCTGCCTACACAAAAGAAAGGAGATCTTAATGCGGTAAACGAGACGAATTACACCAACGAGGAAGACCTGGAGATCAACACGCTGGAAAATGTCATTTATTTAAAGATGAAAAATGACATTTCCTTTCTGTTTGAATTTTCCCTGAATCTCTATGAGCATCCGTCGTCGGTAAATTCGAACATGCCGCTGCGGGATCTGTTCTATGTGGCGGACCTTCTGCAGAAGATTGTAAAGGATAAGAATCTCTACAGTTCCAGCCTTGTGGGGATA
>CASECT010000121.1 GCA_949286525.1 uncultured Eubacteriales bacterium | reverse complement strand
AAAAGCAGGTAAGACGAAAAGGTCTTACCTGCTTTTTCTGTAATCAGAAGGAGACTGTCCGAATTTTTTTTCAAATAGACGGTAAAAATGCGTTCTATTTGAAAATCCCAATTCCTCGATAATGGTGGAGATGCTTTTGTCGGTGTGAAGCAGAAGATCCTTTGCCTCATCCAGATAAATAGACTGGCCGTAGGAAAGAAGGGTCTGGCCGGTATACTTTTTCACAATACGGTTTAAGTATTCTCCGGTGTAGTGAAGCTGAGCGGAGAGCTCATCCCTGGTGCACCTGCCATGGCTGGCCTTCATGATATGGGAAATTTTGGTAAAAAGAAATTCCTGTCCGTTAAGATCCGAGTGTACCCTTTTAATGGAAAAATATTCCGGATTGCTCAATTCGCAGAGCAGACGGCAAAAGGACCCTTTGACAAAAAAACCGGCGCCCGGCTTCTGGTTCAGCGCCTCAGTAATCAGCGTGTTAAAGATCGGAGATAAATGTTCATGAATTTCCGCCGGGGATTTTAAAGGGAAACAGTCCAGGTACGTCTTATCAAAGGCCGGAGAAGCCTGTCCGGAATCGGAGAGAAGTTTCATCAGGAGATTTTCCCCTTGTTCCGCACTCTTGCTTTGACAGCCCTTTTCTGAATATTCTGACAGAAGCTCCCTGAGATATTCATCCTGAAAACTGAAAAATACAACCTGGAACTCGCCGGAAAACTGCTCCGAGTGATAAATATTCTTATTCATAACACAGCATTGACCGGCTTCATAGGTAAAGACCTGATCTTCCACATAATTGGTTACCGATCCGGAAATGACATACATGATCTCCACAAAAGAATGTTTGTGAAGAGGGCGCCTGGTCATCACATCATGATCTTCCTCGGAGAAGAACAGGGATTGGTAATCGTTCGGCGAGAAACGAAAAATACTGTACAGGCCGTCGCTCTCTCTGCAGGTTTCCAGCATAATCATATAAGGGCAGGAAATATCATACAGGAGCGTATCGCTGTTTTCGATGCTGCGTATGATGAGAGGATCAAAGTTTGCTTTGGAAAAGGGAGAAGTCTGGCTCAAAGTAAGGACTCCTTTCTGGTTGGATTCAGACACAAAACTTTACTTTTACAGTTGATATCAGTCATTGAGTCTTGCTGTTTCCTGTTATAGTATGATAATGAAGGAATTGGCTCATTTCTATTTAAAAAAATATACTACAACTCATTATAGTATAAAGTATAAAAAAATGTAAAGGAGAAGGTGCTATGCTGAGAAAAAAATGGAACGCGGATTGGAAGTTTAAAAAGGGAGGCCCGTCTTTGATGGGATCGCTGATGGGCGGAGCGGATGACAGCATGATAGTACAGCTTCCCCACGATGCAATGGTGCATGAGGAGCGTACGCCGGATACGGCAAACGGAACACAGACCGGCTACTGGCCCGGTGGAATTTATACCTACGAAAAGACACTTTTCGCACCGGAAGAGTGGAAAGACCGGACGGTCATTCTGGAGTTTGAGGGCGTTTATTCCAATGCCATGGTGTATGTAAATGAGGATCTGGCAGCAACCCAACTCTACGGATACGCTAATTTTTACGTGGTTTTGGACAAATTCCTGAATTATGGCGCGGATAATCAGATCATGGTTATCGCGAACAATGTGGAGCCCAACAGCCGCTGGTATTCCGGCAGCGGCATTTACCGGGATGTAAATCTGATGGTTGGGGCGAGAATCCATATTCCCGCGGACGGTGTGCGGATTACCACGCCGACGGTGGATCCGGAAGCATCTGTAGCAGAGATACGAACGGAGGTTAAGAATCTTTCCAGGGGAAGAGAAAAGGTTCGTGTGGAGTGTACCGTTTTCTATGAAGGAACCGTGGTCGAACAGGATAATGTCCAGGTAACCATGTTCCCGGAGGCCGAGGAGGTGGTGGCCCAGAGAATCTGCATCAAAGACGCAAAACTCTGGGACTGCGACACGCCGAATCTGTATGATGTCGCGGTAAAAGTTTACGCAGGCGAGGAACTGCTGGACGAGGCAGATGAACACTTTGGTATCCGTCGGCTGGAACTGGATGCGGAACATGGACTGCGTATCAACGGGAAACAGGTAAAACTCAGAGGAACCTGTATCCATCATGACAATGGAGTCATCGGAGCCACAACACTGGCGAAGGCGGAAGAGCGTCGCTGCCGTCAGATGAAGGAGGCAGGATTCAACAGTATCCGCAGCGCGCATCATCCTATGAGCAAAGAAATGCTGAATGCCTGCGATAAATATGGCATGCTGGTTATGGATGAACTTTCCGACATGTGGACGAAGCACAAGAATCCCAACGACTATGCGCTTTATTTCCTGGAAAATATGGATACGGAAGTGGCGCGTATGGTTAAAAAAGATTACAACCATCCCAGTGTGATTCTGTACTCCGCCGGAAATGAGATTCCGGATTTGGGAAGACCGAGAGGCGCGCAGATTAACCGGCATATCTGCAATCTGTTCCACGAGATGGATCCGTACCGCTATACAACCAATGCCATCAACGGAATGCTGGCGGCGGGGCCGAAGATGGGACTGATCATGAAAGATGTCATGGCGGAGATGGAGAAGATGAAAGCTTCTCAACCGGAAGGAAAGGAAGAGGAAGGCGCGAGCGCATTGAACTCCATGATGGCTTTTATGGTGGGAGACGCGGCGGACGCTTTCGCCTGCCATCCGCTGATGACCGAGACCATCGAGGAGGCAAGCCAGGGTATGGACATTACCGGTCTCAACTATCTGACCGGACGCCATGTATTGGAGAAGGAGCTGCATCCCAACAAGACCGTACTTGGAACTGAGACTTATCCGGCCGATATTGTGCGGCTCTGGGATATTGTGGAAAACAACGATCATGTGCTGGGGGATTATACCTGGACCGGATACGACTATCTGGGAGAGGCCGGCTGCGGCGTATTTTACTATGACGGCACTATGAATTTTAACGGCGTATATCCGGACAGGATCGCCTATATCGGAGATATCAACATTCTCGGATACCGTCGTCCGATCAGTTATCTTCGGGAGATTGTGTTCGGGCTGCGGAAAGAACCTTACATAGCGGTGGAGCGTGTGGATAAATACGGTATGCCCCACTCCCAGACCGCCTGGATGTGGAAGGACAATGTTTCCAGCTGGACCTGGCCCGGATATGAGGGCAAACCGGCCAATGTGGATGTGCTCAGCGACGCGGAGGAAGTGGAACTGTTCCTAAACGGGAAATCTCTGGGAAAGAAACCGGCAGGTAAAGAGAATAAATTTATGGCATCCTACGAGATGACCTACGAGCCGGGCGAACTGGTGGCGGTAAGCTATGAGAATGGAAAGGAGACCGGAAGATATACTTTAAAGACGGCGGGGGACGACGTGGTAATCACTGTGGACTGCGAGGGAGAGACATTGAAGGCAGACGGAGAGGATCTGGCTTTCGTAACCGCGAGACTTACAGATAAGGATGGCATAGATAATCTTTTCGCAGAGAAGGAAGTGACGGTTTCCGTGGAAGGAGCCGGAACCCTGCAGGGATTCGGCAGCGCGGATCCGAGAGCTATCGGCAGCTATGACGACACCACCTGGAAGACCTTTGACGGTTATGTGATGGCGGTTGTGCGGGCAGGCAGAGAAGCCGGAGAGATTAAGGTAACCTTTACGGCGGAGGACTGCGAACCAAAAACGGTTACCATTGCGGTAGAGTAGTACATACCTGACAATTTCAAATACATATAAAACACCTTGAGACAGGGGCTGTTTCTCCTCGGGAGACTGCGGGGCGGCAGCCCTGTCTCACTGTTATGTTTCCGCAGAAATTTACATCTTGACGAACGGCGGACGATTTACTATAATTTCAATATAAATTGGTGCCATAGCCAAGTGGTAAGGCAAAGGTCTGCAACACCTCTATCACCAGTTCGAATCTGGTTGGCACCTTTCTCAGGCGACTTAAGGATGCTTAGGTCGTCTTTTTTGTACATAGCTTTTACAGACAGGAAAGGGGAAGAGAATATGCTGGCGGAAAAGGAGATGGATGACAATCTGCGGCGGCTGACCCCCATGGAAGAATGGTTGAAAGCCGTTTACGAGAGGGGAGAGGAATTTGATGTTACGCCCTATGGCCGGGAGCATATGACAAATCTGGACTATGAGCTGAATGCGACGAACAATATTCAGATCCGAAAACATTACCGTTACAGTCCGCCTCAGATGCATGATCATGAATTTATCGAGCTGGTTTATATCTATTCCGGCGTTTGCCATCAGGAGTTTCTGTTTCAGGGAAAACGGACGGCCCTGGATCTGAAAGAGGGAGATGCGGTTATTATTCCTCCGGGTACAAAGCATGCCCTCAGCGTGTTTGACGACAGTGTGGCTGTCAACATCCTGATCAACCGGCATACGTTTGACCGGGTATTTCTGCGGGATTTGCCGGGCGGGAATCTTTTATACCGTTTTTTTCAGGAGATTATCTTTTCCGGCGAGAGCAGCAGTTATCTGATGTTTGCGCTGGAGCAGAGGGAGGATATAAGGTCCGTTGTCCTGCAGCTGATGATGGAAGATCGGCAGGCGGGGGAATTTTCCGCGAAAATCGGCGAACACCTGCTGAGTATCCTCTTTCTGAAAATGATCGAATATGCGAAGACTACGGATATTTCCAGCCATCTGCCGGGAGACATCCGCCGGGCGGCGCCGATGATGCTCTATATCCAGCAGCATTACCGGGATTTTTCTCTGGAGCGGATGGCGGAGGAATTTCATTATTCCAGGGCGAACGTCAACCGTATTTTTCGAAAATATACCGGTACGACGGTTTTGCAGTATGTGAAGGAAGTGCGCCTGCAGCAGGGCGAGCGTCTGTTGGTGGAAACGGAGAAACCTGTGGAGGAGATCGCCCAGGAGGCGGGATATCAGGATACTTCCTATTTTATAGAACAGTTTAAGCGGCGTTATGGGAAGACGCCGCTCCAGTATCGCAGAGAGATGGAAGAAATGAGTTGAAATGTTCCTTTTGCCATATTTTCTGCTTTTCCTGTCTGTGGAAAAGCTGCCGGAAAGATCTTATCCTTTAAGTGTAAGATATTCATACTGTCAGAGATCGGGAAAGGAGAAGAGGATGAGGGCGGTTAAACTGAAAACAGAACATGTGGCAAATCCCCTGGGAATCGATGTGAGGCGGCCGGTATTGTCCTGGGTATGCGAGGGCGGTATCCGGCAAAGCGCGTACCGGATCATGGCGGAAGTATTGACGAAAGAGGGCAGAAAAGCGTTCTGGGACAGTGGGAAAGTGGTTTCCCGCGCAATGCAGGTCAGACTTCCGAAAGAGGCAGAGAGCAGGCGGCGGATTGTCTGGAAAGTGCTTCTGTGGGACGAGAAGGATGAGACGGAGGGCTGGAGTGATGAGGCGTTTTTTGAGACGGCGCTTCTCGACCCGGCGGAGTGGAAGGCCCGCTGGATTAATCCGGAGGATCCGGTTCTGGAGGAGGCCTATCAGCCGGCTTCCTATTTAAAAAAGACATTTTCCCTGGATAAGACAGGCAGTGCAAGACTTTATATTACAGCTCACGGGCTCTATGAGGCGCACCTCAACGGGCAGCGGGTAGGGGATCAGGTGTTGACGCCGGGAACCAGTCAGTATGACCTGAGGCTCCAGTATCAGACCTACGATGTGACGGATCTTCTGAAAGAAGGAGAGAATGTGCTTGATGTTGTCATCGGAAACGGCTGGTATCGGGGCAGCAACGGTATGACCGGAACAAGAAATGTGTTTGGAAAAGATCTGGCGCTGCTGTGTCAGTTGGAGGTGGATGGCATACCGGCGGTTATTTCCGATGAGAGCTGGCTGGCAAGCCAGGAAGGGCCAAACCGGTCCAACGATATGCAGCAGGGCGAAACTTATGACGCAAGGAAAGAGGAGATTTCGGACTGGCATCCGGTAAAGGAAGAGAGTTCCCGGGAGGGAACCTTTGATCTGGTTCATCTGGTCTGCAGCGACAGCGTTCCCATACGGGAACAGGAAACCTTCCCGGGCCGATGGATCGACGTCCCCAACGGGGAATTGGTTGCGGATTTCGGACAGAATCTGGCGGGCTACATAAAGATCAGAGTGACGGCAAAGGCGGGAGATAAGATTGTTCTGACCCATGGAGAGACTCTGGATGAGAATGGGAATTTTACTGTCAACAATTTTCAACCGGGAGGAAGAACCGAGAGAAGTCTTGATCAGAAGATTACCTACATATGTAAGGATGGCGTAAATGAATTCAGCCCTTCCTTTTCTATCTTCGGTTTTCGCTATGCGAGGGCAGAGACGGATATTCCCGTGGAAAAGATCGAGCTGACTTCCGTTGCGGTGTATTCGGATATGGATCAGATCGGGTATTTTACCTGTTCCGATGAGGAGGTAAATCAGCTCGTTCACAATGCGCTCTGGAGCCAGAAGAGTAATTTCGTGGATGTTCCCACGGACTGCCCCACCAGGGAACGGGCCGGGTATACCGGGGACGCCCAGGTTTATATTCCCACGGCTCTTTATCTTATGGACGCTTATCCTGTTTTTCGCAAATGGCTGTCGGAGCTGCGGCTGGTACAGTA
>CASECT010000120.1 GCA_949286525.1 uncultured Eubacteriales bacterium | reverse complement strand
AGGGACGGGTTTGTGGTAACCCCGCTGATAACCCCCATGTCGTTTGCCTTGCGGATGTCCTCAACCTTGGCTGTGTCGATAAATAATTTCATACCTGCTTCTCCTTTTTTCTCTGAAAAATTTGTATCCCGGCGGCTCCTGCCGGAAAACCGCCGGGATATGCGCCTATACTAGAATTATAAACGTTTTTCCAGCCCTTGTCTTACCTTTTTTTGATATAATCAGGTTATTTTTTTGTCAAATTCCGGTTTTTCTTTACAGTTTCTTGATTCTCTCCAACGCGCGGACGGAATTCTCGTAGCTTCCGAAGGCCGTCAGCCGAAAATACCCCTCTCCGCTGGGACCGAATCCGCTTCCCGGTGTTCCCACCACATTAGCCTCCTTTAACAGATAATCGAAGAAATCCCAGGACGTCATGCCCTGAGGCGTCTTCAGCCAGATGTAGGGAGCGTTCACGCCGCCGTAAACCTCATAGCCGGCCTCCTTCAGACCTTCATAAATGACCTTGGCATTTCTCATATAATAGGCAACCTGCTCCCTGATCTGCGCCTGGCCGGCATCCGTGTACACCGCCTCCCCGGCTCTCTGAATGATGTAGGGAGCGCCGTTGAACTTGGTGCCGTGGCGTCTCGCCCACATGGCGTTCAGGGAAACGTCGCCGCATTTGAGCTCCTTGGGAACCACGGTAAATCCCAGACGCACGCCGGTAAAGCCCGCATTCTTGGAAAAGCTCCGAATCTCGATGGCACAGGTCTTCGCCCCCTGGCACTCGTAGATGGAGTGGGGCACATTGTCCTCGGAAATATAAGCCTCATAGGCAGCGTCGTAGATAATGACCGCGCCGATGCGGTTCGCGTAATCCACCCACTCCTGCAGCTGATCCTTCGTCAGGGTTGTTCCTGTGGGGTTGTTGGGCAGACACAGATAAATGATATCCGGATTCTCCTTGGGAAATTCAGGCACAAAATGGTTCTCCGCGGTGCAGGGCATGTAGATCACATCACTCCACATTTCGGTATCCGGATTGTAGGTGCCGGTTCTGCCGGCCATCACGTTGGAGTCCACATATACCGGGTACACCGGATCGCACACGGCGATGCGGTTATCCTCGGCAAAAATCTCCTGAATGTTGCCGGAGTCGCTCTTCGCCCCGTCGGAAACGAAGATCTCATCCATGGCGATATCGCAGCCCTTGGGCTTGTAGTCCTTCTCCACGATGGCGCTGCGCAGGAAATCATAACCCAGATCCGGGGCATATCCGTGGAAGGTGGCCGCGTTGCCCATCTCATCCACCGCCTTATGCATGGCCTCAATGATGGCCGGAGCGATGGGCTGAGTCACGTCGCCGATGCCCAGACGGATAATGTCCGCGTCGGGATGGGCTTCTGTGAAAGCGCTGACCTTCTTCGCGATGTTGCTGAAAAGATAGCTGCCCGGCAGCTTCTGATAATTGGTATTGATTTTGTACATTTTTCTGTTCTCCTTATCTGTCCATAGATTTGCTTTTATATAATGAACGGTTCCTCAGCCTTCCCGCTCCCAGGGGAGCACGATCTCCCCCTCAAACACGGTGACGGCAGGTCCCCTCATCCATATCAGATTTTTCTCCTGATCCCAGGTAATCGTAAGATGTCCCCCGAGAAGTTCCACATCCACCGACGGCTTTGTCAGACGATTGCTTACCGCCGCAGCCGCGACTGCGCAGGCGCCCGTTCCGCAGGCCAGCGTCTCTCCGCTTCCCCGCTCCCAGACCCGCATGCGGACATGACCGTCGTTCAGCACATTGACAAACTCTGTGTTGATCCGCTTTGGAAATCGTTCGTGATGCTCGAAGGAGGGTCCGATCTTTTCCAGATCCAGCGTGCGCACATCCTCCTCGCAGAAAATCACGCAGTGGGGATTGCCCATGGAAACGCAGGTCATCTCGTAGATTTTCCCATCCACCTCAATGGGTTCGGCAACAGCGGTCTTTTTATCGCAGACAACCGGAATCCTGTCACAGGAAAACTCCGGCGCTCCCATGTCCACCAGGGCCTCGGTCACTTTCCCCTCCGACACCGTCAGCTCCAGGTTCTTGATACCCGCCAGAGTATCCACTGTGATATGGGTCTGATCGGTCAATCCGTGATCGTAGACATATTTTCCCACACAGCGAATGCCGTTGCCGCACATTTCCCCCCGAGAGCCGTCCGCGTTGAACATGACCATCTCAAAATCCGCCTGCCGGGAGGGAGCGATCAGAATCAGGCCGTCGGAACCGATACCGAAATGCCGGTCGCTCACAAAGACCGCGGTCTGCTCCGCCTTCGGAATCATCTCTTTCGTACAGTCCACATAGACGTAATCGTTTCCGCATCCATGCATCTTGGTAAATTTCATAGGCGTTACCTCCTGTCACATATTCTGTTCCTCATTCCATTGGCCTCAATGTACAGGGGACAATACGCTCCCTTGCCCACCGACGCTACACATCGTGAATATAGCTGAGCACCGTCTCGTAATTCAGCGGTCCGCCGAAGAGATCCAAGGCGCTTCCGATGGTCACATTCAGCTTTCCGCCGCTCAGTTCCCGGATATCCGCAATGTCGTCGTACTCCGAAATTCCTCCCGCATAGGTTACCGGAATCTTCCCCCATTTTCCGAGAAGTTCCACCAGATCCCGCTCGATGCCCGAGGTTTTTCCCTCCACGTCCGCCGCATGAATCAGAAACTCGTCACAGTACTGCGCCAGCTCATCCAAAAGTTTCGGGCTTATCCGTTCCCTGGTAAATTTCTTCCATCGGTCCGTGACTACATAATAGTCCTCGTCCTCATCCATCCTGCGGCAGCTGAGATCCAGCACCACATGTTCCTTTCCCACAGCATCCATCAGCTTCTTCAGGTGGTCGTAATCGATCTTTCCGTCGGAAAAGGCGTAGGACGTCACAATCACATGGCTGGCTCCCGCCTCCAGAAACTCCCCGGCGTTCTCCGCCGTGATGCCTCCGCCGATCTGCAGGCCGCCGGGATAGGCGGCCAGGGCCAGCAGAGCCTGCTGTTTCGTCTTCTCATAATAAGGGCTGTCCGGCCGGTTCAGCATGATCACATGACCGCCCTTTAAGCCATCCTTCGCGTAAAACTTCGCGAAAAAATCCGCGTTCCGTTTTGACACAAAATTTTCCCGGGCCACATCGCCTTCATCCTGCAGGCTGCTGCCCACAATCTGTTTTACCAGACCATTATGTATATCAATACACGGTCGAAATTCCATCGATATTCCTTTCCTACCCTTTCTTACCTCTTCTTTTTCTTCTCCGGGACTTCCAGAATTTTCAAGATGAAGTCCAGGTTTACCGCCGCCTCCTGACCGTCCTTTTCCCTTACCAGGACAGCGCCTGATGTCACCTCCAGAAGCTCGCCGGTTATCGCGTTATTGTCAAAGGTCTGCAGCGTACAGTTTTTACCGATAAACCTTTTGGCCATCTCTTCCATGTCAATCCGTTCCTCCCTCTTTAACCGTCTCTTCCTCCGCATCATGCGCGCCGCAATCACATTCCTGCGCCTTCTTCTCAGCCAGAGAATCAACAGCACCAGCAGCAGAAAGAGTACAATCATTGTTGATGTATCCATCCGCCTCTCCCTTCCCTCCAGGATCCGGGCACCGGGAGATCCCGATGTCTCATACATTCTAACATATTCCCCACGACTTGTGTAGCCCGATCTTTCCCCTTACTTGTGTAGCCCGATCTTTCCCCTTACTGTGTAGCCCGATCTTTCCCCTTACTCGATTGACACGCCATCTTTTCTCTGCTAAAATAAGTTACTAACATTTTCACAATACACGGAGAAAGAGAGGAAAATACAATGGCTACAATTATCGGCGAAGGCATTACATTTGATGATGTGTTACTGGCTCCTCAGTATTCTGAGATAACACCGAACATGATCGATCTTACCACATATCTTACCAAAAAGATCAAACTGAACATTCCCATGATGAGCGCGGCGATGGATACGGTAACGGAACACCGCATGGCGATCGCCATGGCCCGCCAGGGAGGTATCGGCATCATTCACAAAAATATGTCCATCGCGGAACAGGCCGACGAGGTAGACAAGGTAAAACGTTCCGAGAACGGCGTCATTACCGACCCCTTCTATCTCTCTCCCGAGCATACACTGGAAGACGCCAATAACCTGATGGCAAAATTCCGCATTTCCGGCGTTCCCATCACAGAGAACGGCAAACTGGTAGGCATCATTACCAACCGCGACCTGAAATTTGAGACGGACTTTTCCAAGAAAATCAAAGAATCCATGACCTCTGAGAACCTGATTACCGCCAAGGTAGGCATTACTCTGGAAGAAGCCAAGGCAATTCTCGCGAAGGCAAGAAAAGAGAAACTCCCCATCGTAGACGACGACAACAATCTCAAAGGCCTGATTACCATTAAAGACATTGAGAAGCAGATCAAATATCCCCTCTCCGCGAAGGATGATCAGGGACGCCTGCTCTGCGGCGCCGGCGTCGGCATTACCGCCAACATGATGGAGCGTGTGGAGGCTCTGGTCAACGCCCATGTGGACGTTATTGTTATGGATTCCGCCCACGGCCATTCCAAAAACATTCTGGACGCGGTTCGGAAAGTGAAAGCAGCATATCCGGATCTGCAGGTTATCGCCGGCAACATCGCCACCGGAGAGGCGGCAAAAGCCCTGATCGACGCCGGCGCGGACGCCATCAAAGTCGGCATCGGTCCCGGCTCCATCTGTACTACCCGCGTGGTTGCCGGCATCGGCGTTCCCCAGATCTCCGCGATCATGGACTGCTACGCAGTGGCTAAGGAATACGGCATTCCGGTTATCGCCGACGGCGGTATCAAATATTCCGGCGACATGACCAAAGCTCTTGCAGCCGGCGGCAATGTCTGCATGATGGGAAGTCTCTTTGCCGGATGCGAGGAAGCTCCCGGAAGCATCGAACTGTATCAGGGAAGAAAGTACAAGGTTTACCGCGGCATGGGTTCTATCGCGGCCATGGAAAACGGCAGCAAGGACCGCTACTTCCAGGAGGGCGCGCGGAAGCTGGTTCCCGAGGGCGTTGAGGGACGTGTAGCCTATAAGGGCTCCCTGGAGGATGTGATCTTCCAGATGGTAGGCGGTATCCGCTCCGGTATGGGCTACTGCGGATGTCCGACAATCCCGGAACTGCAGGAGAGAGGCAGATTTGTAAAGATCTCCTCCGCAGCCCTTCGAGAGAGCCACCCCCACGATATCCACATCACGAAGGAAGCTCCCAACTACAGCGTGGATGAATAAAGACGAAAAAAAGATCCCGGTCCCCGGGATCTTTTTTTTGCTTTCTCCGCCCCTGTCGCGAAGGATTCCGTTTTTCTTCTCACGCCTCGCGCTCTTTTTGAGTTTTCCTAACTCAGGAAGCCCTCGATGATCTTCTTCTCCGCTTCCTCCTCCGTCAACCCAAGGGTGCGCAGCTTCAAAATCTGCTCTCCGGCAATCTTACCGATGGCCGCCTCGTGGATCAGCGCCGCGTCGGCATTGTGAGCGCAGAGCTTGGGAGCTGCGTCCACTACTGCCGTGCCGTCGATGATGGCATCGCACTCGGAATGACCGCTGCAGGGAGCATTGCCCACAATGGTGGACTCATAGGTCTGACGGGAGGCATCCCGGGCCACGGAACGGGATACAATATCCGCCGAAGAATCCTCCCCGTTCAGTTCCACTTCAAACTCCGTGTCCGCCGTCTGTTCTTTTTCTGTGAGGATCCTCTCCCGGATCAGAAGTTTTCCACCCGCGGCCACCGTTGCCTTGGTTTTTCTCGTGGTCCGGTCAACGCCGCCAATCTGGGCGGTATCCATCTCCAACACCGCGTTCTCCTCCAGGAACACTTCTGTTACCGGATCGATGGTTCGGATGCCGAATCCCTTGCCGGTTCCAATATGTTTCTCCACATACTTCACATGAGAATTGGGGGCCAGAAAGAAACGGTGGATACCGTTATGCCGGGCGGGTTCGCCCGTCTCCGTGTGCACTCCGCAGCCTGCCACAATAACTACATCCGCGCCCTCTCCCACATAAAAGTCATTGTACACCAGATCGTCCACATCCCCGTGGGTCACACAGGCGGGAATGGAAACCGTCTCGCCCTTTGTTCCGGGAAGAATATGGATATCCAGTCCCGGCTCATCGGTCTTGCTGTCAATCTTTATGTTCTCGCTGGACTGCCGCCCTACGCTGCAGCCGTTTTCCCTGATATTGTAAGCGCCTTTAAAGGAACCGTTCCAGTTCGAAATCTCCTTCAGCATCTTTTCCGTAATCTCATTCACTGCACATCTCCTCCTCTCTGCAGCAGGCAGCCTGTACGCTTCCTCCCGCCAGCACCCGGTTCATCAATTCCTCTCTGGGGCCATGCTCCTGAATTTTGCCATCCGCCAGAACCACGATCTCATCCGCAATCCTCAGGATCCGCTCCTGATGGGAGATGATCAGCATAGTTCCCTTATGCTCCTCGTGCATCTTGCGGAACACCTTGATCAGGCTCTTGAAACTCCAGAGATCAATGCCCGCCTCCGGCTCATCGAACACGGAAATCTTTGTTCCTCTGGCCAGCACGGTGGCGATCTCTATACGTTTCATCTCTCCGCCGGACAGGGTAGCGTTGACCTCCCGATCCAGATAATCTCTCGCGCAAAGTCCCACGCTGCCCAGAATATCGCACATCTGATTCTCCGGAAGCCTGTCCCCGGCTGCTGTCTCCACCAGCTGGCGAACGGTAATTCCCTTGAAGCGCACCGGCTGCTGAAAGGCAAAGCTGATGCCCTCCTTCGCCCGTTCTGTAACGTCCAGGTTCGTGATATCTTTCCCATCCAGGATAATTTTTCCATCGGTAGGTTGCTCGATCCCGGCAATTACCCGGGCGAGCGTTGTCTTTCCGCCGCCATTGGGGCCGGTAATAACCACCATCTTGCCGTCATCCACTGTGAGGTCCACACCTTTAAGGATGTCCTTCCCCTCCGGCGCGTTCCATGCTATATTTTCCAATCGCAACATTTTTTCATGCCTCCTTTACTTACTTTTCTTTCGTGTCCTCTCCGCCGTTCCGGATCTTTCCGGCGATAATGTCAAACACACACCAGATTGCGCCAGCCACTGTAGACGCCAAAAATATCTTTAAAACAGAAATGATCAGACCCGACCGGGTAAGGCCTCCTATGGCAAACCCTACCAGCAGATGCCGCACAGGCCGAAGCAGCAGCAGATAGCCGCCCACATAAATCGCCAGTGCGGTTCCGAGAATGCTGACCGCTGCAGCCAATATTTTTCTTATCCCCTTTTTCATCCTGCGCCTCCCGCCTAAAAAATGATAAAAAAGCCCAGCCATCCGCACAGAATACCCATTGCCGCTCCTGCCGCCACGTCCCTCACATAGTGGACGCCTCCCAACACACGGAGAGCCGCCAGCAACACTGCCAGAACAAAAAACAACATTGCCAGGTGGAAATTGACACGCACAAATGTCATTCCAATCATCGAAATAGAGAAAACATGCCTGCTGGGAAAACTTTTTCCCTTTGTCTCTTTCATGAGAAGCGGCTGTATCGAAAGCTCCTCGTAGGGACGTCTCGCCGGATACAGACTACGGAAAACGCTCACTGCCGCAAAGGAAACACCGGGAACCAATATGCTCTCATAGAGCGTCCGCCACCGCCCTTCCAGCAAAAGCCAGAGCAGAAGCAGCCCGTAGCCTGCGATCGTAAAAAGAGTAATCCCCTTCACGGTCCAGCGCATAGCCGTTGTCCCATATCTGCTCTCTCTGATTTTTTTTGTCCATCTGTCGTACTGCTGTGCCGTCATAATCCCCACGCTATTTTCCGTTCTGCTCTATATATGCATCCACATCCGCAAGAAAACGCTCCCAGGCGTCCGGATTCTCCACATAATACTTCGGGCAGTCCTTTCCGGTCACGTCATAGTGCCGGATCACGTCCCCTGTCGTCAGACCATATTCCCCGCACAGCCACGCCGTCAGATGTACCAGCGAGTCGTAAGTGCTCTGGTTAAAGGCCCCGGTGCTATCCGGATGGCAGCATTCAATGGCTATGGTATCTGTGTTCCTGTCATTGGAAGCATATGCCATTTCCGATGTGGGAATGCACTGAATAATCTCTCCGTTCAGACCAATGACAAAATGACTGCTGACCTTGGTCTCATGACTGTCTTTCAGGCCCTCAAAATAATTGCGGTTAGCCTGCGCCCCGGTGCCGGGGTTAGCCGTGTAATGCACTACAATGCCTCTCACTTCCTCAAGCGTGATACCAGGCCTGGAATATTCGTTGACTGTCAGAAGCTGCTCATCAATCTCGGGGGCTTCCACCTCTCTCACTGTCTCAAACAGGCTCCTGACTCCGTTGACCGTCATGCTCAAAAGCGTGACAGCACCCACAAAAGCGAGAAATAGGATCACACCCTGCAAAATCATTTTTCTCTTCTGTTTTTTTGTCAGTTTTCGTTTTCTTTTGTAAGCCATAGCTCTATTATAAACTTTTTTCGCGGATTCACAAGTCTGTGTCCTTTTGGGCTTTATAAAGTATACCTTCCCGGGCCTGCCCCGTCAATATCACATCTCTTTATTGAGAAAAAAAAGGAAAAAGGCGGATGCCGCAAAAGCATCCGCCCTTCATCCGCGCCTTCCGCTGTTACCGTGACGTATCCGTGTTTCCGTTGTCCGTTGTTCCGTTGGTCACATTGTTGACTTCGTTGTCCCTGTTGTTATCGGAATTGTTGCCATCCATGGCATCTGTGGCGTCATCCACCAGATTTTCAGTTCCGTCCACCACATCATCGGTCACATTCTTAGTAGCGTCTCCAACGTCGTCTACCGCGTCATCCACCATGCCGTCGCCGTTTCCGTTGTCATTTCCGTTGTTGTCATTATTCTCCACGGCATTGTCGGTATCATTGGTCTGATTGTCATTGTTACTGCTTCCGCATCCCACCGCGCAAGTGAGAGTGAACACCAGAAGGCAGCCTGTCAGAAATAATTTCCACTTTTTCATCATCTTCTACTCTCCTTTTCTTTGTTCGGTCTTAGTATTGCCACTTCACAGCCGCTTATGCAAAAATCAGCAAATCCATGCGGCGGGAAAGTCAGCGTTTCATTTTCGGCGGGAAAATCAGAGATGCCAGGTAACCGAAAACAAGCGCCGCCGAAATTCCAACCGCCGAGGCCTTGAAGCCTCCCATGAAAATCCCGATAAAGCCGTTTTCGTCCACAGCCTCCTTCACGCCCTTCCAAAGCAGGTTGCCGAAGCCGGCCAACGGAACCGTCGCTCCGGCCCCGGCAAAATCAGCAAATGGCTGGTAAATTCCAAACGCTCCCAGCACTACTCCAGTACACACCAGAAGCACCATCACTCTTCCCGGCATCAGTTTTGTCTTCTCCAGAAGGATCTGCACTGCCGCGCAGATCAGTCCCCCGATGACAAAAGCTTTTATATAATCCATCACTCACTTCGCTCCTTTACAAAACTTTCCTCAATCCTCATGCTCCAACAGCACACCGTGGGCAATCCCGGGAACATTTTCCCCCTCGTGGAAGCTGGTGGCTGAGAGCAGCGCCCCCGTGGGTACAAAAAGCGCCCTCTTCCACTCTCCGGAAATCAGTTTCGGCAGAAAATATGCCGACAGCACTGTAGCCGAGCATCCGCATCCGGAACCGCCGGCGCAGGTGTTCTGGATGGAACTGTCAAAAATTTCCATTCCGCAGTCCCGGTGCACTTCCGAGAGATCATACCCCCGTTCCTTCAAAAGATCCAGCAGAATTTCCCTTCCCACAGAGCCCAGATCTCCGGTAATAATTCCGTCATACTCCGAAGGATCCGCGGAAAAATCCTTCAGATGTGCTTCAATCAGATCAGCTGCGGCCGGCGCCATGGCCGCTCCCATGTTCATGGAATCCTTGATGCCGTAATCCACAATCCGGCCGGTAGTAATCCCGGCAATCCGTACCGGACTCTTTTTCTTTCCGAGAATATACGCGCCTCCGCCGGTCACTGTCCATGTAGCGGAGAGAGGCCGCTGGTTCGCATACTCCAGCGGATAGCGAAATTGTTTTTCCGCACTGGCAAAATGGCTGGATGTAACCGCGCCCACCAGGTCCGCGAAACCGCCCGCCACACACATGGATCCAAGGGAAAGGGACTCTCCCGCCGTGGAACAGGCCCCGTACAGACCGAACAACGGTATGCCAAAATCCAGCAGGCCGAAGGATGTGGCCATATTCTGTCCCAGCAGATCCCCCGCGAACAGATAACGCAGATCTTCTTTTTTCACACCGGCTTTTCCCATCGCCAGCGTCAACGCCTCCTTCTGGAGCTGACTCTCCGCTTTCTCCCAGTTCTTCTGACCAAATTTGTCGTCCTCGCAGATCATGTCGAAACAATTTCCCAGCGGGCCGTCTCCTTCTTTCTTTCCCACCACGGAGGCGCTCGCCAAAATATAACAAGCCTCCGCGTAACGGAGGCTCTGTGTACCTAACATCTGCTCCATCGCTTTCTCCTTTATCTTCTTTGGAAAAAGTATGTGCCGATTGACTCTTCTCTATTCAATTTTCGGGGCATCAATGGCCGGTCTTCCAATCATCTTTCTTCCCGCTCATCCAGCGGTTCCCTCCCCGTCAGACCCCAGAGAAAAAGCGCTCTCGTATCCTCATCCTGCAGCTCGTTCGGTCGATATCGCTCCAACAGCCGGATCAGATACGCCTGCCGTTCATCTGCGGTTTCAAAATATTCCAGCGCTTCCGACACCGCTGCCTTCAGCTCATCCGGCGGTGTTTCCTCTCCGGCCTCTACTTCTGTCAGCGCCGCCAATTTCCCGGCGGCGTAGTAAAATTCATAATTTCCCACAAGAACAGACGCTTTCATATCCAGTTTCCGCTCCACACTCTCCACCGGAAGCATTCTAACCATATCCGTCTCCTCCCATCCTCTCTTTGTGTCTCCAACAGGAATAGCGTCGGTATACAAGGGGCAATACGCCTCAAACCGTGCAATTTCTCGACCGTATTGTCCCTTTACACCGACGCTAAAATAAAAGGAAAAAGGCAGCCTCGCGACTGCCTAAAAAAGAAAAAAAGATTACTCAACATTTGACTGTTTAATAACATTGTAATATGATATGGTCATGAAGTAAAGTTCAACTATTTCATGTGAGCAATGAATTTTTTTCATTTTTAATAACGCGAGAAAAAGAGGTGTGTTTATGACCCTTTTATCCTATGAAATTTTTCAGGCGGTCATCGAACAGGGATCCTTCGCCAAAGCTGCCGGTGTCCTGCACCTGACTCCATCCGCCATCAGCCACTCCGTTTCCGCCATGGAGGAGGAAGTGGGCTGCGCCCTGTTTGTCCGGGGAAAAAACGGAGTTAAACTGACCAGCGCCGGTCAGCAGCTTTATCCCTACATCCAAAAGATCATCGCAGGAAACAACAATCTCCGTCAGGCCATCGAAAATCTCAACGGGCTCTCCTCCGGCACCGTCAAGCTGGGCTGCATCAATACTGTCTGTCTGACCTGGATCCCCCGGATTCTCCGAACCTTCCACGAAGACTATCCTCAGATTGACATCAATATTTACCAGGGTTCCTATTCGGACAACATCAATTGGATCAAAAACGGCAGCATCGACTTCGGCATCATCTCCAAGGCCGCGGCGGAAGGTTTTCCCTTTCTGCCTCTCTACGAGGACGATCTGATGTGCGTGGTGCCAAAGGGCTACATGCCGTCCTACACCCAGTGCATGACCCCGGATGATCTGAAATATCAACCCTTTGTCATCCAACAGGAAAGCTGCGACAAAGACATTACCGATTTCCTGAACAACTACCATCTCTCCATCCGGGCAAACTGCCATGTATTAGACGATCAGTCCACTATGGCTATGGTAGAGTGCGGCGCCGGCATCTGTATCATGCCGGAACTTTTTACCAGAACCGTATCCTGCAATGTGGACATCTATCCCATACAGCCCCGCCAGTACCGGGTGCTGGGCATCTGCTGCGCCAACATGGATCTCCTCTCCCCCGCCGCGAGAGAGATGGTAAAATATGTAAAAGACTGCGTCAGTGCCGGCACACACCGACGTCTGGAAAAGTGAGGAAAAAACTATGATAAAAGCAGTTCTCTTTGACATGGACGGTGTCATTACCGACACGGAAAAATATTACTATGAATGCTGGCCCAAGTCCTTCCACGCCTTCGGCTACACGGATTTTACCCCTGAAGACGCTCTCTTCAAACGCAGCCTCAACCATGCGGACACCGCCGCCTGGTGCCGCAAACGTTTCGGGGAGGATATCCCCATCGACGAAATCCGGGCCTACAACAACCGGCTGGTGGACGCGTTGATCAGGGAACAGGGAATCCAGGTAAAACCCGGTATCCGGGAACTTCTGGACTTTCTGGAGGAAAACCATATCAAATCCGCAGTTGTTACCGCAACACGCTACGACCGGGCCATGAACCGGCTGGACCAGGCAGGGCTGGCTCAGGCCTTCGGCCGCGTCATCAGCGCCCACATGGTAAAACGCGGCAAACCCCATCCGGACGTCTACCTGTTCGCCTGCGACCAGATCGGGGAGCGTCCCGACGACTGCATTGCCATCGAGGATTCTCCCAACGGCATACGGGCGGCCTTCTCAGCCGGATGCCGAACCGTCATGGTACCGGATCTGACCCCTCCCACAGAGGATCTGCTTCCCCTTCTCTGGGGCACTGC
>CASECT010000119.1 GCA_949286525.1 uncultured Eubacteriales bacterium | reverse complement strand
TTGTGCTTTTGAATCATGGAGAACTGGAGATTGTGAATAAGGAAAACCTGGACAGCCAGGAATTCAAGGAGAAGATCCTCGCCGCGCTGCGTGAGGAGAATACGGTGGGAGGAGCGTCATGATTAAGACATTGAAGATTTCCTTTTCTCTGAAGATGACTTACTGTATGAACAGCATTCTCTATGCCTTAAAGCAGATCCCCCTGATCAGGCGGCTGCTGCCGGGGAGCCTCTATGGGGCCCGGGGGCTGAAGACGGTCATCACGATCCTTGCCCTGATCTGGGAGGTCATATCGGCGTTTTTCGGCAAGCTCGTGTATCTGCTGCTGATGGTGTTCCTTGTCAGCAGCCTGTACGGGAGTGTGCCCCAGAGAGACAGCTTTCTGCATATTCTCTTTTTCCTGACGATGATAGGGGCAGTTGCGAACACCTACATGTTCAACCCCACGAAGGATAAATACTACGCGATCCTTCTGATGCGGATGAACGCCAGGGAGTACACGCTGGTCAACTATTCCTATGAGATTCTGAAAGTTCTCGTGGGATTTCTGGTATTCGGATGTGTCCTGGGGCGTATGGCCGGAGTGCCGATCTGGGTCTGTCTGCTGATCCCCTTCTTTGTGGCGGGCTGCAAACTGTTTGTGGCGGCCTGGTGTCTGCGGGATTATGAGAAGACCGGCAAGGCCAACAATGAAAATGTACTGGGAAAATTTGTATGGATCGCCATCGCGCTGCTTCTTGCGGCGGCATACGGTTTTCCGGCTCTCGGGATCGTCATTCCCTGGCAGGCCGTGGCGGCGGCGATGGCGTTTGCACTGTTGCTGGGACTATTTTCCATCCGAAAGATTTACCGGTTTGATAATTATCGGGATGTGTACCGGCAGATCATCGGGGACTGGAATATCCGCCTGAACACTTCCAAGAGCGTGGTAAGAGAGTCCAACCGGAAGCTGATTTCCATGGACGCGTCCATCTCCAGCAGCCGGAAGGGGTTCGAGTATCTCAACGATCTGTTTGTGAAGCGCCATCAGAAGATTCTCTGGAGAGCCACAAAACGGCAGGCCGTGGTCTGTCTGGTACTCTTTGGCGCCGCGGTGGCGGCAAGTCTGATTTTCCCGGAGTTTGCCGCTGGAACCAGGGAGCTGCTGCTGCGCAATCTGCCCCTGTCGGTCTTCTTCATGTATCTGATCAACAGAGGGACAGGATTTACCCAGGCGCTCTTTATCAACTGTGATCACAGCCTGTTGACCTATTCCTTCTATAAGCGGCCGGGAGCGATTCTGAAGCTGTTTCGCATCCGCCTGCGGGAGATTATGAAGATCAACCTGCTGCCGGCGCTGGTTATCGGCTGCGGTATGGCCCTGCTGCTGTTTATCTCCGGGGGAACCGACAATTGGCTGAACTATGCAGTCATTCTGGTGGCCATCCCGGTTCAGAGCATGTTTTTCTCGGTGCACTATCTGATGCTCTATTATCTGCTGCAGCCCTACAATGCGGGCACGGAGATGAAGAGCGGCACCTACCAGCTGGCTATGTGGGCCACATATTTCTTTTGCTATCTCCTGATTCGGTTGGAGATGTCCACGCTGATGTTCGGTATTGTCTGCATCGCGCTCTGTGTGGCATACAGCGCGGCAGCCTGCGCCCTGGTGTACCATGTGGCGCCAAGGACCTTCCGCATCAGAAATTAGCGGATATCAGGAATGGGTGCGAAGGGGCGGCAGACTTCGGATGCCGCCCTCCACAAAGGTGGCCAGATAGTCCAGGGACTCCTTGGAGAGATCGGAACCCTCGTCGCTTTTCAGTCCCAGCAGGCCGTTGATGAGGAAGGCAATCAGTACGCCGACATCCTCGTAATCCTCTACCTGAATGCCCTGCTGCTGTACACGCTTTACGATGGCGGATCCAAGATGCCGGGAAAAACTGTGGCTGGCCGGAAAATGTTTCATCTGGTTTTTGTCACATACCTTGAAGATGTCATAGAGATTGTAGACGAAGGTTCGCGGATCGTCGAACAGCAGACGGAACTCATCCAGATTTTCCAGAACCGTGTCGATGGCCTCCTGTTCCAGTGTCCCCAGAAGATCATAGATCGTCTCATAATGAGCGTAGAAGGTGGTCTTGTTGATCTCCGCCCGCTCCGCCAGCTCTTTTACTGTAATTTTCGGTATGGGTTTCTCCAGCATCAATTCATAGAAAGCCTTTCGAATGGCTCGCTCTGTCTTTTTTACTCTCAAATCCATCGTCAATATTCCCTTCCAAAGTTGAATAACCTACGGCTGCCGGAAAAATGGTTGGATAACCTACTTCCCGGTCAGAATTTGCAGGTTGTATATCTGCGATTTTTCTCTTATTATACCAACAGCAAGAAGGAAAAACAACTATTTTTGGATAACAGCCAATGGTCGAGAAAACTTTGCAGATGCGAAAGGAGAAGAGATGGAACTGGAAAACGAAAAGTATTTTAAAGATGCGCCGGTATGGAAATCTATTTTCGTGATGGCGGTACCCTCGGTCATGATCATTCTGGTTATGATTCTGTATAACCTGGCAGATATGTTCTTCATCGCCATGTTAAACGACACGGCTCAGGTGGCCGCGGTGTCTCTGGTGGGACCGCTGTTTTCCGTGATGGCCGCTGTGGCGACCATGGTGGGAAACGGAGGGTGTACAGCGATTGCGGGAGCGATCGGCGGCGGGAATGTCAGACGGGCGAGGGTTTACGCCAGCGTGAGTATCTGGTTTACGATAATCTGCGGTTTGATCTGCACGCTAGTCTTTTTGCCGCTGGAGAATCCGATGCTGAAATTTCTCGGAACGACGCCGGAGGCATGGGAACCGGCAAAGGCTTATTACCGCATACTGGTCATCGGCTTTGCGTTTATGCTTCTCGCGAACACGCTGGCCATGCTGGTTCGGGCGGAGGGAGCCATCAAGGAGAGCCTGCTGGGCAATGTTCTGGGCACTGTCATCAATATTGTGCTGGATCCGATTTTTATTCTGATTCTCGGTATGGGCGCCGGAGGGGCCGCTCTGGCGACAGTGATCGGAAACGGTGCGGTAACGGTGTATCTGCTGTTATTTATAAAAAGGAAAGCGAAAGTCATGTGCCTGGATCCGCGGTTGGCACGCCATGGTGGAAAGGAGTTGGGGAAGGTGCTGGCCATCGGTCTTCCCAACGGCGTCGGAAGTATTTTGTCCGGGTTCGCGTCCACTTTCAGCAATCAGCTTCTGGCAGGTTATGGAACCGGAGCTATCGCTGCCATGGCGGCAGCCGGCCGGGGGACCATGATTGTGGATTATCTGGTCATGGCTGTCTGTATGGGATGTCAGTCCATCATTGCTTACAGTTACGGCGCCCGCAATATGGAGAGACTGCGTGAGATCATGCGGAAACTGCTGATTCTGGTGGCTGGACTGGGCTTTGCAGTGCTGGCGCTGTGCCTGATATTCCGGGAGGGGCTTATCGGTCTGTTCCTGAAAGAGGAGGCCGCCGGACTTATGGGACAGCAGATGCTCTGCATCCTGATGCTCAGCGCGCCGCTGATCGGCGTCGGATATCTGATTACCAGTTATTTTCAGGCCAGAAACTGCCCGGTCAGGGCGCTGATTATTTCTGTGCTTCGGCAGGGAGCGCTGTTGATTCCCTGCCTTTACCTGATGAATTTTTTCTGGCAGCTCTGGGGCGTGGTATGGGCGAATACAGCCGCCTGCGTTCTTGCCGCGGCAGCGGCGGTGGGATTTTATCTCGCACAAAAAAAGCGGATGGAAAAGGAGAGAATTTTTATAGAAATGCATAAAAAAAGATAGGTTTTTCCTGTGGTGTTATGTTATCATTACAATATATTCATTCGGATGTGTCCGGAAGAGAAGGAGGAGAAGAAAAAATGGTACGTATTACGGACAGTAATGTACAGGAGTTTGAAAAGAAGCACATTGCCGCGGTAAGAGATATGGCTGCGGAGTGCGCGGTGCTTCTGAAGAGCAATGGGGATCTGCCGCTGGCGTCCGCCGGTAAGATTGCGCTTTTCGGAAACGGAGCGAGAAACACCATCAAGGGAGGAACCGGATCCGGCGATGTGAACGTACGTCACTTTGTCTCGGTGGAGGAAGGCCTGGAGAACGCGGGTTTTGAGATTGCCAGCAAGGCGTGGCTGGACGCATACTCCTCCATGCTGGCAGAGGAGAAGGCGAAATTCCTTCAGGGAATGAAAGCTGAGGCGAAGGCTGCAGGAGTCAACGCTATCTGGTACTGCATGGGCAAGGTTATGCCGGAGCCGGCCTACAATATCCCGCTGGAGGGAGAGGCTGAGACGGCAGTCTATGTGCTGGCTAGAAATTCCGGTGAGGGCGCTGACCGTACGCCGGTGGCCGGAGACATCAATCTGACAGAGACCGAGCAGAGAGATATTCTGGCATTGAATGAGAAATATGATAAATTTATCCTGGTGCTGAATGTGGGAGGCATGGTGGATCTCTCCCCGGTCAGCGCGGTAAAGAACATTCTGCTTCTGAGCCAGCTGGGAACGCCCACCGGCGATGTGCTGGCGGATCTGCTGCTGGGCAAGAGCTATCCCTCCGGAAAGCTGACGACGACCTGGGCGCCCATCGCAAGCTATCCGTCCACGGAAGGGTTCGGAGACCCCAATGATACCTACTACAAAGAGGGCATCTATGTGGGATACCGCTATTTCGACACGGTAAATGAGACGCCGGTATATCCCTTCGGATACGGCCTCGGCTACACAACCTTCGAGGTAAAGGGAAAGGGTGTGACGGCGGATGAGAAACAGGTAACCGTTACCGCTTCCGTAAAGAATACCGGAGATTTCGCCGGCAAAGAGGTTGTGCAGGTGTATGTGTCCGCCCCGGCCGATAAGCTGGATAAGCCCTATCAGGAGCTGAAGGGATTTGCCAAGACAAAAGAACTGGCGCCGGGCGAGGAGATCGAGGTAACCGTGACCTTCGACACTGCTTCCATGGCGTCCTTCTCCGAGGAAGCTTCCGCCTATGTCCTTGAGGCCGGCAGGTATATCATCCGTGTGGGCAGCTGCTCCAGAGACACCCATGTGTGCGGCATCGTAGCCCTGGATCAGGATGCGGTTACAGAGAAAGTAAAACATATCTGCCCGGGCTGGGGATTCGAGGATATGAAGCCGGAAGGCGCTGCATACAGTTATGAAGGCGAGGCGGAGGAGATCGCCGCTGCGCCGGCAGTCGCTGTGGATGCATCCAAGGTTGAGACAAGAGTTGCTCTTTATTCTGAAGTTATGCCCGAGAGAGAGAAGACGGAGCCCTTTGACTTTGCGAAGGTTGTCTCCAGAGACAAGACACTGGACGAGTTTGTAGCAGGTCTGACGAATGAACAGCTGGCTTATCTGTGTATCGGTCATTTCAAAGAGACGGACGGAGATCCCCTGTCTGCCATCGGAGCCGCGGCTTATCAGGTGGCGGGCGCTGCCGGAGAGACCAGCAGTCGTCTGAAGGATCTGGGCGTGCCCGGTCTGGTTATGGCGGACGGTCCTGCGGGACTGCGTTTAAGCCCCATGTATAAATGGATAAACGGCGAGGCGAAGAGCTCCGGAGGATTTGACAATTTTGTAGAACTGATGGATGAGGAAGAGCTGAAGATGATGGCAGCCATGATGCCCAAGCCCTCCGAGGAGGAGCAGAAGGCTCCCTACAACTATCAGTACTGCATCGCGATCCCCATCGGTACAGCTCTGGCCCAGACCTGGAATCCCGAAGCCTGCCAGACCTGCGGAGATATCGTAGGCGAGGAGATGGAGATGTTCGGCGTACATATGTGGCTGGCTCCTGCCATGAATATTCATCGTTCTCCCCTCTGCGGACGGAATTTTGAGTATTATTCCGAGGATCCGCTGGTAAGCGGCTGCACGGCTGCAGCTATCACGAAGGGCGTACAGGCGCACAAGGGCTGCGCGACCACCATCAAGCACTTCTGCTGCAACAACCAGGAGACCAACCGTTTCCTGTCCAACAGTGTGGTCAGCGAGCGGGCGATGCGCGAGATTTATCTGAAGGGATTTGAGATCTGCGTGAGGACTTCTCAGCCCCACGCGCTGATGAGTTCCTACAATCTGGTAAACGGAGAGCACACCTGCAATACGAAGGATATTCAGACATACGCGCTTCGAGACGAGTGGGGATACGAAGGCGTGGTTATGACGGACTGGCTGGTAACCAGATCCATGGGAGACTCCATGAGCGGAACCGAGAATACGAACAAGTACAGTAAGGCTTCCGCGGCAGGATGTGTGAAGGCCGGAAACGACATCACGATGCCGGGCGGAGAGGAAGATTTCGCAGATATCATGGACGCTCTGTCCAACCCGCAGCACCCCTACGCACTGACCAGAGCGGAGCTGCAGACCTGTGCCAAGAGAGTGCTGGACAGTGTCCTGAAACTGGCTTAAATTTCCGACAGATTTCAGAATTTGCCGGTAGATTTCCCCGGAGGGGAATAGTATAATAAAAAAAGTAACCCGATGATTTGGAAACAGGAAAGAGCGAGGTAAAAAGTATGGCAAAGTACAGTCTTGACACACCGGTAAAGGATCTGATCGCGACACCGGAGACCAACGAGGTACTGCAGGAGGTACTTCCGGAGCTGATGAACGGCCCAATGGTTGGAATGGTAAAGGATCTGCCCATGTCCTTCAAGCAGATTCTGAAGTTTGCCAACGGACAGATCCCTGATGAGAAGGTACAGGAGCTGGAGGAGAAACTGGCCGAGCTGGGCTGATGGACAGGACAGGAAGGCTGAAGAAAAGAAAAGCGGCGGTGCGGGGGTTGGTGTCTGCGCCGCCGCTTTACTCGTTTCATAGGAAACTGCGTTCCCATGAAACGAGTAAAGTTCCGCAGGCGGAACTCTTTTTTAGCGCCCGGGATTTCGCCAGGAGTTCGACATCCCGGAGATTTCGAGATCCCGTCTGTGCAGATAGGAGGAAACGGTGTTGATAAAGTATATTCTGTTTGATCTGGACGATACCCTGCTTGATTTTCAGAAGGCGGAGCGGCTGGCCCTGTCCCGCACATTGACGGAGCTTGGGATAGCGTCTGAAGAGAAGATCCTGAAACGCTACAATGAGCTGAACCTTGCCCAGTGGAAACGGCTGGAGCGGGGGAAACTTACCCTGGATCAGGTAAAGACCGAGCGCTATCGCCTTTTGTTCGGGGAACTGGGAATCGAGGAGTCCCCGGCAAAGGCCACGGCCATCTATGAGAAATTCCTGGGAATGGGACATTTTTTCATAGAGGGCGCGCCGGAGCTGTTGGAGACGTTGTCGCCCCGCTACCATCTCTACCTGGTGTCCAACGGGACGCCCCATGTGCAGCACAGCCGTCTGGACAGCGCGGGGATCGAACGCTATTTTGACGGCATTTTCATCTCCCAGGAGATCGGTTACAAGAAGCCGGACCGGGAGTTTTTCGACTGGTGTTTCGCCAGGATCCCCGGATTTTCTGCGGATGAGGCGGTTATTGTGGGAGACAGTCTGACCTCCGACATTCAGGGCGGAAAAAACGCCGGTATCCGAACGATCTGGTTTCATCCTGCAAAAGAGGGAGAGGACGGGAAGGTGCCGGAGGAGAGGAGGCGGATTGTGCCGGACGCGACCATCGGAAGCCTTGCAAAACTGCCGGATCTGCTGAAGGCCATGGATAGCGGCAGCGGCGCACCGGACACTGGGGCCGAAAGATGAACAGCTAAAAGACGGAGGAGAGAAAGAGATATGAAAATACTGATGATGATTCTGCTGATACTGCTGGTATCGGCAGCAGCGCTTGCGGTTTTATATCTGCTGGCGGTTATGCCGCGGATGACCAACCGGGCAGATATGCGCCCCTTTCTGGGAAGACTGTATGCCCATAGGGGACTTCATGACAACGCCTCCGGCGCTCCGGAAAATTCGCTGGCGGCATTTCGGCGGGCGGTGGAAAGAGGTTTCGGCATTGAACTGGATGTGCAGCTTACAAAGGATCTGGTGCCGGTGGTCTTTCACGATTTTTCCCTGAAGCGGGTCTGCGGCGTGGATAAGAAGGTCAGCGACTTGACCTTCGCGCAGCTTCAGGATCTGCGGCTGTGCGGTTCCGATCAGAAAATTCCCTCCTTTGCTCAGGTGCTTGAGTTGGTAAAGGGCCGGGTGCCGCTGATCATCGAGTATAAAATCGAGGCCCTGGACACCAGAGTGTGCGAGCTGGGTGACCGGCTGCTCTCGAAGTATCCCGGAGTTTACTGCATGGAATCCTTCAATCCCCTGGGCGTATGGTGGTATAAGCGTCATCGGAGTGAAATTTTCCGTGGGATTTTGTCGGACAACTATGTGAAAAACGGGGACCGGGCTTTTCCGGCGATTTTCTATGAAGTTCTTCACAATATGCTGTTTAATTTTCTGGCGAAGCCGGATTTTATCGCATACAACTGCAAACATTATAAAGATACTTCCCGGCTGATCTGCCGCAATCTCTATCGGGCGCCGGCGGTGGCCTGGACCATTAAGAGCCAGCGGGAGCTGGAGGCGCGCAGAGGAGATTTCGATCTGTTTATCTTTGACAGTTTTGTGCCGGAGATCTGAGGTTTCTTACGTTTTTCTGACAAATGACGCACCGCGGTTGCCGGGACAGGAGGAGTGGTGTACACTGGTGCTGACGGGGAGGAGAAAAGGACGTTATGGGCGAGAAGATACTGGTAGTGGACGATGAGAAGGAGATTGCGGATCTGGTGGAGCTGTACCTGAAGAATGAAGGATTCACGGTCTGCAAATTTTATAACGGCACGGAGGCACTGGAGTGCGTGAACCGGGAGGAGATCAGCCTGGCGATTCTGGATGTGATGCTGCCGGATACGGATGGTTTTACCATATGCAGGAAGATCCGGGAAAAATATTTTTTCCCGGTCATCATGTTGACGGCAAAGGTGGAGAGCCAGGACAAGATTACCGGACTGACCCTGGGGGCGGACGACTATGTGACGAAGCCCTTTCATCCCCTGGAGCTGGTGGCCCGGGTCAAAACCCAGCTGCGGCGCTACCGCCGCTATAATCGGGAGGATATATCCCGGCAGCAGGAAAGCGGGGACCCCCGGGAGGTTCAGGAATACGACATCCGGGGACTGTGGATTTCCCAGGCGACCCACGAGTGCACCTTAAACGGTCAGGAGATCGCTCTGACGCCCATCGAATTCCGGATTCTCTGGTATCTGTGCTGCCATCAGGGCAAGGTGGTCCCCTCGGAGGAGCTCTACGAGCAGGTGTGGGGCGAGAAGTATCTGGATTCCAACAATACCGTCATGGCCCATATCGCGAGGCTGCGGGAGAAGCTGTCGGAGCCGGCGAGAAAACCGAACTATATCAAGACTGTGTGGGGAGTGGGATACAAGATTGAACCTTAAAGAACTGAAACGAAAACATTTTGTGGAGACGCCGCTGAGCAAGCGGATTTTTCGAAATTACTGTATTGTGCTTGCGGCCTATGCCCTGGTCATGGTCGCCATGGCATATCTGGCTTACAATGTTCTGCAGGGCAGGATCTGGCTGCCGACGGATCCTCTGTGGCCGATCCTGCACTGGATGGATGACAATGTGCTGCTGGTGGGAGTCAGCGTCTGTCTGCTGGGGTGGCTGATTATTACCCTGTGGTTTGAGGCGCTGACGCTGCGCTATCTTCATGAGAGCGTGCGGGCTTCCCGGCAGCTGGCCAGCCGTCTGGAGGAACCCATCGTGCTGCCGGCAGCCATGAAGGAGATTCAGGACGAGCTCAACGGCGTGCGGGAGCGCACTCAGCGCAGCGCCTATCTGGCAAAGGAGGCGGAACAGCGGAAGAACGATCTGATCGTGTATCTGGCCCACGATCTGAAGACGCCGCTGACCAGTGTGATCGGTTATCTGAACCTGCTGTGCGATGAGCCGGACCTGACGCCCGAGATGCGGGCCAGGTATACGGGAATTGCGCTGGACAAGGCCCAGCGCCTGGAGACCCTGATCAACGAATTTTTCGAGATTGCCCGGTTCAATCTCACCACCATGCAGCTGGAGCTGACCCGGATCGATCTTACCATGATGCTGGAGCAGCTGGCCAGCGAGTTTCTGCCGATTTTAAAGGAGAAGAATCTCACGCTGGAGAGCGCCATAGAACCCGGAGTTTCCCTGGTGTGCGACCCGGATAAGCTGGAGCGGGTCTTCGACAATCTTCTTCGCAACGCCATCAATTACAGCTATCCGGACAGCGCAATTGAGTTATCCATGAACAGACCGGAAGATAAAAGACAGGTAGTGATCCGCCTGAAAAATCACGGGCGGACCATCGCCAGGGAGAAGCTGTCCCACATTTTTGAACAGTTTTACCGGCTGGACTCCTCCCGTTCCACCACCACCGGCGGCGCTGGGCTGGGACTGGCTATCGCCAAGGAGATTGTGGAACTCCACGGCGGCACCATCACGGCGGCAAGCGAGCAGGAGACGATCCTGTTTACTGTGACGCTGCCTCTGGAAAACGTCAGAAATTCGTAAGTTTTTTACAAGAGAAAACGGAAGAACCGAACATCCCTTTCTGATAGCATAAGATCAGGAAGGGATTTTTGCGTACGATCATCCCTGAACGACAGACAGGAGGAGTGAAGAAAAATATGGCACAGACAAAGAGTGTGAGGAAGGGACAGAGGAGAAGAACAAGAAGGAGAAGGGGGAAAATGAAAAAATTACTTCTGGTAGTGGTACTGCTGGCCGTGCTGGTAACAGGAATCCGTCTTGCGGGAAATCTCGCGGCAGGATCCGGTAATTCCGGAAACGGAGGAGAGGTCGCGGCGCCGGAGAAACTGGAGGATGGCGAGGTCCGTCAGCGCCTGCAGCAGCTGGCCGGGCAGTACGAGAATTACCGGGAGATCTATGAGCGGATGGATGAATATCCCATAGAACTTCTGGCGGCGCTCTGCAATAACGGGGAAATGCTGGACTTTGTGAAGGGATATCTGGATTCCAATGGGAGCGTGACCGGGGGCTTCAGTCTTCTGGAATTGGCAGGGGAGCATCCGATCATTCTCCAGTGGGACAGGCGCTGGGGTTATGCGCCCTACGGGGACAGTGATATCGGCATGGCGGGATGCGCGCCCACCTGTCTTTCCATGGTGGTTCTCCAGCTGACAAAGGACAGCGGGGCGACGCCGGACAAGGTAGCGGATTACGCCATGGAGAACGGTTACTATCTGGAGGGAACCGGTACGGCCTGGAGCCTGATGACGGAGGGCGGTATGGCTTTCGGCGTAAAAGGGGAAGAGATTCCGCTGGATGAGGGGCGGATCAATCAGGCCCTTTCCCAGGGGCATCCGGTGGTGCTGAGCCTTCGCCCGGGAGATTTTACCACGGAAGGACATTTTATCGTGCTGGTGGAGAAGCAGGATGGCGGTTATGTGGTCCGGGATCCCAACAGCAGGGCCAGAAGCCAGAAACTGTGGGATTACGGGACGCTGGAGCCGCAAATCAAGAATCTGTGGGAATTTCAGCGGATTTCCTGATCATTTCCATAAAATTTGCATAATTTTCCTGAAAAGCGCTTATCCTTTTTCCTGAGGAGATCTTTCCGGAAAAGGCCGGAGAGATTCGTGAATACCCTGGCGGTATCCGGTGGCTGGAAAGTTTCGTGGCGGCGGAAGGCAGGGGAGAAAAGGAAAGGAGCGATCATACATGGCAGTGGATTTTCGAGACAGTGAGACAAAGGATAATCTGATGCGGGCTTTTGCCGGGGAGAGCCAGGCGAGAAACCGCTATACCTTTGGTGCGGGACAGGCGAAGAAGGAGAAGCAGGAAGTCATCTCCCGGGTATTCCTCTACACGGCGGAGCAGGAGAAGGAGCACGCGGAGATTTTCTATAAGCACCTGAAAGAACTGGCGGGGGAGACGATCCATGTGGACGGAGGCTACCCGGTGGACCTGACGGAGGATCTGGCGGAGCTTCTGCGGATGGCCCAGCACAACGAGTACGAAGAACACGACGATGTGTACAAAAAATTCGGCGATAAAGCCAAAGAAGAGGGATTCGACGATGTGGCGCGGTCCTTCTACAATATCGCGGAGATTGAAAAATTTCATGGGGACCGTTTCGGGAGGTTCGCGGAGTTTCTGGAACAGAACCGTCTCTATGTCTCCGACGTGAAGTGCGGGTGGATCTGTTTAAACTGCGGTTATATCTGTGAGTCGAACCGGGCGCCGGAGCGATGCCCGGTCTGCGACCACGATCAGGGATATTTTATCCGTTTGGAGCTTTCGCCTTTCGCGGACGGAACGGGAAAATGAGAAAGCTGGCGGAAGTGTCAGTAATAACGCTGATCAGTCCCTCTCCCGGTATTGCCCCGGCGTGATGCCGATGTGCTTCTTGAACACGTTCTGGAAATATCCCTGGGAGGAGAAACCCAGAAGGTTGACGATCTCTATGATCGGCTTGTCGGTATTCCGCAGATATTCCATGGATTTTTTCAATTTGGTATCGATCACATAGGAGGAGAGGGAACGGCCGGTCTCCTTCATGAATTTGTTGGACAGATAGCTGCGGTTCATATGCATGGCCTTCGCGATCTGATCCACGGTCAGGCGCTCGTCCAGATGCTCCCGAATATAGGAGGTAATGGTGCGCAGGAAATAATTATATTCGCCCCCAACGGCAAGCTGGGCCACCAGCGTGGCATAGTCCATGAGCATATGGTATTGGAGATTGATGATCTGTTCCGGATGCTCAAATTTCTCGCTGTGCTGAATGTAGCGGTCGGAAAGGGAGAGAGCTTCCTCGGCGGGAAGACCGCCCTCGATGGCCGCCCGGGAACAGAGGGTAACCGTGGCGATAAAGATGTTCTGGAGTTGCCGCAGGTAGCTGGAGGACGTCTTGCCGGGCTGGCCAGCCGGATGGGTGTCCATATAATTTTTCAGGCCCTCCGGGTCGCCGTTTCGGATAAAGGTCAGCATCTGCTGTTCGAAGCCGATGGTGGTGTGTTGTATATCGTTGCCGAAGGTAACGGGGTCCAGCGGCGCGGGCGCCGGAGCATCCTGAGCATCGTACCGTTTGACCAGCTGATTCTGCTCGATGATATTGCTGGTGGCGTCGTACAGGGCAAAATCCGACAGAAACAGTTTCTCCTCGCTGATAAAATAGTAGATCAGGCAGAGCTCATGGAGAAACAGCTCCAGGGGCATGGGGGTAACGCCGGCCAGCAGATCCTGGTAGGAGAAGAAATAATCTCTCTTGACCCCCAGCTGAAACATGAATTCCCGAATTTTTTTCCTGGAGGGGGGCATATGAAAAGTCGGCCCGAGGATAATGCGTATGGGGCCATAGCAGAGAATGCCGTAAAACTGATCATAGGGCGTAATAAAGTAGCTGGCCTTCTGGTCGATCATAAACAGCTGCCGCAGGTAGGGCGTGGCCGGATCTTTGGGAAACTGTATGGGGTCTTCGATGGCGATCGGCTCCATATCCCGGTAGACACGGATATACATACGGGAGAGGTTGGCGATATTTTCGGCGATATAAGCGTAATCTACCTCTCGCCTGGCCGACTGCTCCTCTGTTCCCTCCACAGCCTCTTCTTCGGTGTTTTTTTCGTCTGCCTGTTCTTTCATTTTTTCTTTTGTCGATTCTTTCATCATTGTTGTAACTCCACTTCTTTTTTTGTCTGAGTGTATCATACGACAGTATGGTGGAGAGGTCAATGAGATTTCCCTGAAAAAATATAGTAATATTACAAAAAACAGAACGAAATTACAAAACAAACGGAAACATAATTTTTATAATCTTTTCATGGATAAAACATAACGCAAAGTCTCCGCATGGCCGGTCTCGGCGTCGCGTTGCGGAGGTAAAAAAAGAAAGGGGTTATACCATGAGAAAGAAAAAAGCGTATCCGCTGAACGGGAAAAATGTGTTCGGCCTGTCCACCATGGGGTGGATGAATCAGGGGGCGTCATCCTTCATGACCTCTATGTTTATGCTGTATCTGACCGATTATTCCGGTATCGGGGCTATGGCGGCCACGCTGGGAACGGTGCTGCTGCTGGTGGGAAGAGTTATCGACGCGGTGGATGATCCGCTGCAGGGCTGGATTATGGATCGCACAAAACCTGGGAAATGGGGAAAATACAAACCGTATATTTTCCTGAGTATCGCGATCACTGCGATTTCTCTTCTGGCGTTGTATTGTCTGCCCTCTGCCGTAACGAAAAATCCGGTGCTCACAACCATTTATGTTCTGTTTTTCTACATAGCTTACGATGTGGGAACCTCTTTTTTCGCCGCGAATCCGCTGATGCAGACCATGTCGCCGGATACCAATATCCGGGCGAAACTGACCGTGTACCCGAGAGTTTTCGGGATGTTTGTCTCCATCCCCTTTGCCTTCGTTTTGCAGATTATTACCGCAGTAGACGCGGGCGTGGGGAATATGCACGATTCTTTTGCCATCGTGACAGCGGCGATCGTTATTCCGGTTGCCCTGATCTCTTTCCTGGGCATTGCCTGCGTGAAAGAGGGATCATTTGGAGAGACTTCGACCGGAGAGGAGGACAAGATTTCCATCCGGGATATCATCATGATGTTTAAAACAAATAAGGCTATGCTGGTATCTAAAGGATCCGCAATCTTCAGCGGATTTGTATGGACGCTGATTTTTGCAACTTCTACTTACTATATCAAATATCGGTTCTGTGCGGATCTGACTACCGGGGAGGTGGATTCCGCGAAATTCGGTCTTTACACCATGATTGTCGGTATGCTGCAGATGCTGCCCCTGATGCTGGGCGCTGTGGTTGGGCCTATGATTGTGCGAAAATTCGGAGACGCCATGAAAGCCTGCAAGGTTTTCAACTGGCTGCAGGCTGGAGGACTGCTGATCATGTTTGTGCTGAACATGTTCGGGGTGTTCGCGGCTCCGGGAATGGCTGGACCGGTACTGTATTTTATTCTTCTGGCTTTTGTTATGCTGATCGTTGGATGTGGTTTTGTTCCCGGAAGCGTCATCGGCATGGAGTGCATGGACTATGGATTCTGGAAGACCGGAAAGCAGTCCAATGCTATTGTGGAATCTGTCGGTAAGTTCATCGAGAAGGCTCAGACAGCCCTGTCCTCCGCTCTGGTGGGTGTTTTGCTGGTAGCGGTAGGCTATGTGGTGGATTCCAAGACGGATACTTACATTGGCGATCTCTCGGCGCTGCCGGGCATGTTAAACAGCTTTATGGTTATTTCGGCACTGCTGCCGGCAATATTGACGATCATCGCCAACATTATTCTGCATTTCTATCCGATCAACAGTGAGGTTCGGTCTCAGATGACAAAGGAACTGGAAGAGAGGAGAAACGCGCAGTGAGAGCTATCAATTTACAGACGGAATATCTGAGAAATCCGGTCGGTATAGATGTGGAACATCCGAGACTGTTCTGGAACTGCGAAGGAGGGATGCGGCAGAGAGCCTGCCGCATCCTTGCGGTTAATGACCGGGGCGAGGAGCTGTGGGACACCGGAAAAGTGGAAAGCAGCCGGATGACCCACATCCCCTACCGGGGAAAAGACTTAAAGAGCCGGGACCGTGTTCTCTGGAAGGTAAAGCTCTGGGATGAAAACGACGCGGAAGGGGACTGGAGCGAGGAGGCGTTCTTTGAGATGGGACTGCTGGATCCGTCGGACTGGAAGGCCTCCTGGATTACCGGGGATTATGTGCCGGATAAGAAGAAGCGGTACCCGGTAGATCTGTTTAAAAAGAAATTTTCTCTGGATGCTTCCGCCAGGGTACGGAAGGCGCGGTTGTATGTGACCGCCTGCGGGGACTACGAGGCCCGTATCAACGGACAGCGGGCCGCCGATTTTGTGCTGGCGCCCGGCATTACCGACTACACCGTCCGTCTGCAGTATCAGACCTACGACGTGACGGATCTGCTGCGGGCCGGAGAGAATGAACTTTTCTTCTCCCTGGCTGACGGCTGGTACCGGGGCAGCGTAGGCGCATGGGGGCTGACCTGCCAGTACGGCGCGGAGACGAAACTTCTGGCGCAGATGGAGATTACCCTGGAGGACGGATCCGTTCAGATGATCGGAACCGACAGCTCTTTTCTCTGGAGCAACGAGGGGCCGATCCGCTTTGCCGACCACAAGGACGGGGAAATTGTGGACGCCCGGCGGGAGGCCGGCGTTTTCCGGGGGGACGTCTCCCCGGGCAGCGATTCTGCGGGAAGCGATTCCCCGGGGAGCCATCCGCTGGTTGGCGCTTCCCGGGGCGGCGCCAGGGTAACCGCCTGCGACGTGGTTCCCACAGCTTCCAACAACGTGTGGATCCGGGAGAAGGAGCGCTTCTCTCCGAAGGTCATTACCACGCCCGCGGGCAAAACCGTGCTGGATTTCGGCCGGAACATCGCCGGATATATCGAGTTTACCGTTACGGCAAAGGAAGGGCGGGAGGTGTTTCTGCGCTTCGGGGAAATGCTGGACGAGAACGGGGAGTTTACCCAGAAAAACATCCAGTGCTCCAACAAAAAGATCACAACTCCCCTGCAGCAGGTGCGCTATACCTGCAAGGAGGGGGAGAACCATTACAAGACCAGTTTCGCGATTTTCGGATTCCAGCTCGCGGAGCTTGAGACGGATGTGGACTGGAAGCCGGAAGATTTCACGGCTATCGCGGTCTACTCGGATATGGAGCAGCGGACTTTCTTCGACAGTTCCAACGAGCTCCTCAACCGCCTGGTGGAGAGCACCCTGTGGTCCGCCCGGAACAATTCGGCGGATATCCCCACGGACTGTCCCACCAGAGAGCGCCACGGCTGGACCGGAGACGCCCAGATTTTCTTTAATACGGCGGCCTACCTTCTGGACTACGCGGCTTTTGCGAGAAAATTTGAGCAGGATCTCTGCGACTGGCAGGCGAAGGACAAGAAGGGAAGATTCCCCCAGATCGCGCCGGCGGGCGGCGTGGACGCCTACATGGAGACCATGAACGGTTCCGTGGGCTGGTCGGACGCGGGCGTCATGATCCCCTATCGGTTCTGGAAGATTTACGGGGATCGGAAGATACTCGCCGACAACTATGCCGCCATGAAAAAGTACGCCCGCTTCATGATCAAGCGGTGCGGGAAGCGGGGACTTTTCGCGAAGAGCCTGCATCTTTCCGGCGAGGCGAGAAAGTACGCGGTCAACACCGGGCAGTCCTACGGAGAGTGGGCGGAGCCGGCGGACGTGCATCCGAACAAGTGGACGGATATGATTGCGCCCCACCCGGAAGTGTCCACCGCTTATACCGTGTATGTGATGCGCCTGATGAAGGAGATCGCCCGGGAGCTGGGCAAGGAGAAGGACGAGAAGATCTTCGCCTTCTACGAGGAGAAAGTGCGTCTGGCCTATCAGGCCCTGGTGCGGACGTCGGAGTACTCTCTGGATACGGACCGGCAGGCTTCCCTGGTGCGGCCCCTGTATTTCGGACTTCTGGACGAGGAGCAGGAACAGTACGCGAAGAAGCGCCTGCTGGAGGCGCTGGAGCATTACGGCTGGCGGCTGGGAACGGGATTTCTGTCCACGCCGCTGATTCTGGACGTTCTTCAGGAGATCGACATGGACGCGGCCTATCGTCTGCTGGAAAATGAGGAGATGCCCGGATGGCTGTTCATGCCAAAGTCGGGCGCTAACACCATCTGGGAGTCCTGGGAAGGCACCAGCGCTCAGGGGGGCATCGCGTCTCTGGACCATTATTCCAAGGGAGCGGTCTGCGAGTGGCTGTTTCGGGAGATGTGCGGCATCCATGTGGCCGGGGAGAATCACTTTGTGATCGCGCCGAAGCCCGGCGGACATTTTACCCATGCTTCCGCCGAGTATTACAGCGTTTACGG
>CASECT010000118.1 GCA_949286525.1 uncultured Eubacteriales bacterium | reverse complement strand
CAGCAGATGGCTACCAAAAAGACGGCGAAAGCCGTGGCGGAATTTATTCAGAAGGACTATCAGGTCATCATTACCCACAGCAACGGACCGCAGGTGGGAATGATTCACACAGCGATGGCGGAGTTCTGCAGAATTTACCCGGAGTATACAGCGACACCCATGTCGGTATGCTCGGCTATGAGTCAGGGATACATCGGTTATGATCTTCAGAATGCTATTCGCAGTGAGCTTTTGAGCAGAGGAATCTACAAGACGGTATCTACGATTCTGACACAGGTTACGGTGGATCCTTATGACGAGGCTTTCTATCGGCCGACCAAGATTATCGGAAGATTGATGAGTGCCGAGGAGGCGGAGGCCGAGGAGAAGAAGGGAAATCATGTCATTGCCCAGGGCGACGGTTATCGGCGTATTGTGGCGGCGCCGAAGCCGCTGGATATCGTGGAGATCGACGCAATCCGTACGTTGAGCGATGCCGGACAGGTGGTCATTGCCTGCGGCGGCGGAGGGATTCCCGTGCTTCCGCAGGATCACTGTCTGAAGGGAGCCAGCGCTGTGATTGAGAAGGATACCATTGCCGGCCGTCTGGCTGATCTTGTGGACGCGGATATGCTTGTTATCCTGACGGGTGTAGATAAGGTGTGCCTGAATTTCGGTCAGGCTGACGAGAAACCGCTGGATTACATGACGGTCAAGGAAGCCAGAATGTATATGGAGCAGGGGCAGTTTGAGGAGGGCACGATGCTCCCGAAGATTCAGGCGGCGGTGGAGTACATCGGCGATTCCGCTATCCGCAAGGTGCTTATTACCAGACTTTCTGATCAGCAGAGCGCGATCGGCGGGCAGAATGGCACCATGATTGGCAAATAGATTTGAGACAGAGGTGGAAAGGACATCATGAAGCAGATCAGAAAGACAAAAATTATATGTACGCTTGGACCGTCCACGGACAAGGAAGGCGTCCTGCGGCAGTTGATTGAGGCGGGAATGGATGTGGCCAGATTCAATTTTTCTCACGGATCCCATGAGGAGCAGCTGGGAAGGCTTGAGAAGCTGCGGGAGATCCGGGAGGAGCTGAATGTGCCGGTGGCGGCACTGATGGATACAAAGGGACCGGAGATCCGCCTGAAGGAGTTTGAGAAAGGCAAAGTCTGGCTGGAAGTGGGACAGGATTTTGTGCTGACTACCAGAGAGGTGGTGGGAGATGAGCATCAGGTTTCCATTACCTATCGGGATCTGCCGAAGGATGTGAAAAAGGGCGATCATATTCTGATCGATGACGGGTTGATCGAGATGCAGGTGCAGAACGTGACGGATACGGACATTACCTGTAAGGTCATGAACGGCGGGCCGGTCTCCAACAAGAAGGGCGTCAACGTGCCGAATGTGGAACTGTCCATGCCCTATGTCAGCTCCAAGGATTACAAGGATATTATCTTCGCGGTCAAGGAGAATTTCGATTTTATCGCGGCCTCCTTTGTCCGCAGTGCGGCGGATGTGGAAGAGCTTCGCGGGATTCTGAAGGATCACGGCGGAGATCATATTCAGATTATCGCCAAGATCGAGAACAACCAGGGAATTGCCAACGTGGATGAGATTATCCGGGTTTCCGATGGTATCATGGTGGCCCGTGGCGATATGGGAGTGGAGATTCCTCTGGAGGATGTTCCGGTCATCCAGAAGCAGATTATCAAAAAGGTGTACAACGCCGGGAAAATCGTCATTACCGCTACCCAAATGCTGGATTCCATGATGAGCCATCCCAGACCTACCAGAGCCGAGGCGACGGATGTGGCAAACGCCATCTACGACGGTACCAGCGGCATCATGCTCTCCGGCGAGACTGCAGCCGGCGACTATCCGGTGGAAGCGGTGTCGGTTATGGCAAAGATAGCGCTGCGTACGGAGTCGGATATTCACTATCTGATGCGTCTGCGCAACCGGAAACTGGAGGGCAAGACCAATATCACGGATGCGATTTCCCATTCCGCCTGCCTGATGGCGGGGGATCTGGAGGCGGCGGCCATTGTCACGGTCAGCAAGTCCGGAAGAACGGCCCACATGATCTCAAAATATCGTCCGCCCTGTCCCATCATCGGCGGCTGTCTTTCCAAATCCGTATGGCGTCAGCTGAACATGTGCTGGGGTATCACGCCGCTTTTGATCGATGAGAAGGACAATTCCGAGGAACTCTTCGATCACGCCCTGGCCCGCGCCAGAGAGGAAGGCATGGTGGAAGAGGGCGATACCGTCGTTCTTACCGCAGGCGTTCCGGTGGGTATCGCAGGCACTACAAATCTGCTGAAAGCCCAGATGGTATAAGAACTTCATAAGAAAATCTGTCGTGAAACAACCCGCAGACAGCATACATTGTAGAAAAAGCATAGGAGGTTTTCGTGAGAAAATCTTTTATCACTGCAAAGCTGCTGCCGCTCGGGTTGTTTTTTCTTTTGCTCGGAGCGGGAGGGGCATATCTCTCCGAAAACGTCTCTGTGAGCAGCAATGTAAACGGAAGAGAACTGCCGATTTACTGTGTAGATACAGAGGAGAAGAAAGTGGCTCTGAGTTTTGACGCTGCCTGGGGGAATGAGGATACCAAAAGGATTCTGGATATTCTGGCAGCTCATGATGTCCATGCCACTTTCTTTATGACCGGGGATTGGGTCGAGAACTATCCGGAGGATGTAAAGGCGATTTATGAGGCGGGGCATGATCTGGGAAATCACAGCGCGAATCACAAGAATATGTCGGAACTTTCAGAAGAAGAATGCCGGCAGGAGCTTATGGACGTACATGAGGAGGTTAGGGAGCTGACGGGATGTGAGATGTTTCTGTTCCGCCCGCCCTATGGGGATTATGACAACGAGGTTATCCGGACAGCTGAAGAGTGCGGATATTACAGTATTCAGTGGGATGTGGACAGCCTGGACTGGAAGGACTACGGAGTGGATTCCATTATAAAAACCGTGACGCAGCACAAACACCTGGGCAACGGCAGTATCATCCTTTGCCATAACGGGGCAAAATATACGGCGGAAGCGTTGGACGCTCTGATTGAGAGCCTTCAGGGAGAGGGATATGAGATTGTCCCGGTCTCTCAGCTGATTTTACGCGAGAATTATCATATGGATCATGAGGGACGTCAGATTTCAGATGAGACATAATGTTATCGGCGCGCAGGGAGCAGCAGTGCTCATATGCGCGCCGTCTGTGGGGAGAGATATGGCTGTTCCCTCCCCTGGAGGGTTATGATTTCGGGTCCGAAGGAAAACCGTCCCCATGGGACTTTGGGGTTTTCTGACCCGGATGGTATTGGTCGTAAATCAGTTGCAGCAGCTCATCTGGGCTCTCCCGACAGCCGCCTGCCAGCCAGACGCTGAGAAAGGCGGTCATGCCGGCATAGAAGAATGCGCTGTGGAATTCTACCTTGCGGGCGTCCACACCTGCCAGACGATGGCTGCCCCCATAGATATCTTTGCCGCTGATCTGCAGATAGACATCCGGAAGTTTCTCAAACAGAGGGAGGATCTGAATGTGCGAGATATAGATCCGATAAAACTGCCGGTATTTTTTTATATGGTCAAAAAGCTGCCGGAAACAATTTTCCAGTTTCCAGGGGTCGCTGTGGGAACTGTTATACTGCCACAGGGAGACGGCAAGGTCCGCTGAAAGCATTTCGTCGGTCCGGGACATCAGTTCCCGGGTGTCCCGGCAGTGCGCGTAGAAGGTGGCCCGGGTAATGCCGGCCTGCCGGCAGATTTCGGTAATGGTTATTTCGCTGAATTTTTTCGTATTCAGAAGTTCCAGGAATGTGTTGCAGATCAGCTTCTCTGTCTCCTGGAATTTTTTATTGTTCTTTGTGTTCATGCGGTAATCTCCTTCTTGCAAGCGGGATTTTCTGAAAATTCAGAGGAGGCGGCGGTATCCTCCGCGTCTTTTTTCCGAAGCTGCCGGTAGTGGCGCATGGCGAGGGCAAAGGCCAGGACCAGGGAACAGATCAGGGCTGCCGGCTGACACCACACGATGCCGTCGAAGCCAAACAGCCGGTTCATGATATACAGAGCCGGAATAAAGACAAGCCCCTGACGCAGCACAGACACAAAGATAGCGTAACTGGCTTTCTCCGTGGATTGCAGGAAGGTGGTACAGAGCTGATAGACACCGGCCAGCGGGCCTGTCAGCGTGCTGATACTGATCACATAGACGCCCAGAGGGATGATTTGCGCGTCATCTATGAAAGCCGTTACCAGTTGCTGGCTGAAGATGCGGCAGAGTACAGTAAGAATCAAACCAAGTACCAGGGTAAAGCCGGCTGTTTTTTTGATGGTTTCGTTCATGCGGTCCCATTTTTTCGCTCCGTAGCTGTAGGCGACAATGGGCTGCACACCCATGGCGATGCCCATTTGAAGCATGCCTATGATCATGGTGGCTCTGCCGGCAACAGAGAGAGCCGCCACATATTGATCTCCGTGCTCTACCAGGAGATTATTCTCGAAGATGCTGCTGAGGCTGTTTAAAAGGGTGCTGATACCGGATGGCAGTCCGATAGACAGGATCGCGAAAACCAGAGACCGTTGAAAGGAAAAGTCTTTTGGCAGGATTGACATTTTCTGAGATTTTTTCAGCAGGTAATAGATAAAAAATACGGTACTGCAGGCATTTCCGATGACGGTCGCGATAGCGGCGCCCGGAACCCCCAGGCCGAAAGTCAGGATAAAAATCGGATCCAGAATGATATTGACAATGGTTCCGATGGTATTGCCGATCATGGATTGGGTAGCGGCTCCCTCAGAGCGGATAACCTGCCCCATACAGGTGTTGACCATCACGAGAGGCGCGCCCAACAGGATGAAAAACAGGTAGGACTGGGCGAAATCTCTGGTATTGGGGCTGGTGCCCAGGAGATTCAGGATCGGGTTCATAAAAATGTAAATCACGATCGCATAAGCGGCGCCGACCAGCAGCGAAAAGTAAAAGGAAAAGCTGGAAAAGGCGTGAACCCGGGAGGTATCGCCACGCCCCATAGCGATGGAAATGCAGGAGCTGGCTCCTGTACCCACCATGCTGCCGAGGGCAGAGAGCACCGTAGTAATCGGCATGCAAAGGGAGAGGGCGGTTACCTTGTAGCTGTCGCCGGTCTGCCCGATAAAATAGATATCCGCCATGTTGTACAATACCATGATCAGAATTGTAAGCACAGCGGGAACGCACATCTTCGCCATCAGTTTCCAGATGGATTCAGTGGCGAAAATTTCCTGAGAGAGAAAATTATTTTTTGGATTACTTTTAGATTCCATTTCAGAAGACCTCCATTTTTGCCGGTACAAAATCTATACGTTTGTATAGATAATATTATAAAACACAGAGAAGAAAATAACAATGGAAAATTGAGAAATTTTTCTAAAATATATGATTGACATTAAAGTTAGATAGTGCTAACATATGTAACGTGTTAGAGATAAATATTAGACTCTGCTAACGCACTTCTTTTTTTGCCGGATGGTTAGCAAATTCTAACCGCAAAAAGAGGAGGGAACCAAACAGACAGACAGAAAGGAAGGATGGTTATGATGCCTTTGACCATGGCAGATCCGGGAGAAGATCAGCTGATTAAAAAAGTGGGCGGCAGGGAGGATACCAGAAAATTCCTGGAAAATCTGGGCTTTGTTCCGGGGGCGCATGTGAGTGTGGTCTCCGACATCAATGGGAACCTGATCTTGAATATCAAGGATTCCCGGGTGGCGCTGAGCCGTGAGATGGCCGCCAAGATTATGATATGACGATGATGGAGGAAGGAAGAGTATGAAAACTTTACGGGACGCAAAGGTCGGCGAGACCGTCGCGGTGGAAAAAATCCAGGGCAGCGGCGCCATAAAGCGAAGGATTATGGACATGGGAATTACCAAGGGCGTTGAGATCTATATCCGCAAGATTGCCCCTCTGGGAGATCCGGTGGAGGTTATGGTGCGCGGATATGAGCTGTCTCTGCGCAAGGAAGATGCAAAGATGATTGTTTTGAAGGAGGAAGCGTGAGATGGGAATTCGCATTGCGTTAGCAGGTAACCCGAACTGCGGCAAGACCACACTGTTCAACGCGCTGACCGGTTCCAATCAGTTTGTGGGAAACTGGCCGGGTGTTACGGTGGAGAAGAAGGAGGGAAAACTGAAGGTTGATCGTGAGGTAACGGTTACGGACCTTCCGGGAATCTACTCCCTGTCTCCCTACACACTGGAGGAAGTGGTTGCGAGAAATTATCTGATCGACGAGAAGCCGGACGCGATTCTGAATATCGTGGACGGAACCAATCTGGAGAGAAACCTCTATCTGACCACACAGCTGATCGAACTGGGTATTCCGATAGTGGTCGCTGTCAACATGATGGACATTGTTCGAAAGAACGGCGACAAGATCAATACGAAGAAGCTGTCCGAGGAGCTGGGAGTTCCGGTCTGCGAGATCTCGGCGTTGAAGGGAACCGGGGTAAATGAAGCGGCAAAGAAAGTGATTGAGGCTGCCCGGACAGGAAAAGCCATTCGCCCCCGCCATCAGTTTTCGGGAAGCGTGGAACATGCTCTGGCTCATATTGAGGAGCTGGTGCTTCACGATATGGACGAGACGGTTCAGAAGTGGTATGCCATCAAGCTCTTCGAGCGGGATGAGAAAATTATCGAGAAACTGCGCCTCTCCAAAGAGATGGTGGATCACATTGAAAAGGACATCAAAGCCTGCGAGGAGGAGATGGACGACGACGCGGAGAGCATCATTACCGGAGAGCGGTATGATTACATAGGTTCCATCATCGGATCCTGTCTGAAAAAGAACAGCAAAGGGAAGCTGACGACTTCCGATAAGATTGATAAGATTGTGACAAACCGCATCCTGGCGCTTCCTATTTTCGCGCTGGTCATGGTCATCGTATATTATGTGTCCGTCACTACGGTCGGCACCTGGGCCACTGACTGGGCCAACGACGGCGTGTTCGGCGACGGCTGGCATCTGTTTGCCATCGGTTCCGCGGACTATAATGCGGACGCCGAGGAGTACAGCGACGCCGCGTTGATTGTGGACGGATACGACGTGTATGTGGAGGAAAACGGCGAGCCGGAGAACGGCACCTTTACCTATGATGTAGAGGATGAAGAGACGCTGGAAGTAACGCAGGAGACCGCTGACATGGCGGATCTTGAGGAGGCGCAGGCAGTGCTGGATTCCTACGGCGGGGAGCCGGATCCCGCGGACTACGGCATCTGGGTTCCCGGTATTCCGGTGCTGGTGGGCAACCTGCTGGATTCCATCGGATGCGCTGACTGGCTGTCCGGACTGATCCTTGACGGTATTGTGGCCGGCGTCGGCGCGGTTCTGGGATTTGTGCCTCAGATCCTTGTACTGTTTATTTTCCTGGCCTTCCTGGAGGGCTGCGGTTACATGGCCCGCGTGGCTTTCATCATGGACCGTATCTTCCGCAAATTTGGCCTTTCCGGAAAATCTTTCATTCCGATGCTGATCGGAACCGGATGCGGCGTGCCGGGTATCATGGCATCCCGTACCATTGAAAACGAGAGAGACCGCCGCATGACCATCATGACGACGACCTTCATTCCCTGCGGGGCGAAAATGCCCTTTATCGCCATGATCGCCGGAGCGATCTTCGGCGGGGCGCCCTGGGTTGC
>CASECT010000117.1 GCA_949286525.1 uncultured Eubacteriales bacterium | reverse complement strand
CGGGCAGAGCATATAGACGTACTGCCCGTCCGTGATATTGATGTGATTTCCATGGCTCCCATACAGCGCGTACCGACGCACCGGCGTATCGTCCTTTATAGTCTGCTCCAGCGATTTCCCCAGCATATCTTTTGTGGGCTCAAGGCCAAACCAGGAAAGAAGGGTGGGCGCCATATCAATATTCTGCACCAGCGCCGATCTGCGCTCTCCCTGCGCCCCGCTTCTCGGATCCCAGATAAACATGGGGATATGGGCGATCTCATTATAATAAGGCATCATGGATTTTGCCCACCAGCCGTGTTCTCCCAGAAGGAATCCGTGGTCGGTATTTACGATGAGCATGGTATCCTCCCAAAGTCCGTACTGGTCCATGGCGTCCAGCACCTTGCCCAGGTAATGGTCGCACATAGCCACCAGCGCCCGGTAGCGTTTTTTACAATGTTCCACCTCATCCGGCGTCTCCGTCACTTTCGCGTAGGGCGGCCAGTCAAACTCCTTCCCGGTGTAATCCGGATCCGGAAACATCTGGCGGAACCGCTCGGAAGCGAAGAACGGCTCGTGGGGATCGAAAGTCTCAATCTGCAGAAACCAGTTGTCCGCGTCATGGTTCTCGTCGATAAACTCCAAACCGTGGCGGAAGGTCACTGCCTGGGGCATATCCTCCTCATGGGTAAGGTACAGCCGGTTGACCGCGTCGTTCCGGTTCATATCCGGCATGCCCATTTGCTTCATGGCCTGCTTTTTCGCCCGATCGCTCTCACTTTGCCGGAACCCGGACATATCCGGATCTTTCACATGTCCTTTCCAGGGATCTCCCTCCTGACCACGGCTGAACTCAAAGGAATTGTACCTCTGATGATAGGTTGCGCCCCCATCCTCCCAGTAGTGCTGGTGGTCCGTGGTCAGATGGGTGTAGACGCCGTGCCTTTTCAGCATCTCCGGCATAGAGTCGTCAAAAGGCTCCAGCGGCCCCCAGCTCCGGTGCAGGAAATTGTAGCGTCCGGTGTGAAGTTCCCTCCTGGCAGGCATGCAGGGCATACTGCCCACATAGCAGTTGTCAAAGGTAACCGCGTGCCGCGCCAGCCGGTCAAAATTCGGCGTGTGAGCGTCCTGACAGCCGTAAGTGCTCAGCATGCGCCGGTTCAGTGAATCAAACATAACCATAATCGCTTTCATCCGTATCTTCCTCCTGCCTCAATCGTATTTTTCTGTACTCCTGCCTGTTATTATACACCTGCTGCCTCCGGGAAAAAATATCGGAGTTGTAATGGATTCCATAAGAAATTTATAATCCGTCCGGCCGGTCCATCAGTTCCAGCGGATAATCTCCCAGATGCTTTACCTCAAACCCGTTCCTCTTAAACTCCTCATAATCAAAGGCATTCAGCTCATCAATCGCCAGCTTGTGGAATTCGTAGAAATTCGGCCACCACTCGTAACCGCTGCCCAGCTCTGCGTTCAGATACGCGTCCGCGATATCCTTTCCCATCTGAGGAGCCACATAGAAAGCTCCCATTGCCAGCACGTTGACGCCGTTGCCGGTAATCGCCCGCAGCGCCGCGGGAACGCTCTCCACCACCCCTGCGTGGACTCCCGGGCATTTGCTGGCCGCGATGTGGATCCCCATACCGGTCCCGCAGAAGATCAGCGCGCGCTCAAATTCGCCCTCGGAAATTTTCGCTCCCACTTTCAGACCGATGCGGTGGAACATCTCCGGGTTCTCCTCGTCCGCGGAGCGCACGCCGATGTCCGTCACATGCCAGCCTTTGGATTTCAGGTGCTCCACCACTGCCTCCTTCAGCGGAAATCCCGCGAAATCCGCGCCCACCAAAATTTCCTTGTCCTTTACTCTCTTCATATTCTGTCTCTCCTTTCCGATTTGTCCCTTTCGGTTTCTCCCATTGTACTCTCCCTTCCCGTCCAAGGCATAAGAAAATTTACGCATAACTGTCAATTTTTACAAGGATTCCGTGATTTTTTATATCTTCTTCCTTTCTTTCTCCGTAAAATAGGATTAAAATACAGATACGAGGGGGAAAACTCATGAAATTGAAAGAAGGAATCCGCCCCGTCTCTTTTCTTGAGACGGTACGGCAATGTCAGGGCGACGTATACTTTCTGACGGAACACGGAGATTGCCTGAATCTAAAGAGCCAGCTCACGCGCTATGTGTTCCTGGCCGCCACAGCGGACGAGACGCAGTCCCTGATTGAAAACGGCAGCGTCCGATGCTCGGCCCCCGCGGATTATCAGCTTCTGGCTCCATATCTGAAAAAGGAAAACGATGGAGGAAAGTGATGAAATGAAAACCCACATGGATATACGACAGATGGAGGAAATGTTTCTCTGCGGGCAAAAACTCTATAGCTGGCAGATCGATCAAGCAGGGGCGCTCCTTCACAGCAACGCGCCCAGTCAGACGTTCTTCTACGATCTCTTTCTTCTCGGAAACGGTTTTGAACGCCTGATTTCCTATTTTGCCGATCAGCAGACTCCGGCAATCTTCTGCGACAAGACGGGCATCGCCTGGATCGGCGCTTATCGGGAGCATACGCTCTTTCTTCTCGGTCCCTTTTTTACCGTGTCCGCAACGGAAAAATATATCTGGCATCTCTGCAGCCGGCTGAACATCTCCCAGGAAATGATGGCTCCCCTGCAAAAGCAGCTTGCGCTGCTCCCGGCCCATCCATTGAATACCGCCAACGCCTATGCCGTCATGCTCCATTACTGCGTGACCGGACAGCAGATTTCCGCCTCCATGGTACACCTCTTTCACGAGGTCAGCGAGCCGGAACCGGACGCGTCCTGGGGGAGCGTCAACTGGCACGGGACCTGGGAAATCGAGCGCCGCTTTTTCTCTGCTCTGCGAGACGGCAATATCCCGGATCTGACCGCTGCGCTGACCGAATTTTCCGCCGGCCAGGTCGGAACCATCTGCCCGGAGGATCCACTGCGCCAGGCCAAAGACGAGTTGATCGTCTTTATCACGCTCTGCAGCCGGTGCGCGATTCTCGGCGGGGTTTCCCCGGAGGGCGCCTACAACCTGTCCGACTATTATCTGCAGCGCGTGGAAGCCTGCCGCCATGTGTCCGACGTACAGAATTATTCTCTGGAAATGTGCGAATCCTTTCTTCGCCGAATCCGTCAGGCGCGAAAGAACAGCTCCTACTCCACGCCCGTGGCAAGCTGCATGGAATATATCGAGACCCATATCTGTGAGAAAATCAGTCTCGAGGAGATGGCGCGCAGCGCGGGATATACCGAGTACTACCTCAGCGCGAAATTTCAGCGGGAAACCGGCATGACCATCAACTACTTCATCCAGAAGCGAAAAATCGACCGGTCTAAGGATCTGCTCCTGCTTCCCGGTCTTTCCATCGCGGACGTGGCCGAACGCCTGTCCTTTTCATCGCCCAGCTATTTTACCGCCATTTTCCGCAAGTATACCGGTATGCGCCCCGGCGACTGGCGCGTCAGGGCGCAGAGCGCTCACGGACAAAATTAACATTTACTGTGCATCTTCCGGTGTCTCCTCCAGTATGCCGTGTTCCGGCAGACGGATATCGGCCGTGGTGTTTGGCGGCAGGCTGACGCGAATCTTCCAGTTTTCTCCCTCCTTTTTCCAGGAGACGGTAACTTTCCCGTACAGGCTCTTGTAAGAGACTTCTGCCCAGGTCAGCGTACCGCCGCAGACCGGAGCGATCACGAAATGATTCTCGCCGTCCACCTGTATTCCGCCGACGCCGGAAAAGAGCCATTCGCAGACGGCGCCGGGGGAATAGTGGTTATGGCTTAATTTTCCTTCCCAGTCTTCCCAGATCGTCGTCGCGCCGGCCTTCACTTCCGCAAGCCACCCCGGCGCTTCCTCATTCTCCAGCATCCGATACGCCACGTCGCTCCTTTTCCCTTTGCAAAGTTCCGGCAGCAGAAAGGCAGTGGACAAAAATCCGGTTCCGACCAGATATCCGCGGTTTTTTACCGCCTCCACCAGCCGCTCCTGCATCCGCTCCCTGGTCTCCCCCGGCCATCTGTCCGCCGGATTGTCCTCCGTAAGTCCCAGCGCCAGAGGCCTTACCAGTTTCGCCTGCCGGTCCGTATCCACCGTCCTCTCCGACAGAAACAATGCCTGATACGCCGTCTTCGCTCCCCGCGCGTACTCCTCGAAAAGCGCTGCGTCTTCCGTCTCTCCCAGCGCCCGGGCGACCTCGCTCATACAGCGCATGGAATAATGCATGTAGGCGGTTGCCTCTTCCGTGCGCACTTCTCCCATGCCCTGCTTCTGATCCCTGAATTCTTCCGGCTCCAGCCATTCGCCCAGATGAACGCCCTTCTCATAAAGATATTTCGCCCAGGGTTTTCCCTGATATTCCTTCGGCTTTCTCGGCCCCGCGTTCTTGATCATAAACATGGCGTACGCGCGCATCATCCCGTAATTTTCCCGCAAAAACGCGTCGTCGTTGTAGATTTTCCAATAACGGTAGGGGATCAGCACCAGCGCGTCGCCGAAACCGACGGAAGCGCCGGTATTATCGTAGAGCTGGCTGCAGCCCTGATAGGGCACCACCGCGGAGGATTTTCCGCTGGCGAACTGATCGTCCCGGATATCCCGCATCCACTTGCGCATAAAAGAAGCCACATCCATGCAGTAAGCCGCCGTCTTGAAAAAGATCTGCGCGTCTCCCGTCCAGGCCATGCGCTCCCTGGTCGGACAATCCGTAGGCACATCCAGGTAGTTCCCCTTCATGCTCCAGAGCGCGTTGAGAAACAGCCGGTTGACCAGCTCGTTGGAACAGGCAAAGGTTCCGGTCCGTTCCATGTCGGAATATACCGCGACTCCCCGGAAATCCTGCGGGTCGATCGCGATGTCCGTCTCCACCAGCGCGTACCGGAATCCCATGACAGCGAACCGCATACGGTAGGTATCCTCCCGGCCGCTGCAGATAAACTCCAGCTTCTGCAGAGGCGTCGGCACCGTCTTGATCTTCGTCTTCGTTATGGCGTTCATGCAGACGATCATCTCCACCAGTTTCCCGTACTCTTTCTTGGGTTTGTACTGCATGAAGTTTTCCTGGGTAAACTCTCCGCGCTCATCTAAAATCTCTCCGAAGGTCAGCCGCAGTTTCTGTCCCTTTTCCCCCTTGACGCGAAAGGCCACAATCCCGGCGATGTTCTGGCCGAAATCCAGCACCTGCTTGCCGGACGGCGTCCGAAGAAGTTTCGGAGTAAACGTCTCCTGACACTTCGGCTCCACATTGTCGGAGGCGGTGGGAGCGACGCTCTCTTCTGCCAGAACCGCCTTTCCTCCATAGGAAGGACACCGGGAAGCGTCGTAGATCTCCCCGTCCTGCAGATCTGCGAAACGGATCGGTCCGTCGCTGCTCCACTCTGTCGTATCGTCGCTGCACAGCCGGTGCTTTTTCCCGTCCTCCGTCGTCACTTCGAGCTGATACAGAAGTTTCGTCCTGCGTCCGAACACATTGGTTTTTCCAAAGCACCCGTCGCTTCCCCGGAACCATCCGTCCGCCAGCCACACTGTCAGCTCGTTTTTCTCCCGCAAAAGTCCCGTCACGTCATACGCCTGGTACTGGATCCTTTTCCGGTAATCGGTGCAGCCGGGGGCGAAATAAAATTCGCCCACCCGCTGTCCGTTGATACAGGCCTCGTAGATTCCGCACGCGGTAATATACAGCCGCGCCCTCGCCGCCTTTTGCGGCAGCCGGAAGGTTTTCCGGAAACAGTCCACCGGGTAGCGCTGATTTTTCTTCGGCTCATAGTCCCCGCTGATCCACCGGGCTTTCCAGTCCTTCCTGTCCAAAAGCCCCATCTCGAACCAGGCTTCGCTCCACTCTCCCGAAACGCCGTTCTCATCCCACAGGCACACCTTCCACTCCACATGATCTCTGCTTCGCAGCGGTTTACCCTCATAGCGGATGTGGGTCATGGCGGAAGTATCCACCTTTCCGGAATCCCACACTTCCTCCCCGTCTCTTGTCGCCACAATCCGATACGCGCTCTGCCGTGCGCCGCCCTCACAATTCCAGTAAAATCTCGGACGCGTGATGTCCAGGGGACAGGGATTGGTCAAATATTCCGTTCTCAGCCGCACTGCTCTCATTTTTCTCTACGATCCTTTCCTTTTTATGATTCAGGTTTTATGATTCGGCCGCGTTAATACGATCCACATACTTTTGAAGGATCTCCGTTACCGCCTGGGGGTCGTACTGATTGACCGCGTCGACATAATCGTTCCAGCCGCCGAGTCCCCCCTTGACCAGTTTTGGCACTTCAATGGAGATCGTCTCCAACAGGCTGTTGGAAGTCTTATTGTAGAGATCGCCTTCCTGATCGTCAAACATTTTGGGATAGTCCATAACGCTGGCCGTATCCCGGTACGCCGCAAAATGTTTCTTCGCGTCGGCGGTTACCTTTGCCGTGTCCGCGTACTCCACTGTATAATCAAGTCCTTCTCCGTTGCCTGTCAGCCGGAGTCCGACGCCCATCCGTCCGTTCCGGAAAGCGTTCGCGGTATCATCTCCGGAAGCAAACTGGGTCCTGTAGCATACCGTTCCATCTCCATTATCAATCACATCATAGCCGGCTGTAAAGCCATATTCTTCATAAATATTGTTCTCCGGCGTGTATTCTTCCATCTGCTCGCTGCTTAAGCCAAAGACCATGGGATTGCCACCTTCCGGTGTATAGGTCCAGTCAAGAGCCGTAAACAGCGCAGCCAGTTCCTCCTCGCTCTTGTCCTCGATCTTGTTGGTAAACCCGGTTCCCGCTCCCACGAGAGAATCCGCGTAAAAAGCGTCCGGCTCCTTGAATTTCTGCTCATCGCTTCCGTACACATCGTTGATCGGGAACGGGCATCCCATGACATAGGCGTCCTGAGCGTCTTCCTCATTCGCGCAGGTCACGCGGATCGTATCTCCGAGAACCGCTACTGTCCCCAGCCACATGCCGACCTTGCCCTGCGTGCATCCCGCCTCGTTGATCATCCACATCATATCCGTGGTGCGCGTCTCGAAGGTTTTGTCAAGCCATCCTTCCTCATACCAGTGATTGACACATTCCAGATAGGTCTTAAAATTGTCGGAAGTGCCGGCGTAATACACCTGTCCATCTTCGTCCACAGACCATGTCATACCTCCGCCGCCGAAGGAAGAAGCCAGCTCTCCCATGGAATAAACGCCCGCGTAGGACACCGTAGTTCCGTAAGCGTTAGAATCCTCTGACCAGCCTCGCTCCTCGATTGCCTTCTGATATGCCTCCAGCATCCATTCCCAGTCGCTGATGGTATACGGATAATCCTTTCCGCTCGGGAAAATCACATTGTCCTGCCAGTCATTGTCCGGATCCTCGCCCTGGGTCATGGTAAAGGATGTCACCTCATTTTTCTTCCACCCTTCCATATTTCCGGACGCCTGCGCCTCAGACAACGGCGTCACTGCCGGATGGCCGTTCTCTTTTACATAGTCGCTGTCCCAGTCCCACACATACTCGGTCGGCGTTGCGTATTTTACCAGCCAGTCCCGGCGATACACATAACCGGCCCAGGGATCCGCCATGCCGTCAAAAATACTGCAGAGCTTATAATAATGAACATTTCCATCCTCGTCCACGTTGGTTACTTTTCCCTTGATATCCGGATACTTCTCGAGCAGTGCCTGATAATTCGGCATGTACTTCTCCACATATTCCGTAATATCTACCAGAATACCTTCTTCCACCAGCGTCTCCGCGCTCTCAGCCACATTCAGATCAATGAGTTCCGGATACTCGCCGGTGCTCATCATCGTGTTAAAATTGTCCGTCTCGCTGCCCGCAATCGGCGCCTGGAACGTAAAGGTAACCTTTGCTCCGTCGCCGTCTTTCGCGATGCCGCCGTTCTCCACATCCCAGGTCTGATGATTCATCCACTGCACGGCGGGATTGTCATCATAATCCGTGTAATATGTCCCCTGGCCGTCTGTGGCGTAGATCCACCATCCAAACGTGTTGTCGCTCTCCTTCGACTCCCCGCAGCCGC
>CASECT010000116.1 GCA_949286525.1 uncultured Eubacteriales bacterium | reverse complement strand
CTGTCAAAGACAGTCTCGGAGGATAGGATGGCAGATAAGACTACCTATTTTGTTTTGAAAGAGAAGGCGGTGCCGGAGGTGCTGCTGAAAGTGGTGGAGGCAAAGAGACTTCTGGATTCCGGGAAATGCGCTTCCGTGCAGGAAGCCGTAGATGTTACCGGAATCAGCCGAAGTTCCTTTTACAAATATAAAGATGACATTTTTCCGTTTCACGACAACAGCAAAGGACGGACCATCACGATGGTCATCCAGCTGGACGACGAGCCGGGGCTTCTGTCCCTGGTGTTAAAGACGGTGGCGGAGTACCGGGCCAATATTCTGACCATACACCAGAGTATTCCGGTCAATGGCATTGCCTCGCTGACACTGAGTGTGGATGTGCTTCCCCAGACGGGCGATATCTCGGAGATGACGGGTGTGATCGAGGAGACGCCGGGGATTCACTATGTGAAAATTTTAGCCAGGGAGTAAGAAAGACGATGAAAGTAGCAATTATGGGATACGGAACCATCGGTTCCGGTGTGGCGGAAGTATTGGAAGTCAACAGAGACGTGATCGAGAAGCGGTGCCGGGAGCCGCTGGAGCTGAAGTATGTGCTGGATCTGAGGAATTTTGAGGGAGATCCTATTGCCGACAAGGTGGTTCACGATTACAAGATCATCGCTGAGGACCCGGAGGTAGAGATTGTGGTGGAGACCATGGGCGGCGTGGAGCCGGCCTACACTTTCGTGAAGGCGATGCTGGAAAAGGGCAAGCATGTGGCTACCTCCAATAAGGCGCTGGTTGCGGACCGCGGAGCGGAACTGATCGAGATTGCCAGAGCGCACAAGGTCAATTTTCTCTTCGGCGCTTCGGTGGGAGGCGGAATCCCAATTATCCGTCCGCTGCAGTCCTGCCTGACCGGCGATGTGATCGAGCGGATTACCGGTATTATCAACGGAACCACCAACTACATGATGACAAAGATGACACGGGAGGGTTCGGATTTTGACGAGGTGCTCGCGGACGCCCAGGCAAAGGGATACGCGGAGAAGGACCCCACGGCGGATATCGAGGGCTACGATGCCTGCCGTAAGATCGCGATTCTGACCTCCCTGGTATGCGGAAAACAGGTGGATTATCAGGATATCCCCACCGAGGGAATTTCCCATATCACGGCCACAGATATCCGTTACGCCAACGCCATGGGAAGAACCATCAAGCTTCTGGCGGACAGCAAAATGAGCGGGGATACCTACTCGGTGCGCGTGGCGCCGTTTCTGCTGACGCCGGATCATCCGCTGTATCATGTGGATGATGTGTTCAACGCGATTTTCGTCCATGGCAATATGCTGGGAGACGGCATGTTCTACGGCAGCGGCGCGGGAAAGCTCCCCACGGCCAGCGCTGTTGTGGCGGATATGGTGGATATGGCAAAGCATATCGACAAGAACATTTACCTGCGCTGGGATAAGGAGAAGATGATTCTGGCGGATCCCATGGAGCAGCGGTACCGCTACTTCGTCCGGGCGGAGGATGGCATGGACGCGGTAAAGGCGGCCTTCGGAGATGTGGAGGTTGTGGACACCGGCGTGTCCGGAGAGAACGGTTTTGTGACCGGCGAGATGAGTGAGCGGGAATACCGGCAGCAGGCAGGTAAACTGAGCGGCGTGCTGCAGATGATCCGCATGGCGTAAGGAGTGAGCGAGATGAAATATGTGGTAGTTTTGGGAGACGGCATGGCGGACCAGCCCATTGAGGAGCTGGGAGGAAAAACGCCGCTGGAGTACGCGAAGACGCCGATGATGGACGAGCTGGCAAAGGTCAGCGAGATCGGTATGGTGCACACGGTTCCCGCCGGCATGAGCCCGGGAAGCGACACGGCAAATCTGTCGGTGCTGGGCTATGATCCGAAGATCTATTATTCGGGAAGGTCGCCTCTGGAGGCGCTGAGCATCGGCGTTCCCATGAAATCCACGGACGTGGCGATCCGTTGTAATCTGGTAACCCTCTCCGAGGAGGAGGATTCCTATGAAAAGCGCAGGATCATCGACCACAGCTCCGGGGAGATTTCTACAGAAGATGCGGCGGTACTGCTGGAGGCCGTGAAGGAGGGGCTACAGCGGGAGGGTTACACCTTCTATGTGGGCACCAGTTACCGGCACCTTCTGATTGTGGATCAGGGCACGGTCATGCCGCTGACCCAGCCCCACGATATCCTGGGACAGGTCATCGGGGACAAGCTGCCGAAGGATCCCACGCTGCGGGAGATGATGGAGAAGAGCTACGATATTCTGGTCAATCATCCCATCAATATCGAGCGGAAAAAGCAGGGAAAGAACCCGGCCAACTCCTGCTGGTTCTGGGGCGCGGGCACCCGGCCGTCCCTGATGTCCTTCGCCGAGAAGAATCACAAGGAAGGCGCCATGATCTCCGCGGTGGATCTTTTGAAGGGCATTGCCGTGGGGACCGGCATGAAGGTCATCGCCGTGGAGGGGGCCAACGGAGGGCTGGACACCAACTACGAGGGCAAGGCCGAAGCTGCGGTAAAGGCGCTGTCGGAGGACGGCTGTGATTTCGTATACGTTCATGTGGAGGCGCCTGATGAGATGGGCCACCAGGGGAGCGTGGAGCGGAAGGTACAGGCCATTGAAAATCTGGATCAGCGGGTCATCCGGCCGCTGGTGCAGGGACTCAATGACGCCGGCTGTGATTTTCGGATGCTGGTGCTGCCGGATCATCCCACGCCGATCTGCATCCGCACCCACACCGGGGACAGCGTGCCCTATATGCTCTATGACAGTACGAGCCCCCAGTCTCACAGCTGGGCATATAATGAGAGAGAGGGAGCCGCTTCCGGTATTTATGTACCGGAGGGGCATCATCTGATAGATAAGCTTTTTGAAAAATAGGAGGAAGTTATGCTGGTAGTAAAGAAGTTCGGCGGAAGTTCCGTTGCGGACAAGGAGAGAATCTTCAATGTGGCAAAGCGCTGTATCGAGGATTACAGGAAGGGAAACCAGGTGGTGGTTGTGCTCTCCGCCATGGGGAAAACCACAGACGGGCTGATCGCCCAGGCGGCTGACATCAATCCCAATGCTCCGAAGCGGGAGCTGGATATGCTGCTTGCCACAGGCGAGCAGGTTTCCGTATCTCTGATGGCGATGGCTATGGCCTCCCTGGGTGTTCCGGCCATTTCCCTGAATGCCTTCCAGGTGGCAATGCACACCACGGCGACTTACGGAAACGCCAGATTCAAGAGGATCGATACCGAGCGGATCCGCAATGAGCTGGACGCGGGCAAGATTGTCATTGTGACCGGTTTCCAGGGCGTGAATAAATTTGACGACGTGACCACTCTCGGACGCGGCGGTTCCGACACCACGGCGGTGGCTCTGGCGGCGGCTCTGCGGGCGGACGCCTGTGAGATCTACACGGATGTGGAGGGTGTGTACACCGCCGATCCGCGGATCGTTCCCAACGCCAAGAAGATGAAGGAAATTTCCTATGATGAGATGCTGGAGCTGGCTACTCTGGGCGCCAAGGTGCTTCACAACCGTTCCGTGGAGCTGGCAAAGAAATACGGGGTAACGCTGGTGGTACGTTCCAGCTTAAATAACGCAGAAGGTACAATTGTTAAGGAGGATGCAGAAGTGGAGAGAATGCTTGTTAGTGGAGTCGCTGTGGATAAGAACGCAGCCAGAATCGCAATTATCGGCCTGAAGGATGAGCCGGGAATCGCCTTCAAGGTCTTTGACCTTCTGGCAAAGCACAACATCAACGTGGACGTGATCCTGCAGTCCATCGGACGTGACGGAAGCAAGGATATCTCCTTTACCGTCTCCAGGGACAACGCGAAGGAGGCGGTCGAGGTGCTGACAGAAAATCAGAAGAAGTTGACAATTCAGAAGATTGAGCTGGATGACACCGTGGCGAAGGTATCGGTGGTCGGCGCCGGTATGCAGACCAACGCCGGCGTTGCGGCCGGAATGTTCGAGGCGCTCTACAAGGCGGGCGTCAACATCCGCATGATCGCCACCTCCGAGATCCGCATTACCGTGCTGATCGACGAGGCGGATGTGGATAAGGCCATGCGCGCTGCCCATGATCAGTTTATTGAGGACTGAGAAAAGGGATGAGAGAAAACATTATATGAAACAAATGCGGGCTGCCGCGTCTGTGCTTTTATCATAGACGCGGCAGCCCTGTATTTTTGCGCTGTTTTATGCTGTATGCCGTTTCCTTTTTTACCGAGATCTTGTTCCCCTTCCTACCATGTCAGCAGATGCAGCTCATTGGGAGTTTCCTCTTCGTGCCAGATGGCCATGCATTCGCCGGAGGGAAGTTCTGTCAGTCTCCACTGATAGGGAGATTTGGGAGGCAGAACCGCAAGGGAGTCCATCGCGCTTCTGTATTCGCTCATGATGCCCCACACCTGATCGTAGAATTCTGTGTCTTCATCGGAGGATAGCTCCAGCTTTTCCGGAGTATCGCTGTCCGGAAACAGCCTTACCTCGAAATATTCGACCTTTCCCGCCGGCGTGTCCGATTCGGCGAAGGCGTGTGTCTGCACCATCCCCATAATCCTGTGCCGGAAATCGATGATCTTTACATCGAAGGTGTCGCAGACCTGATCCAGCGCTTTTGTCGCTTCCAGCCTGCCGTTTGAACGCAGACGAAAATACTGCGGAAGGCCTACGATGATCAGCACACCCAAAACCAGGAAACATCCGTACAGAAGATACTGCCAGCGCCTGGGCCTGCCGTTTTTCGCCTTTGCCTGTCTTGCCATATAAGTCCCCCCCTCTGTCTATGTTTTTCTATATTTTGATTGTAGCATGGATCCGATTGTAAGACTACAAAAAAGGAGGCCGCTGAATTTGGTAAAAATAGCTAATCGCAGATTCGATTTGTTGATTTGCAGGGGAGTTCTGTTATAATGAACTTAGATTAAGAAACGGTGCCGGGTAGTTATCGCGGATATGGGCAGGGGAAGCGAAAGCGGCATGTGAAAGGGGGACTTTTTATGGAAGACAGGAAAAAGAAATACGGACAGATGGGGGCGGCGCGCTTCTGGTTTGTCATCTGGGGCATGGGTCTGGCGGGCCAGATCTGCTGGAACATTGAGAACCAGTGGTTTAACACCTTCGTCTACGCGAAGATTTCCGGGGACGTCAACATTGTGACCAGTATGGTCATGGTCAGCGCGCTGGTCACGACGGTTTCCACATTTTTCTTTGGGACAGTGTCCGACCGCAGCGGAAAGCGGAAACGGTTTATCTCCGCCGGCTATATTATCTGGGGAATTACCACGATTCTATTTGGCATGACCGAATACGCCAGGGACAGCGGTATCGGCGCGCTGGTAGCGCTGTCGGGATTTCTTGTGGTGCTCACGGACGCGGTCATGAGTTTTTTCGGTTCCATGGGAAACGACTGCGGTTTCAACGCCTGGGTCAACGACTATACCGACAATACTAACAGCGGCCAGGTGGGCGCGGCGCTGGCGGTGCTTCCGGTGTTGGGGACGGTACTGGGCACCGTGGTGGGCGGCAGCCTGGTAAATATCGGAAATCCCACGGTAGGGACCGAACATTACGATCCCTCTCAGGACAATTATCAGCTTCTGTTCTGGGCCATGGGAATTTTCGTGATTGCCATGGGCTTGCTCTCCATCGTTCTGATGAAGGATGCCTCCACCTTGAAGCCGAACCGGCAGGGAACCTTTTCCCGGCAGTTTCTGTCGGTATTCCAGTTCCGGAAGCTGAAGGAGAACCCCAATATCAAAGAGCTTCTGCTGGCCTGCCTGGTAGTCTGCTTCTTCTTTATTCCTTTTAATTTCTATTTTGTACATATGGGAAACTGGCTGATCTATGATATCGGATTTACCACGGGGGATATGGGACTGGTGGAGGGCGTGTCGCTTCTTTTAGCGTCGCTGATGACGATTCCTTTCGCGAAGATGGTCAATGGCCAGAAGATTCCACTGGTGGTGCTGATCGCGGTGCTGACCAACGCCCTGGGGCTGTTCCTGACGTTTTTCTGCATCAAATCCCCGGAGGATGTGAACGCGGCGGCGCTGTTTTCCGCGAAGAATCTGCCGGTATTCCTCTGCGTTTTCCTGATCGGAACCGGATATGTACTGATCATGCAGACGGGAATGATCTGGGTCAGAGGCCTGTTCCCCGAGGAGAGCAGAGGACAGCTGGAGGGACTGCGGGTTACCTTTTTCACGCTGATCCCCATGCTGATCGGCACTTCCGTGGGAAATGTGATCATCAAGAATACGCCCCAGACGGATATCAAATATGACGCCTACAACCATGTGATCGACGTGCCCCAGGAAAATCTTTTCCTGATCGCCGGTATCCTGGTGCTGATTACGCTGATCCCGCTGTATTTCGCGGCGAAGGAATATGGGAAGCGGGTCGGCTGAGGCACAGAAAGGAGAAGGTATGGAGCGGGAAATCAGAAAGAAAGAGCCTCTGCTGGATGGAAGAGGCAGACTGCGGCGGACGGGATACGCGAAACGGATGCGGTTTATCTATAACAGGGACTGTGTGCGAAGTTTCCCGCTGCGGCTGAAGGAGTGGGATTTCTATCAGATTCAGAAGGGACATTTGGTGCTGCAGATGACCATCGGGCATGTGTCCTATATGTGCTCGGTCTCTGCCACTTTGATGGATCTGGACACCGGGGAAAAGTACGAGTCCGGGATTATGAGGCCGCTGTTTGTCCCGCAGATGGAGAAGGACCCGGAAGGGATGAGCCATTTACAATATCGCCAGAAGGATTTTTCCATGTCTTTTCTTGTGAAAAGAGACCGGAGGATTCTTCGAATGCGCGGCGGGACAGGGGCGAAGGTACTGTCAGAGCAGGGAGCAGCGAAGGGGGGATCGGCAGAGATGGAAAGGGTTGAGATAGATCTGACGTTAACCAACGATCCGGCCAATGAGAAGATGGTTATTGCAACGCCTTTCGCGCGCCCGACGCAGTTTTACCTGAACTACAAGGAAAATTATTATATGGTTGCGGGCAGGGTGCGTTTCGGCGACCGGGAGGAGGATTTTACCGGAGCCACGGGACTTCTGGACTGGGGCAGAGGCGTCTGGCCTTATTCCCATCAGTGGTTCTGGGGCAGCGCCAGCGCCCGGCTGGATGAAGCGGGACGGCCGGTGGCTTCCATGGATGGAAAGGATCGGCCTGGCGAGAGGACGGCGAAACTGCCGGAAGAGGACGGCGTTCCCTTTGGATTGAACATCGGCTGGGGCTTTGGAGATCTGAGCCACGCCACCGAAAATATGTTTTTCTATCGCCGAAAGGCCTACAAGATTCGCGGTCTGAAGGTGGAGCGGCCCCAAAAACCTGAACCGAAAAGAAAAATGGAGGGAGTGGAGCTGGCGGACACCTGGATGCTGCAAGACGCCGCCGGAAAGCTGTCTCTGGAGTTTACGCCTTTCTTTGACAACTATACGGCCCGCCCCTTCGTGGTGGTGGAGACCCACTGCCATCAGCTCTTCGGAACCTTCCGGGGTTATGTGATGACAGAGGAAGGGCGGATTCCCATCGACGGTGTCAATGGCTTTATCGAGCATGCGGTCAACCGGTGGTAGGGGATACATACTTGATGAGAAAAAGTTTTTCCTGTCTGACAATAAAAAATATTGTATTACATCCGCTTTTTCGGGTATAATAAGATAAAAAGAGAAGGGAGGCGCTCACATGATTGTCAGACCAGACTATATCCAGGCAATTACACCTTTTATTGATCAACCTCTTGTGAAAATTCTTGCAGGCGTCCGGCGGTGTGGCAAATCAACCATTTTTGAAATGCTCGCAGAAGAACTTCGGAGCCGGGGGATTCCGGATGACCATATTATACAAAAACGGTATACAGAAATGGATATTCCGGAAGACATTTCCGCAACGGATATGTATCGGGAACTGATGGAACGTATGCAAGGAAAAGGGCGCTGCTATCTGTTGTTGGATGAGATACAGGAGGTAAAAGGATGGGAGCGATGCGTCAACAGTCTGCTGGAAGGGCAGGACGTGGACATTTATGTGACCGGCTCTAATTCAAAACTGATGTCCAGCGAGTTATCCACTTACCTGACAGGACGGTTTGTATCCATTCCTGTATATACACTGTCCTTTAAGGAATATCTGGATTTTAAAAGCCAGGATTCCCGCACGGAGAAGGAATTGCTGGAGGAGTATATTCGTTTTGGCGGGTTCCCTATCATTGCGTTGGGCAATTATGACGAGCAGAGTGCTTACCAGATTGTCAATGGCATTTACCATACCGTGATCTCCAGAGATATTGTAAAGCGTCATCGGATTAACCGGCAGGACCTCTTTGATCGAGTGGTAAAGTACATTGTTGAAAATATGGGAAAGACTTTTTCGGCAAACGCTATCGCCAAATTTTTGAAAAGCGAGCATCGAACGGTTTCCATAGAGTCCATTTATAATTATCTGCGTTGGCTGGAGCAGGCATTTATCATCTATCCCTGCCATCGCTATGATATCCAGGGAAAAAGCATTTTAAAGACACAGGAGAAATATTATCTTGCGGATATTACCCTGAAGTATTGCCTTTTAGGCTACGATAGAAAGATGTTGGACGGTGCCCTGGAAAACATTGTGTTTTTGGAAATGAAGCGCCGCGGGTACGAGGTTTATATAGGGAAGAATGCGGCAAAAGAAATTGATTTTATTGGTGTGCGCCGTGATGAGAAGATCTATGTTCAGGTCTGCGTACAGTTGCCTGAAAATTCAGACCGGGAAATTGGAAATCTGATGGAAATCCAAGACCATTATCCGAAATATGTGGTAACGACAAACAGTCTGGATGTTGGGATTGAGAATGGTATCCAGATTGTTCATCTTTCGGATTTTTTGCTTTCAGAACGATGGTAATGATGTCGATTTTGATCCCTTTAACAGAAAGTTAATATTTGTTTATCAAAAACGAAATATTTCTTCTATATACTAACCACTGTAAACAAGAGATACAGGCAACAGTGGTTAGTTTTTTTATAGCAAAATAGGAGGAAACAATTATGAGAGAAGAATTGAGAAAAGGAATCGTAGATTTTTTCTGTAGGATAGCGGAGATGCAGATGGCGGGGATTTCCTATTGGATGGGACACAAGCTTTGCCTTTCGTAAGTATAGAAGCAAGGAACGCTGAATCAGGAAAATGAATAAGAACAAAAACAGAAAAGGGAAAGGACGGTATCAATTATGAGAAAAGAATATAAAGTAAAAATCAGAGATCTGTTGGCAGGGATGAAGGTCATGCTGACGCCCAACGCCTATCAGTGGAGCAAATAAGAAAAACAGCAGACACTATCATTGATAGTAACTATACAATAACCCTCTTTATGAAAATGAGACGCGAAGCCATGAGCGTCTCATTTTTTTGGCCGATCTGTAAACAAGATATTGCAAACCCATAGGGGGTCTGCTATACTGAATCTATCAATAAACTACCGGAGACAGGAGCAAGGTAAGTAGGGTAAAGCGTTTTGCCCTATTTTCCTTGCTCTTTGTGAATCAGGAGACAGGAGGGTTTTTATGGCAAAGTATATTATGGCGCTGGATGCGGGGACCACCAGCAATCGCTGCATTCTCTTTGACCGGGAGGGAAATATCTGCAGCATGGCGCAGAAGGAATTCCGGCAGATGTTTCCAAATCCCGGATGGGTGGAACACGACGCCAACGAGATCTGGTCCACGCAGCTTGGGGTGGCTGTGGAGGCTATGAGCAAGATCGGCGCTTCCGCCGGGGATATTGCCGGGATCGGGATTACCAATCAGAGGGAGACCGTCATTGTGTGGGATAAGGAGACCGGGGAGCCGGTCTACCACGCGATTGTGTGGCAGTGCCGCAGGACTTCTGAGATGGCCGATGAGTTGAAGGCGAAGGGACTGGAGGAGAGTTTCCGGGCCAAGACCGGACTGATCATCGACGCCTATTT
>CASECT010000115.1 GCA_949286525.1 uncultured Eubacteriales bacterium | reverse complement strand
CGCTGCTTTTCTCCTGATAAACATCCGCCTGCCGCATCCGGTTAAGCATCGGCTCTCCCGCCCGGTATCTTCTGGCGTTCTCCCTCAGGATCTCAATGCTTCTTCCCGTCCGGTCCGGCACCTGGGGCGTCACATGTGGTGTGATATAGACGTTTTCCATATGCCACAGAGGGTTGTCGGAAAGAAGCGGCTCCTCCTCGAAGACGTCCAGTCCGGCGCAGCCCGCTTTTCCGCTGTTTAAGGCGTCAATCAGCGCCTTCGTGTCAATCAGCGGCCCGCGGCTCATGTTGACGATTGTCACTCCGTTCTTCATTTTCGCAAAGGCTTCGGCGTCCAGCATATGATAGGTGTCATCATTCAGCGCTACGCACAGGATGATGAAATCCGATTCCCGAAGCAGCGGATCGATGGCATCGCCATTTTCCCCGCAGAGTTTCTTCTCGATATAGTCATATCCTTCTGTCTCAAATCGGTCATAGGAAATGATTTTCATACCGAAAGCGTTGAGGCGATCCGCCAGCATCCTGCCGTTATTTCCCATTCCGATAATGCCTGCGGTCCTGCCGTAGAGACCTCTCCAGTCATCCTGGCCCTCCACGCCCCACTGACAGTTCTCCTGAGCCCTCAGCAGTTCTTTCGTGTGATAACAGGACTGGAACATAAAATAGATACAGTGCTCTGCCAGCACAGGAGCGCTTCTTCCCGCCGCGCCTGTCAGGATAATACCCCGTTCAAAAATCTCCGGTTTCGCTGAATTGTTCAGCCCCGCGTGGTCGCAATGGATCCACTTCAGAGAATTGTCCCCGAGGAAGCGTTCATCCACATCCAGCGGAAGAATCGCCACATCGGCGTCCTTCAATTCTTTCTCCAGCGTCTCGCTGTCGCTGATACTGACCTGAACGAAATCGCTTCCCGCAAAAATCTCCCGGACTTCCTCCAGACGATCTTTCGGGTACATCAGCGTCGACACCACTTTTTTTATTTCCGGCATATAGATCCCCCTTTTCATTTTTTGTTGTAGTTTTCGCTTTTTATGTTTTTGACCTCTTCCTGATTCCTGATTATAGAGAAAATTTTGCATTATTATAAATAGTATTTTGTCATTATCATAAAAATATTGTCATAAATTTAAAACAGCACAATATTTTTATGAAAATCACATTTTTTTGTTTTCATCTGCGAAATTTCCTGATAAAATCGAAGAAAAGAATTAGAATGTATGGGGGAATTTCTATGTTGACAAAAGAACAGTATATAGAAGCCTATGGTCAGCTGACCGCCAGCTGTTATCCTATCTGGAACTGGAAATATGATGAAAACCTGTGCGTAATATCCAGCGACTGCAATCACGAATCCCTGTTCCACCAGCTGATGTTGGAATGTGAAATCAGAAAAGCCATAACCAAGCATCGGGTCCAGTCTGATCTCCCCTTTATCTACATTTGTGATTCCACCCTCTGCTGGATCGTAGCCTTTGAGAAGGAGCAGGACAATATCTACATCAAGGGTCCCTTCTTCGACGCCCTCAAAGATCCGGAAACCTACGATGGCCTCCTTCAGAATCACGACCTGTCTCTGGAGGCGAAAGATGTTTTAAAAGAATCGTTTCTGGACCTCCCCGCCATTCCTTCTAATATAGCCACCGTCTTCGCCCTGATGCTGCACTATGCCATTCGTCAGGAAGCCCTGACAGAACAGGACATTGCCTTTCGGGTAACGGAACGCCATCGGATCGAAGATACAAACGTAGCAACCGATCAGCTTCAGCGGCAAAACAAACACTGGGAAATGGAAGATGAGATCCTGGACAAGGTGCGTCGGGGCGACACGAACATTTCAGGACTCATGGAAAAATTTGCTGAGAGGGAACCGGAAATTCCGGAAAATCTTCAGAAAAATCTCAATTACGGAAGACAGAACATCAATATGCTTCTGTCCCTGATCTCCCGGGCAGCGGTAGAAGGCGGTCTTCCCCGCAAGACATCTTTTGCCGTCTGCGGTCAGTACCGCCGAAGGATCAACGCTAGCTCAACCGTGCGGGAACTGCAGGCTCTCGGAAATGAAGCACTGACAGAATATGTGCACCGGGTCAACAGCATGAAAAAATACCGGCACTGCTCTAAACAGATCCAGCTCTGCTGCGAATATATTAACAACCACCCGGAAGAAAAAATTACTCTGAATTATCTCGCTGATCGGATCGGCTACACGCCTTACCATCTGTCGCGCAAATTCAAACAAGAAATGGGCTGTGCTCTGGTAGATTATATCCAGGATGTGAAAATTGAACGCGCACAATTTCTTCTGCGCACAAGAGAAATGGCGGTAGACGAGATAGCCGCCGATTTGAATTACGCATCCGGCAGCTATTTCAGCAGCGTGTTCCGAAAAAAAACGGGAGAGAGCCCCAGCGAGTACCGAAGGAAACACGAGATCATATAGCGCCCGGCAGTCAGGAAACGCCATCCCGCCACAGCGCCTCCAGGCTGCCGATAAAATACAGGGAACCGAAGGCCACGATCCGCTTTCCTGTCTGTTTTGCCCTGGCGAGCACAGTTCGCAGGCAATCAGCAAGATCTCCCATATAGATCGCATCCTGGCCTTTCCCTTTCAGATACTCCGCCACAGCCTGCCCCTGAAGGCTGCGGCTGCTCTCCACTGTTACCGTATAAAACTTCTCCGCGAGGGGAATCATGATCCTCAGCATTCCCTCATAGTCCTTATCCGCGAGAATCCCCGCCACAAAGAGAAACCGTTCCCCGGGATAAGCCTGCCGCAGACTCTCCGCCAGCGCCGCCACCCCCTGGGGATTGTGGGCCCCGTCCACCAGCAGGAAGGGGTCCTCTGAGAGAATCTCCATCCTTCCGGGCCAGACGGCCCGCTCCAGTCCCTCCAGCAGAACCCTCCTTCTCTTCTCCTGAGACATTCCGTGAAAAAGGTCGGGGCAGCGCTCCG
>CASECT010000114.1 GCA_949286525.1 uncultured Eubacteriales bacterium | reverse complement strand
GCTCTCCTCCTCGGCGGCGGTCATCATTGCCTTCCTGTCGGCGCTGTGCAGGGTCAACCGGATTGCCCTCGCGCCCCAGGAGATGATCGACATTGCCCTGGCGGCGGAGAAGGATTACGTGGGCGTCAGCGTGGGAACGCTGGATCAGTCCTGCGAGGTGCTCTCCCGGAAGGATCATCTGCTGTATCTGGACACGTTAAATGACAGCTATGAGCTGATCCCCCAGCACCCGGATATGAAGCCCTACGAGATCGCCATCTTCTTTTCCGGGATTGAGCGGAACCTGGCGGGCTCCAAATATAACATGCGGGTGGCTGAGGTGCGCTCGGCGGCCTATGCCCTGAAGGCTTACGCGGGGATGGAGTACGGGAAGTTCGAGGAGACGTATCTCAGGGATGTGCCCCGGGAAGTCTACGACGCCTACAGGGACCGCCTGCCGGAGAACTGGAGGAAGCGGGCGGAGCACTGGTACAGCGAGTTCGCCCGGGTGGAGGCTGGCGCCGAAGCCTGGAGACGGGGAGACCTGGAGGCCTACGGCCGGCTCTCCTTTGAGAGCGGCAGAAGCTCCATAGAAAACTGGGAAACCGGTTCCGATGAGCTGAAGACTCTTTACGATATCATGCTTCACACGAAAGGAATCTATGGCGGACGATTCTCCGGGGCGGGATTTAAGGGCTGCTGCATGGCCCTGATCGATCCGGCTTACCGGGAGGAGATACTGGATACGGTGGCGCGGGAGTATCTGAAGGTATTTCCGGCCCTGGAAGGGAAGTATCTGGGGTGTATCTGCCGCAGCGCCGACGGTGTGAGCGCGGGATGAGGAACTATGAAAGTGGAAGGAGAGGAAAAAGATGGTGTGTTTGATTCTTGCAGCCGGGTATGCCACCCGGCTGTATCCTTTGACGGAACATTTCCCGAAACCGCTTTTGGAGGTGGGAGGGAAACCGATTTTAGACTGGCTGATTGAGGATCTGGAGAACTCCGGGACGGGAAACGGCAATTCCGGGGAGATCCGGGAGTACGTGGTAATTTCCAACCATAAGTTCGCGGCGCAGTTTTCAGACTGGGCGGCGGACCGGAAGGAACAGCGGGGCTGGAACATCACGGTGGTGGATGACGGCACCGAGACTAATGAGACGCGGCTTGGCGCAGTAAAGGATATCCAGTTTGCCATGGAACGTCTCGGGCTGGAGGATGACCTGCTGGTGCTGGCGGGGGATAACCTGCTGGACTTCAGCCTGGGAAGTTTTCTTTCCTATATAAAAGAGAAGCAGGCGTCCTGTGTGATGCGCTACTTTGAGCCTTTGGAGGAGAAACTGAAAAAATGCGGGGTGCTCTCCATCGGGGAGGATGAGAGGATTCTTTCCATGATGGAGAAACCGGAGAACCCGCCCAGCCACTGGTGCTGCCCGCCCTTCTATTTTTACGCGAGGGAGGACGCGAAGCGGGTGGCGGAAGGGATTGCCGCCGGCTGCGGGACCGACGCCCCGGGCAGTTTCATCGCCTGGCTGTGCCGGCAGAGCCCGGTGTATGCCATGGAGATGCCGGGGAGCCGGTACGATATCGGAAACCTGGAGAGCTATGAGAAGGTAAAGCGGGAGTACCGGGGAATCCATAACATTTGAAAGACAGACAGGTAACAGAGGAGGAAGACAATGAAGATAGCGATAGCGGGGACAGGATATGTGGGACTTTCCATTGCGGTGCTTTTGTCCCGGCGCCATGAAGTGACGGCGGTGGATATCCTGCCGGAGAAGGTGGAGATGATCAACAGGCGGATTTCCCCGATCCAGGATAAGGAGATCGAGGAGTATCTGGCCACAAAGGAGCTGCATCTTACGGCGACGCTGGACGGGAGGGCGGCATACAGCCAGGCGGACTATGTGGTTATCGCCGCGCCTACCAACTACGATCCTCAGAAGAACTTTTTTGACACTTCGGCGGTGGAGGATGTGATCAAACTGGTGCTGGAGAGCAACCCAAACGCTTACATGGTCATCAAGTCCACGATCCCGGTGGGCTTTACGGAGCATGCCAGAGAGAAGTACCGGACGAAAAACATCTTCTTTTCCCCGGAGTTTTTGCGGGAGAGCCGCGCCCTTTACGATAACCTTTATCCGAGCCGGATCATCGTGGGAACGGATATGGAGGACGAGCGCCAGGTGGAGGCGGCCCGCACTTTCGCGCATCTCCTGCAGGAGGGGGCCATCAGGGAGGAGATCCCGACCCTTTACATGGGGCTGACCGAGGCCGAGGCGGTAAAGCTGTTTGCCAACACCTATCTGGCTCTTCGGGTTTCCTATTTTAATGAGCTGGACACCTACGCGGAGACCAAGGGGCTGAACACGAAGCAGATCATCGAGGGCGTATGCCTGGATCCGAGGATCGGCACCCACTACAACAACCCATCTTTCGGCTATGGCGGCTACTGTCTGCCGAAGGACACAAAGCAGCTGCTGGCCAACTATGCGGATGTGCCGGAGAACCTGATTGAGGCGATTGTAGAGAGCAACCGGACCAGGAAGGACTTTATCGCGGACCGGGTGCTGTCGCTGGCGGGGTACTATGAGGCTTCCGGCGTCTACGACAGCAGGAAAGAAAAGCATGTGGTGGTGGGCGTTTACCGCCTGACCATGAAGAGCAACTCGGACAACTTCCGCCAGAGCTCGGTCCAGGGCGTGATGAAGCGGATCAAGGCGAAGGGGGCGGAAGTGATCGTCTACGAGCCGACACTGGAGGAGGGGACGACCTTTTTTGGCAGTCTTGTGGTCAACGACCTGGAAGAGTTTAAGCGGCGGAGCGACGCTATCATCGCCAACCGCTATGACGAGAGTCTGGCGGATGTGAAGGAGAAGGTGTACACCAGGGATATTTTTGGGAGAGACTGAGGCCTGAGCGGAAAAAGAGAATATCGGGGAAAGTAAGAAGGCATCTTTGGGATTGTGTGAAATGCACTGCTGTGATGCGGCAGTGTGTCGCGGGTCCTGGGGGTGCCTTTTTTTAAGGAAAAATCCTTTAAAACGAACGCTGAAGTTTGACAATGCTATGTTATAATCTTTATAAAAGAAGAAAATGAGATTTTTGGAGGATTTTGATATGCAAAAGAAAAACGACGACGTGCCTGTCCGTGAGCCGGATGAAGAGTATGCGAGAATGCTTGAGGCATTGAAGGTGGTTTGCAGGGAGAAAGGGTTAAGTACGAACGGTCTTGCAAAGCGGGCAGGGATTTCATCATCTACGATGAGTTATTTGATGAACGGCAGGACAAAGCCGCAGCTCTATACGCTTCTTGTGATCTGTAATGTACTCGGCATATCGATAGGCGAGCTGTTTGGCGAGGAGGGCGCTTCCAAAAAGAAAGATTTATCCGAGGAAAAACTTCTGGCCGGTTACCGGCAGCTTTCTGACCGGAAGAAAGAAATGCTGCAGACTTATGTGGAGATGCTGATGGAGTATAGGGAATAAACTATTGAATCCTCTGCCACCTATAAAGTATAATGTTTTTGAAACATTTCTGGCGTTGATGTGGAAGGGAGAGGAGCTGCTGTCATGATCGGGATCATTACACTGCCAAATGAAACCCGCTACAATTATGGAGGTGTTCTGCAGAATTACGCGCTCTGTGCTTATCTGAGGAACGCGGGATACGAGGTCAGGGCTGTACATTGCGCTTCCTATTCGCCGGCGAATGAGATAATTTTGGCGCTTCACGAGAAACTGGGGATCTGTCTGGAACTGCAGGACGGCAGGATCAGCATCAGGCGGGAGAGCGGTGTGGAGCGGCAGCGGGACCGCCGTTTTCGGGAGTTTGTCACGAAGAAGATCCGCCCTGACGTATATCAAAGGTACAGTGAGAAAACTTACCGGCAGTTGTATGAGAGGTATGATATTTTCATTGTAGGGAGCGATCAGGTATGGAATCCTTTCTGGGCGGTCAATCGTAAGACAGCCCGCACCTATTTTCTGAATTTTTTCGGAGAGAAGAGAAAGGTCAGCTACGCGGCATCCATCGGAGCCGGGGAGATACCGGAGGAAAAACGCGATCTGTTTCGACGGGGGCTGTCGGACTTTGATTTCCTGTCGGTAAGGGAGGAGACCGGGGCCGGGCTGGTTTTTGATCTGATCGGAAGACGGCCGGAAGTGCTGCCGGATCCCACCATGCTTTTGACAGCGGAGACTAAGAAGAAAGAGGAATGCGTGGGCTGCTGCCGATGCGTTGCCGTTTGCCCGATCCGGCAGCAAACGGATGAACAGGAAAAGAGGCAGGGACAGAGACGGGAACGGCGGATACCGAAGCGGCGATCCCGCCTGATCTTGTCAGCTCTTCTGTGCTGTGCTCTATGGGGCAGCGCGTTTCCCTGTGTGAAGATTGGGTATGAACTGCTTGCTATCGCGGATACGGGCAGTCAGATCCTCTTTGCAGGATACCGCTTTTTCCTGGCGGGGGTGCTGACTTTTCTGCTGGGCAGCCTGATGGAGCGGCGTCTGCTTCGGATTCGCAGATCGTCCTTTCCGGCGGTCATTGGCCAGGGACTTTTGCAGACCACAGGCCAGTATGTGTGTTTCTACATTGCGCTGGCCCACATGAGCGGCTCCAAGGGATCGGTCATCAATGCCTCCAACGCCTTTTTCACGATTTTCTTCGCCCATTTCTTCCTGAAAAATGAGAGAATCTATCTGAGGAAGGCGTTGGGATGCCTTGTGGGATTTGCGGGCGTCATCCTGATCAATCTGGGGCCGGGAGACATGGGCGGCGGGTTTTCCTTTCTGGGAGAGGGTATGATGCTTCTGTGCGCCGCGGTGTACGGGGCCAGCTCCGTAACTATGAAACGGATTTCCCACAGGGAGTCGGCGGCTGCCCTGACCGCTTTTCAGCTTCTCTTCGGGGGCGCTGCGCTGATTATTATCGGCGCGCTTTGTGGAGGGAATGTTACGGGATTTACAACCTCTTCCGCGGTGCTGCTTTTCTATATGGCGTTCCTCTCGGCGGTGGCTTTTGCGGTATGGACCGGTCTCCTGCGGGACTATCCTGCCGGGAGAGTGGCGGTCTTCGGATTCGCCATACCGGTGTTCGGCGTGTTGTTTTCCGGGATTTTTCTGGGGGAGCGTTTTCTGTCCTGGAAGAACCTGGCAGCGCTGTTTTTGATCTGCGCAGGCATTGTTATTGTCAATCTGAGGAAAAGGGAGGAGAAGGCGGATGAATAACAGAAAGCGGTTGGAGGAACTCTACGACCATATTTTCGCGGAGGGAAAGGCGGAACTCGCCCGGGGCGGTGTGGTAGATTCCTTTCTTATGAATCCGCAGATGGATACCAGAATGGGAGTGTCGCTGGTTATCCGGGTGCCGGATGAACTGCAGAATCCTCTCTGGGAGGAGTTGGGGGAATTGCGGGAAATGGAGCCGGGCCTTTACTATTATCCGCAGCTGAACTATCATGTGACGCTGCTGGACCTTTTGCGGGGACGCCCGGGACTGACCTGTCCGCCGAAACTGTCCAAAAAGTATTTTGACTGCGTGAAAGCTGCCGTCGCGGATATGAAACCCTTTTCGATTTCTCTGGAGGGGCTGACTGCCAGCAGGGAAGCGGTCATGGCAAAGGGATATTATGAGGATGGGATGCGGCAGCTTAGGGCGTCCATTCGAAAGTCCGTGCGAGAGGCGGGGCTGCCACTGGAGGAGCGGTATGAGACCTTTTCCTGCCATGTGACGACAGTGCGGTTCCCGAAGAAAATTTCCAATCCGGAAAAGTTTTTCGATTTCCTGGAGGAGGAATCCGGGGTTTCCTTCGGAAAGTTTCGGGTGGATGAGATCGAGCTGGTTTACCATGACTGGTACGATGCGAAAAAGAAGATTCTGGGGAGGATTTCCCTTTAGGATTCTGGGACGATGCGGGATCGAAGTGCGTGTCTTTGCCAGAGAAGGGTCTGTACCTGATGAAAAAATTATGAGCGGCATTCTCAGCGAATGTCGCTTTTTTTCGCTCTGCCGCGTTATATATATGAGAGGAGATCATTCCATGGATGAGAGGCGGATTGCGGACTGGTATCAGAAATACAGCACAGAGATCTATCGTTTTTGCCTGACGCTGCTGGCGGATAGGGTTTTGGCGGAGGATGCGCTGCAGGAGACTTTCCTGAAAGCCCTGCGCAGCCCGGAGAAAAGTTTTCACAGAGGACGGGAGAAAAGCTGGCTTTATCAGATAGCGAAACACATCTGTTACGATATGCTGCGAAAACAGAGACGGGAGATGCCCCAGGGGACGGCGGAGGAGTTTCTGTGCCATATTCCGGAAAAAGAACCGGGACATCCTCTGGATTTTGCGGATATGGTAAGCAGCCTTGCAAAGGAGGATAAGGAGATTGTCAGCCTTCGGATCATTGGAGGATTTTCTCACAGGGAAATCGCCCGGATGACGGGATTCTCCCTGCATGCGGAAAAGAAACGCTATGAGCGCGCGATTCAAAAATTGCGAAGGGAATACGAGGAGGAGAGCGGATGACAGACAGAGCGTTTGAGCGGATTTTGCACGGGGCGGTAAACAGGATGCCACAGCCATCAGGGAAAATAGAGTTTGAGATTTGCGATAGAAAGAAAAGGAGGAGATGGAGAAAGCCTCTTGCGTGGGCGGCTGTCTTCGCGCTGGTGCTTCTGGTGGGGAGAATCGGCTATGCCGCATATGGCCTGGAATATGGGGCGTGGGTGACAGGCAGAAGCGAACTGTGGACAACGGCCCTTGGAGATGCGAAAAAGACAGGTGTCCATCTGTCGGAACAGTACGGAGATTATGTGTTTTCGGATATGACGGAATTGTCCGTGGTCCCCCATGGGACTTCCTGGCAGGACGCGCTTTTGCGGCCGGTGTATCGGGCGTACTCTTTGGTGTATCAGAAGAGTGCCGGGGCAGAGGCGCCCCCCTCTTTTTCCATTACTCTTGGCAGTACTGCCCATCCCTACTGGCGCACGTATTTTGGCTATGATGAAGCCGGAAAATATCTCTTTAAAGATACCGATGGTACGGATGGAGGAGAGGTACGGACGCTGGAGAACTCCCGGTGGGAGTACGGCGGCCGCTCGGTAGCTTATGAGTGTTATGAGGATTCCGGACAGATACACCGGATCATAACCTGGCAGAATCCGAAGACGAAAACCTGTGTGTGTATAACCTGGGATGGGAATACCATTTCCCGGGAGGAAATATTTCAATATGCGCGGATGATCCTGGATGAAAATATGTAAAAGGTATTGTATATGCTTTGCGGGATGTGTTATCATCTTTGCAAAGCATATTTTTCTGTTCTTCATATCTGATTTCATTTCAAGTGATATCTGAAAATTCATGCTTTTCCAATTTACTGACAAGGCAGGAGTTTTCGGAGGGCTCCTGTGAAAAAACGTAGGATAAAGGAACAGACAGTAGGGAAGGAAGAAAAACGTGAAAAAGACATTTTTATTGATGCTGGCGGGGATAATGGCCTTTGCCATGATCGCCTGCGGGAAAACGGATCAGGAAGCGGATGAGCAGCAGAATCAGGAACAGGTTTCGGAGGA
>CASECT010000113.1 GCA_949286525.1 uncultured Eubacteriales bacterium | reverse complement strand
ATATTTACCATGATGTCATGGAGTTTTGCATCCACCTCCTCGAAGGTCCAGGAATATCTCATGGAGTTCTGACTCATCTCCAGTGCGGAAGTGGCTACACCGCCTGCGTTTGCAGCTTTTGCCGGTCCAAACAGCACGCCTGCCTCCTGGAATGCGGCAACGGCCTCCGGTGTACAGGGCATGTTCGCACCCTCTGCCACAGCGATCACGCCGTTTGCGATAAGGGTCTTTGCGGCATCGCCGTCCAGCTCGTTCTGTGTCGCGCAGGGAAGCGCGATATCACACTTCACAGACCAGATGCCTGCGCATCCCTCGGTGTAGGTTGCGGAGGGAACGCGCTCTGCGTACTCTTTGATTCTCTTTCTCTCCACTTCCTTGATCTGTTTTACCACATCCAGCTTGATGCCTTCCGGATCGTAAACATATCCGTTGGAGTCGGACAGAGCCACAACCTTTGCTCCAAGCTGCGTGGCCTTCTCTGTCGCATAGATCGCAACATTTCCGGAACCGGAGATCACAACGGTCTTTCCTGCGAAGGAATCTTCCTTCATACATTTGAGCATCTCATCGGTGTAGTAGCATACACCGTAACCGGTAGCCTCGGTACGGGCCAGGGATCCGCCGTAGGTCAGTCCCTTTCCGGTCAGAACGCCGGTAAACTCGTTGCGCAGTCTCTTGTACTGTCCGTACATATATCCGATCTCTCTTCCGCCAACGCCGATATCGCCTGCGGGAACATCCGTGTCAGGTCCGATATGACGATAGAGCTCTGTCATAAAGCTCTGGCAGAAACGCATGATCTCATTGTCAGATTTACCCTTGGGATCGAAATCGGATCCCCCCTTGCCTCCACCGATAGGAAGACCGGTCAAGCTGTTCTTGAAAATCTGCTCGAATCCCAGGAACTTGATGACAGAAAGATTTACAGACGGATGCAGTCTCAGGCCGCCCTTGTACGGTCCGATGGCGGAATTAAACTGTACTCTGTAACCTCTGTTGACCTGTACCTTGCCGTTGTCGTCCACCCAGGATACACGGAACATGATCACTCTCTCAGGCTCAACAATTCTCTCGATAATGCCCTGCTCCTCCAGCTTCGGATTTGCGGCCACTACCGGCTCCAGAGACTCCAGCACTTCGCCGGCTGCCTGCAGGAATTCTTTCTGCTCTGCATTGCGGCTTGCAAGTCCGTCGTAAACACGCTGCAGATAACTACTCTTAAAATTCATCTTTTATCCCTCCCAGAAATGTACTTCAGGCCTTGCGATCTGTACAAAACCTGTTTTTTATTATACTCTTTCAGGGGGTAATGCGCAAGAAAAAATGAATTTTTATTCACTGTCTCCGTCACAATTCCACTTTCTCGGAAAAATGCGGCGTCCGAGATAGGAAGCCCGCTCCACAATGCTCTCCTCAATCCGGATCAGCTGATTATATTTTGCCGTCCTCTCTCCCCGACAGGGAGCCCCGGTCTTGATCTGCCCGCAGTTGAAGGCCACAGCCAGATCCGCAATCGTCACATCCTCCGTCTCTCCGGAGCGATGGGACATGACGGTGGTATATCCGTGGGCCTTTGCCAGATGAATCGTCTCGATGGTCTCCGACAGGGTCCCGATCTGATTGACCTTGATCAGAATACTGTTGGCCGCTTTCTGCAGGATTCCCTTCTGCAGCCTGCATTTGTTTGTCACAAAGAGATCGTCTCCCACCAGCTGGACTTTCCTTCCCAGACATTCCGTCAGGATATGCCAACCCTCAAAATCCTCCTCGTGAAGCCCATCCTCTATGGAACAGATCGGGAACTCCCTGCAAAGTTTCTCGTAGTAGGAGATCATCTCTTTCGTGGAGCGCAGAACCTTTGTGCTGCAGGTGTCGGGAACGGCTCCCTCATGCACATGCTCCCGGGTCATTTTCCGCTGCTTTCCCCGGCTCTCTCCGGGAAAATAATACATGCCGGAATTCTCCTCGTAGAGTTCGCTGGCCGCCGCATCCATGGCAAAGGCAATCTCCTCCCCGGGACAGTATCCCGCCCGCTTGACCGCCTCCGTCAGATAGGAAAACACCTCAAAGGCATCTTTAAGATCCGGGGCAAATCCGCCCTCATCTCCCACCGCCGTGATTTTCCCGCGCTCCGCGAGCAGATCCTTCAGACAGTGATAGACCTCTGATCCCATCCGCAGTCCCTCACGGAAATTTTTCGCTCCGACGGGCATGATCATAAACTCCTGAAAATCAATATCATTCTTCGCGTGAACCCCTCCATTGATGATGTTCATCATTGGAACCGGCATAACTGTGGCGGACACGCCTCCAATGTAGCGGTACAACGGAATCCCCAGAGACTTTGCGGCAGCCTTCGCAGCCGCCAGAGAAACCGAGAGCATGGCGTTCGCTCCCAGCTTGCTCTTATCTTCCGTGCCGTCCAGCTCCAGCATAATCTCATCGATCTGTCCCTGATTTTGCACATTGTGGTCCAGAAGTCCCTGGCGGATTACCGTATTGACATTTTTGACCGCCTGCAGCACGCCCTTTCCGCCATAGCGCTGGCTCCAGGGACGGCCGTCTTCATCCATGTGCTCTGCGACAGAGGCGTCTCGCAGTTCCAGCGCTTCATGACTTCCGGTGGAGGCTCCGCTGGGCACGATGGCCCGGGCCCGCAGGCGTCCATCCACCTCCACTTCCGCCTCCACGGTGGGATACCCCCGGGAATCCAGAACTTCTCTCGCCCGCACATCAGTAATTTTAAACTTTTTCATAACAAAGAAACCTCCAGATACTTTTTTCATAGTATCTGGAGATTTCTGTCATTGTATACATATTTTTCTTCGGATATTTCCTGCTAATCCCCCTCTAAACGTTGATCTCAGCCTTGACTCCGAGAAGATCCCGGTTGGCGTCCAGCACCGGCTGTACCACCTCGGTCACATACCGCTCCACCTGATGAGGCGCACATCCCACATACCGGGAGGGATCCATGGTGCTCTCCAGCTCCTCCAGCGTCATAGGGAACTCGTCGTCCGTCGCGATCAGTTCCAGAAGGTTGTTCTCCTTTCCCTCCACCTTGACAGTTTTGCCTGCCTCCATGGAAAGCTGACGGATTTTCTCGTGGAGTTCCTGACGGTTGCCGCCGTTCTTGACCGCGTCCATCATGATATTTTCCGTAGCCATGAAGGGAAGTTCACTGCGCAGACGTTTCTCAATTACCTTCGGATATACCACCAGACCATCCACCACATTCAGGCAAAGATCCAGGATGCCATCCGTGGCCAGGAAGCCCTCTGCTACCGACAGACGCTTGTTGGCGGAATCATCCAGGGTACGCTCAAACCACTGCACTGCCGAAGTGATGGCGGGATTTAAAGCGTCGATCATCACATACCGGGACAGAGAAGCAATGCGCTCGCTGCGCATGGGATTGCGCTTGTAAGCCATAGCGGAAGACCCGATCTGATTTTTCTCGAAAGGCTCCTCCACTTCCTTCAGATGCTGCAGCAGACGAATGTCGTTGGACATCTTGTGAGCGCTGGCAGCGATGCCCGCGAGAATATTACAGACTCTGGTATCCACCTTTCTGGAATAGGTCTGTCCGGAAACGGGATAGCACTCGTCAAAGCCCATTTTCCTGGCGATCATGGAATCGATCTTGTCCACCGTCTCCTGATCTCCCTGGAACAGTTCCAGAAAGCTGGCCTGAGTTCCTGTAGTTCCCTTAGATCCCAGAAGCTTCAGTGTGGAGAGCACATAGTCCAGATCCTCCAGATCCATCATAAACTCATTGCACCAGAGGGTCGCCCGTTTTCCCACGGTCGTGGGCTGTGCCGGCTGAAAATGGGTAAACGCCAGCGTAGGCATATCCTTGTACTTCGTGGCAAAGGCGGACAACTCCGCGATCACATTGACCAGCTTTTTCCTGATCAGAAGCAGCGCGTCCCGCATGAGAATAATGTCGGTGTTGTCCCCCACATAGCAGGAAGTCGCTCCCAGATGAATAATGCCTGCAGCCTTGGGACACTGCTGGCCGAAAGCGTACACATGGCTCATTACGTCATGGCGGACCTGAGCCTCTCTGGCTCTGGCCACATCATAATTGATGTTGTCTACATTTGCCTTCATCTCATCGATCATTTCCTGGGTAATGACCGGCTTGCCGTCCTGGCTCAAACCCAGTTCCATCTCCGTCTCCGCCAGCGCGATCCAGAGTCTTCTCCAGGTGGAAAATTTTTTGTCCTGGGAAAAGATATACTGCATCTCCTTGCTGGCATAGCGCTCCGACAGCGGACTGCTGTATCTGTCTGTGCTCATAGCTTCTCTCCTTTATCTCTCATAATTTCCTCTGATATCTTCCTTCGGCGGTTCCATGGGATAACATCCGTTAAAACATCCCTTGCAGACAGGAAGCCCGCCGGACATCTCCTCCAAATGTTCAATAGAAAGATATCCCAGAGAATCCGCTCCGATGATCTTTCGGATATCTTCCACCGTCCGCCCGTAAGCAATCAGCTGCTCCCGCTCCGGAATATCCGTGCCAAAATAGCAGGGCCACAGAAAGGGCGGCGAACTGATACGAACATGCACTTCCTTCGCTCCGGCCTCCTTGAGCATTCCCACAATCCGGTCGGAGGTCGTTCCCCGGACAATGGAGTCGTCAATCATAACAATACGCTTTCCCGCCACAACACTGCGAAGCGCGTTCAGCTTTACTCTCACGCTGGATTCCCGGCTGCTCTGCTTGGGCTTTATAAAAGTCCGGCCCACATAGGTGTTCTTCACAAAGGCAGTCCCATAGGGGATGCCGGATTCCGCCGCGAATCCCATGGCGGCTACATTTCCGGACTCCGGCACGCCGACCACCAGATCCGCCTCCACCGGACTGTCCTGGGCCAGGAATTTTCCTGCCATAAATCTGGCGTCATAGACGCTGACACCATCAAAATAACTGTCCGGCCGGGCAAAATAAATGTACTCAAAAATACAGCGGGCTTCCTTTTCCCGGGGCAGACAATTGGATGTGTCGGACACAATCCCAAGCTCCGGGGAAATCGTCACAATCTCTCCGGGAAGCACATCCCGGATAAAAGTGGCGCCGATGGTATCCAGAGCGCAGGTCTCCGATGCCACCACATAGGTGTTCTCCCGCTTTCCGATGCATAACGGTTTAAAACCGTAGGGGTCCCGGGCCGCGATCAGCTTACGGGGGCTCATGACAACCAGAGAGTAAGCGCCCTTCAAACGCCGTACCGCTCTTGCCACCGCCTCCTCCACGGACCCGGTATTCAATCTCTCCCGGGCGATGAAATAGGCGATCGTCTCAGAATCAATCGTTGTCTGAAAAATCGCCCCTGTCTGGGAGAGCTCCTCCCGGAGCTCGTTGGCGTTGATCAGATTACCGTTGTGGGCCAAAGCCAATGTACCCTTGGCGTAATTCAACACCAACGGCTGGGCATTCTCTCTGGTGGACTCCCCGGCTGTGGAATACCGCACATGCCCCACGCCGATGTCCCCGTGCAGATTCTCCAGCACCTTAGCCGTAAAAACCTCATTAGCCAGTCCCATCCCCTTGTAGGAGGATACCTGCCCCTTCGGCCCGTTCGTTCTGCTGACGGCGATACCGCAGCTCTCCTGCCCTCTGTGCTGAAGGGCAAACAGTCCATAGTAGATGGAGGAAGCCACATCTCCCCCCGAAAAATCATACATGCCAAAGACGCCGCACTCCTCATGGAGCTCCTCCTGCGGTGCCTTTTTCCCTGTCTTGTAATCTCTCATCTTTTTTCTTTTCTCTTTCCGTCTATTTTGCCCGTCAAAGTCAGTCAAAAGCTTTTCCGGTAATCATCTCATATGCCTCTTTGTATTTTGCGATCGTCTTGTCAATCACATCCTGGGGAAGCAGATAATCACTGTCCGGATTTGCTTTCAGCCAGTCTCTCACAAACTGCTTGTCGAACGAAGGCTGGCTCTTTCCGGGCTCGTACCCCTCTACCGGCCAGAATCTGGAACTGTCCGGCGTGAGCATCTCGTCCGCCAGAACCACGTTGCCGTCCTCATCCAGACCAAACTCAAACTTCGTGTCAGCGATGATAATGCCCTTTGTTCTCGCATAATCCGCGCACTTGCTGTAGAGCTTCAGCGTACAGTCACGGATCTGGGAAGCGTAATCCTCCCCCTTACCCGGATACAGTTTTTCAAGAATCTTTACCGTATCCTCGAAGGTAATATGTTCATCGTGAAGTCCGATCTCCGCCTTTGTGGTAGGCGTATAAATCGGCTCCGGCAGCTTATCAGACTCTTTCAGCCCTTCCGGAAGGCGGATACCGCAGACAGTGCCGTCCTTCTGATAGCTCTCCCAGCCGCTTCCGGTAATATAACCGCGGACAATACACTCCACCGGAAGCATCGTCAGCTTTTTGCACAGCATACATTTACCTTCGTAGTCCTCTGTCTGAAAAAACTCCGGCATATCCTTGGTGTCAACAGAGATCATATGATTCGGAACGATATCGCTGGTGTAATCAAACCAGAACTTGGACATCTGCGTCAGAACAGCGCCCTTATCCACAATCTTGTTCTTCAGAATCACGTCAAAGGCCGAAATACGGTCGGTAGCTACCATGATAATGCTGTCTCCGTTGTCGTATACTTCCCTGACTTTTCCCTCTTTCATCGGTTTTAATTCCTGCATAATGTTCTCCTCTTTCTGTGGTTTTTTATTTACGGATCAACAGGGATTTGCCTGTCATCTCCTTCGGCTGCTCCATTTCCATCAGTTCCAGCAAGGTGGGTACGATATCCGCAAGACATCCGCCCTCTCTCAGGCCGTATGCCGGATCCGCGTTGATCAGGATAAAGGGAACCGGATTGGTCGTATGGGCTGTGAAGGGCGCTCCCGTGGTGTAGTCCTTCAGCTGCTCGGCATTTCCGTGATCCGCGCAGAGGAACATCACGCCGTCCATCTCCTTCAGGGCTTCCACCGCGCGTCCCACGCACTCGTCCACAGCTTCCACCGCCTTGATGGCCGCCTCCTCAATTCCCGTATGGCCTACCATATCCGGGTTGGCGAAATTGACGATAATCACATCGTATTTTCCGCCTCGAATGGCCTCACAGAGTCTGTCACAGACTTCGTAAGCACTCATTTCCGGCTTCAGGTCGTAGGTGGCAACCTTCGGAGATTTCACAAGGATACGATCCTCCCCGGGATTCGGCTCCTCCACGCCGCCGTTGAAGAAGAAGGTTACATGGGCATACTTCTCAGTCTCCGCGATTCTCGCCTGGGTCTTTCCGTGAGCAGCCAGATATTCTCCGAAGGTATTGTGGAGCTCCACCTTCCTGAAAGCGATCTCTGTGTTCGGGATCGTGGCGTCGTACTCGGTAAAACACACATAGGTCACGTCCTTTCTCGCGCCCCTGTCAAATCCGTCAAACGCATCCGCGCAGAAAGCTCTGGTCATCTCCCGCGCCCTGTCCGGACGGAAGTTGAAGAAAATCACGCTGTCCTTATCAGAAACTGTCGCCACCGGCCTGCCATCTTCCACAATAGCGGTGGGGACGACAAACTCATCCGTCACATCCTTGTCATAGGAAGCCTGCATGGCCTCCACTGCACTGTCCGCATGCTCGCCCTCGCCCTTGGTCAGCACATCATAGGCTTTCTGTACACGGTCCCAGCGATTATCTCTGTCCATAGCGTAATAACGCCCGGAGAGGCTGGCAATCTTTCCGACGCCAAGCTCGGTCATCTTTTCTTCCAGAGCCTTGACATAAGTAATTCCACTGGTAGGCGCCGTATCTCTTCCATCCAGGAAGCAGTGCACATACACCTTGTCCAGTCCCTCTCTCTTGGCCATCTCCAGCAGTCCGTACAGATGGGTAATATGGCTGTGCACACCACCATCCGAGAGCAGTCCCCACATATGAAGAGCGGAATGGTTCTCCTTCACTTTCTCCATGGCATCCTTCAGAACCGGATTCTCAAAGAAGGTTCCGTCCTCGATCTCCTTGGTAATTCTCGTCAGTTCCTGATATACAATCCGTCCTGCTCCCATGTTCATGTGGCCGACTTCGGAATTTCCCATCTGGCCATCCGGCAGTCCTACTGACAGGCCGCTGGCATATCCCTTCACAAAAGGATATTCCTTCATCAGCCCGTCAATATTCGGGGTTTTTGCCTCGTAAACTGCGTTCGCCTCATGCTTTTCATTTAAGCCAAATCCGTCCAGGATCATCAAAACTGTTGGTTTTTTGCTCATATCTTTTTCCTTTCCCGGCATCCCATTGATCTTCGGACACCAATTAATATTTATAACAAAGGGCTGTGCTCAAGGAGCGCCCCTGTTTCCTCTGTTGCACCCGGGACTTGCCCTTAACCTGCCTGGGCAGATTCCTGTATCTCTACAGCGACGCGGGAGAGCGCCTCCTGGGCTCCCTCCATTCCCTGGTCCGCCGCCATCTGGTAGTAAGCCATGGCCACGGAATAGTCCTGCTCCACACCGTATCCGTATTCGTAAAGATATCCGAGATTCAACTGCGCGGGACCATATCCGTACATAGCGGACAGTTTCTGATAGTAGGCTGCCTCCTCATAGTCCACATCCACACCATACCCGTTAAAGTACAGATATCCGATCTGATTTAAAGCCGGAGCATAACCCTGATCTGCCGCCAGCTGATACCAGCGCATGGCCTCGCCGTAATCCACATCCACGCCATAGCCATTCTCATAGATCACACCCACCGAATACTGGGCCATCCGATAACCTCTGTCGGCTGCCATTTCAAAATAGGATAAAGCCTGTCTCTCATCCGTCTCCACACCATTCCCCTCGATATACATAATACCGAGCCGCGTAGCGGCCTCGTTCCAGGCATACTCGTCCGTCAATTCCGGCTCCTCTGTCTCGAGAACCCGCTGATAATATTCAATCGCCTGCTCGTAATTCTGCCCGCAGCCGATCCCCTGCTCATAGAGATATCCCATCAGACAGATACCGTCCAGATCTCCCGCCTGCTCCGAAACAGAAGCATAGGAAAAGGCCATCTGTCCCTGTTGGGCCGGATCGCCGTATCCGTTCAGACAGGCTCTGGCCAATCCGGCGTTGGCCTCCGTAGACCCAAGAGATATGGCCTGCTGAAAATAATCCGCCGCCTGATCAAGGGATGTCTCCACACCACAGCCGTTAAGGTAAAAGTATCCCAGCGCTGTCAGCGCATCCGCGTTTCCCTGCTTTGCCGCCCGCTCATACCACTCCCTCGCCAGATCAAAATCCTGATCGATATCATCTGAGCCATACTCATAGAGCTGTCCGAGGCGATACTGCGCCTCCACGTCTCCGTCGTAACCCAGCACCTCCAGCTCATCGATGGAGAGCTCGCTATAGTTGACCACTTCCTCTGCCTGGTTGTCCTCCTCCTGAGGCTGCGCCTGCTCCTGCTGCGATCCGCAGCCCACCAGGAACAGTGCCGCCACCGTCAGCAATATACTCTGAATGATTCGTCTCATCATGTTCCTCCGCATCTTGAAAACTGCGTGGTTAGTATAGCATACTTTCTCAAAATTGAAAAGATATGAAAAACTGCCCGGCAGAGCAACCTCACTCTGCCGGGCAGCCGGATCGAAATCCTCTGCTGAGAATTCCTGTCACTTTTTCTTATTTGTAATTTACAATCTTTCCGAAGTCAGCCTTCAGGGACGCGCCGCCCACCAGGCCGCCGTCGATGTCGGGCTTTGCGAACAGTTCCGCCGCGTTGCCGGCATTTACGGAGCCGCCGTACTGAATACGGATCTCCTGCGCCGTAGCATCGTCGTAAATCTCGCCGATGCAGCTTCTGATGGCGCCGCATACTTCCTCCGCCTGGTCCGCGGTAGCTGTCTCGCCGGTTCCGATCGCCCAGATCGGCTCGTAAGCGATGACTGCCTTCTTTGCCTGATCCGCGGTCACATTCTGGAACGCGATCTTGATCTGCATACGGATCCAGTCAATGTAAATCCCCTGCTTTCTCTGGGTCAGGGTCTCGCCACAGCAGATGATCGGCGTAATGCCGTGCTCGAAAGCCTTGAGCACTTTCTTGTTCACAGTCTCGTCCGTCTCAGCGAAATACTCTCTCCGCTCGGAATGTCCTAAAACCACATAGGAGACGCCGGCGTCCGTCAGCATGTTCGGAGCGATCTCTCCGGTGTAAGCGCCGCTCTCCTCAAAATACATATTCTCCGCTCCGATGGCGATGTTGGTTCCCTTCACAGCTTCCACTGCCGGGATAATGTCGATGGCCGGTACACAAAATACCACATCCACCTCATCGTTCGCCACGAGAGGCTTTAACTCATTGATCAGGGCAACTGCCTCACTGGGAGTCTTGTTCATCTTCCAGTTGCCCGCGATAATCTTTCTTCTTGCCATAATGGTTTCTCCTTCTTACTTGTCGTTCGCCGCAGCCACACCCGGGAGCTCCTTGCCTTCCAGGAATTCCAGGGAAGCGCCGCCACCGGTGGAAATATGGCTCATCTTGTCGCCGTAACCCATCTGATTTACCGCTGCTGCGGAATCTCCGCCGCCGATAATCGTGATGGCATCGGTCTCTGCCAGAGCCTTCGCTACTGCGAGAGTACCTGCCGCCAGTGTCGGGTTCTCAAACACGCCCATCGGTCCGTTCCATACAACGGTCTTTGCGGTCTTGACAGCGTCCGCGAACATCTCCGCGGTCTTCGGTCCGATATCGCATCCCTCTCTGTCCGCGGGCATCTCCTCAACACTGTACACTTCCACATCCACGGGAGCGTCAATGGGGTTCGGGAAATCGCTGATGGTAACGGAATCAACCGGAAGCAGAAGCTTCTTACCAAGTTTCTTCGCCTTGTCCATCATCTCCTTGCAGTAATCGATCTTCTCGTCATCCACAAGAGATTTTCCGATCTCATATCCCTGGGCCTTCAGGAAAGTATATGCCATACCGCCGCCGATAATCAGCGTATCGCATTTCTCCAGCAGGTTGTTGATCACATTCAGCTTATCCGCAACCTTCGCGCCGCCAAGAATCGCCACAAATGGTCTCTCGGGATTCTCCACCGCATTACCGAGGAACGCGATCTCCTTCTGCATCAGATAACCAACCACCGCGGTATCCACCAGCTGTGCGACACCGACGTTTGAGCAATGTGCTCTGTGGGCGGTACCGAAAGCGTCATTTACAAACACATCGCAGATGGAAGCCAGATCCTTGGAGAACGCCTCTCCATTCTTGGTCTCCTCCGCACGATAGCGGGTGTTCTCCAGAAGAATGACATCCCCGTCCTTCATCTCCGCAACAGCAGCTTTTGCGTTGGGGCCAACCACTTCGGGATCAGCGGCAAATTTCACTTCCTGTCCGAGAAGCTCGGAAAGTCTCTTTGCCACGGGAGCCAGGGACAGCTCCGGCTTCGGCTCTCCCTTGGGCTTGCCGAGGTGAGAGCAGAGAATAACCTTTCCGCCGTCAGCGATCAGTTTCTTGATGGTGGGAAGCGCCGCCACCAGACGGTTCTCATCCGTGATCTTACCGTCCTTTAACGGAACATTGAAGTCACATCTGCAGAGAACGCGTTTTCCTTTGACATTGATGTCATCAATCGTCTTTTTGTTCAATTCCATGAGAAAACCTCCGTAATTCATATTTTCATTAAAAAAGGTCCGGTCCTTTCCGACCGGACCCTTTTGAGTCACTGCTTATGCAAGCTCAGAGAAGTATTTGATGGTACGAACCATCTGAGAAGTATAGCTGTTCTCATTGTCATACCAGGAAACAACCTGTACCAGATTGTTTGCTCCAACCATGGTCTGAGTTGCGTCGAAGATGGAGCCGTAGGTGCTTCCGATGATATCGGAGGATACGATCTCATCCTCGTTGTATCCGAAGGACTCGTTGGATGCTGCCTTCATTGCTGCGTTGATCTCCTCAACGGTTACATCCTTCTCAACCTCTGCTACCAGGATCGTGGTAGAACCGGTGGGGCAGGGAACACGCTGTGCGGAACCGATCAGCTTGCCGTTCAGCTCCGGGATAACCAGGCCGATTGCCTTAGCTGCTCCGGTGGAGTTGGGAACGATGTTCACTGCGGCTGCACGGGATCTTCTCAGATCGCCCTTTCTCTGGGGTCCGTCCAGAGTCATCTGGTCGCCGGTGTAAGAATGAATGGTGCTCATGATTCCGGACTTGATGCCTGCGAAATCATTCAGTGCCTTTGCCATCGGTGCAAGGCAGTTCGTGGTGCAGGAAGCTGCGGAGATGATGGTATCCTCCGGCTTCAGTGTGGTGTGGTTTACATTGTAAACGATGGTGGGCAGGTCGTTTCCAGCCGGAGCGGAAATAACAACCTTGCGGGCGCCGGCGTTGATGTGAGCCTGTGCCTTAGCCTTGCTTGTATAGAATCCGGAACACTCCAGAACAACGTCTACCTTCAACTCTCCCCACGGGCAGTTGTTTGCATCCGGGAATGCGTAGATCTTGATCTCCTTGCCGTCAACCGTAATGGAATCCTCGCCTGCGGAAACCTTGTCTGCCAGAGCATATTTACCCTGAGAAGAATCATACTTCAACAGGTGTGCCAGCATCTTCGGGCTTGTCAGGTCGTTGATTGCAACTACTTCATATCCCTCTGCTCCAAACATCTGTCTGAAAGCAAGACGACCGATACGGCCGAATCCATTGATCGCTACTCTTACTGCCATTCTAAATTCCTCCTAAGATTTAATAATAATCTTTTGGGATAAGCTTCCCAAACTGCATTTATTTTACCCAATTTTTTCCCATATTTCAAGCATTATATCAAAGTTTGATAAATTTTTCACTTAATTTCACGCTTCCCTAACATTCCATGAAAAAACGTCTTGTCTTTCTACTTTCCCCTGATTATAATAAATGCCGAAAATATACGGATTTCTGAAATCAAAGGAGGTCAGAAAAATGACATTATGGGACGCGCACATGCACTCTTCCTTCTCCGGGGACGCCCATACGCCGCCGGAGGAGATGGCGGACACAGCCATGGAAAAGCATCTTCCCGGTATTACCTTTACGGATCATCTGGACTGGGACTACCTGGAAACTCCAGGGCTGTTTGACCTGAATATAGAAGAATACCTGCAGCGCATCGCGCAGCTGCAGGCAAACTTTAATACGAAAGATTTTCACATCCATCTTGGACTGGAACTGGGGCTGCAGCCCCATCTGGCCGGAAGGCATCGAAAGCTTCTGGAATCCTGCCCCTTTGATTTTGTCATCGGCTCCTCCCATGTGGTTCATGGAAAGGATCCCTACTATCCCTCCTATTTCGAGGATCGCCCCTGTCATGAGGCTTACCGGGAATACTATGAGTCGATACTGGAAAATATAGAAGCCTTCGACGGTTTCGACAGCTACGGCCATCTGGATTATGTCTTCCGTTACGGCCCCTCGGAGGATTCCGAGAACCCGGAGGATACCTACCGAAATTACAGCGATATCGTGGACGCGATTTTAATGGAACTGATCCGCCGCGACAAGGCATTGGAAATAAACAGCGGCGCATACCGCTGCGGTCTTACCCAGCCCAACCCATCCCTGTCCATCCTGAAGCGCTACTATGAACTGGGCGGACGCCTGATTACCATCGGCGCCGATGCCCACAAGCCGGAGCATGTTGGACTGCGCTTCGATCTGCTCCCGGAACTTCTGACAGAGATCGGTTTTCGCGAATATGCCGTCTATGAGAAACGTTCGCCGGTTCTCTATCCGATTCGCTGACAGCGCTTTGCCTGACACATCCCCAGCAGGCGCCGCGGTGTCGGATTCGGCGACCGATATCTACTCCACAATAATGCCGCCGCCGGCCACGTCATCTCCGTCATAGAGCACTACAGGCTGCCCCGGTGCCACCGCCCGCACCTTTTCGGCAAACTCGATCCGTATCCTGTCCCCGTCCGCCGCCGCGATCCGGCAGGGTGTTCCCCGGTGGGAGTAGCGTATTTTCGCCACAAACTCCTGTCCGGGACAAAAACGCTCCACCGACATGGGATTGATCTTTTCCGCTGTCAGATGACCGGTAAACAAGTCTGCATTGTCCGACAGTACCACCTCGTTGCGGACAGGATCTATTTTTTTCACAAAAACCGGCCTGCCCAGAGCAATCTTCAGCCCCTTGCGCTGCCCTATCGTATAATGGATGATCCCCTCATGTTTTCCGACAACCGTTCCGTCCTCAAGCACAAAATTTCCCGGTCCCGGCAGCCGGTTCCCCGCCTCCCTTTCCAAAAAAGCGCCATAGTCACCGTCCGGGATAAAGCAGATGTCCTGGCTGTCTTTCTTGGCGGCCACAGGAAGGCCCATCCGATTTGCAATTCCCCGGATTTCTTCCTTTGTATAATCTCCCACGGGCATACGGGTGCAGGCAAGCTGCTCCTGGGTCAGGTCATAGAGGGCATAGGTCTGATCTTTCCCATCCGCCGCCGAACGGCATACGGCTAATCTTCCGTTTTCCAGGCGATGAATTCTGGCATAGTGACCGGTGGCAATCTCCTCCGCTCCAAGGCGGGCGCTCTCCCGCAGCAGCGCCTCCCACTTGACAAAACGATTGCATACATTACAGGGGTTCGGCGTCCTTCCGTGAAGATACTCCTCCACAAAATAGTCGATCACACAGCGCCGGAACTCCCCGGAGAAATCCAGCACCACATGGGGAATTCCCAGCGTGTCCGCCACTTTGGCGGCGTCTTTTACCGCCGTCTCCTCACGCTGCCCCCAGGCGGACTGCCCGCTGTCGGCCGGCCCGCAGGTTTTCATGGTCACTCCGATGACCTCATACCCCTGTTCTTTCAGAAGATAGGCCGCCACAGAAGAATCCACTCCGCCGGACAGGCCAATCGCGATTTTCTTTTTCTCACACATATTCCGTCTCTCTACTCTTCTTCCAGTTCCTCGATGTCATCCACCGGTTCCTTCAGACCCTCGATCACAATGCCGTTCTTTTTGGCATAGTCCCAGAGCGCCGCGTGGATCGCCTCCTCCGCCAGAAGGGAACAGTGTACCTTCAAGGGCGGGAGTCCGTCCAGGGCCTCCATTACCGCCTTATTGGTTACCTGAAGGGCTTCCTGAACTGTCTTCCCTTTGACCAGCTCAGTCGCCATACTGCTGGTGGCCACGGCGGCCCCGCAGCCGAAGGTCTTAAACTTTGCCTCCCGGATAACGCCGTTGTCATCGATATCCAGATACATCCGCATAATATCGCCACATTTCGCATTGCCGACGGTACCTACGCCACTGGGATTTTCTATTTCCCCCACATTTCTCGGGTTGGAAAAATGGTCCATCACTTTCTCACTGTACATTTTCTCTTCCTCCTGTCATCTCTATTTCCGATTTCATTTTCAGGAATTTTTCTTTACAAAGTCTTCGTACAAAGGAGACATACTCCGCAGCCGTTCCACGATCTCGCAGATCGCCTCGATGGTCCGGTCGATATCCTCCTTTGTGGTATCCTCCCCCAAAGTCAGCCGCAGGGATCCATGGGCAATCTCATGGGGAAGCCCGATGGCCAGCAGCACATGAGAGGGATCCAGGGAACCGGAAGTGCAGGCGGATCCGGAGGAACCGCAGATCCCCTTCATATCCAGCATAATCAGAAGAGACTCCCCCTCGATAAACCGAAAACAGAAGCTGGCGTTGTTTGGCAGCCGGCTATCTCTGGATCCGTTGCACCGGGTGTATGGAACTCTCCGCAATACCTCGTCGATCAGATAATCCCTCAGCTGCGACTCCTTTTTCGCGCGGGCCTCCATGGTGGCGGCAGCAATCTCCGCCGCCTTGCCAAGTCCCACAATGCCGGGAATATTTTCCGTTCCCGCTCTTCTCTTTTTCTCCTGAGCGCCGCCGTAAATCAGCGGACGGATCTTTACACCTTTGCGGATATACAAAAATCCTATGCCTTTCGGCCCGTTAAACTTGTGCCCGCTGGCGCTGAGCAGATCGATCTGCATCTCCTCCACATCGATAGGCACCTGACCGAAGGCCTGCACCGCGTCTGTGTGGAACAGTACCCCTCTCTCGTGAGCAATCTCCCCGATCTGGCGGATGGGCTCAATGGTACCAATCTCATTGTTGGCGAACATGACGGAGATCAGAATGGTATCTTCCCGTATCGCCCCTCGCAGCTCTTCCAGAGAAATTTTTCCTTCCCCGTCCACCGGCAGATAGGTTACCTCAAATCCCTGTTTTTCCAGATACTGACAGGTATGCAGCACCGCGTGATGCTCGATAGCCGTGGTAATGATATGCCTTCCCCGGCCGCTGTAAGCCTCCGCGATTCCCCTGAGAGCCCAGTTATCCGACTCGCTTCCTCCCGCGGTAAAATAAATGTTGGATGCGTCCGTATGGAGCAGTCTTCCTATGATTTCCCGGGACCGGGTCATTGCTTCCTTTGCTTTTGCCCCAAAGTCATATACCGCAGATGCATTTCCGTAATATTCCGTAAAATATGGCAGCATGGCGTCCACCACTTCCCGTCTTGTCTTTGTGGTTGCCGCATTGTCCAGATAAATCATTTCTTTCATCTCGTTCACTCCTTTTCCTACTTTATCCATAGGATATATATGATAATAGCACCACATGGAAGGTTCTGTCAACCGAATCTGCGGCATATAATAAACAAAAGTTCTCAATAAGCGTGCCTGCCCTATGGATATCAGAAGACACCCGATTTTATCTGGAACCATGATACTGACCGCAGCCGGTCTTTTTACCCGGATCGTGGGCTTCTATTATAAAATATTCCTGTCGCGCAATATTGGTGCTGAATCCCTAGGTATCTATCAGCTCTCCATGCCCTTCCTCGGCATCGGAATCGCCGTTACCTGCTCCGGCATTCACACTTCCATATCCAGATATGTGGCTGCCTGCTCCGGAAGCGAGCAGAGAGAACATGCTTCCTCCTACCTGGCTGCCGGCCTGATAATGTCCCTGGGGATCTGCAGTTTGTTGTTTTTTCCCTGCTATTTTTACTGTAACAAGATCGCGGAGTTCTTCTTTCACGAGCCGGCCTGCGCGCCGATTCTGCGCATTCTGATTTTCGCAATTCCACTGGAATGCATCCACAGCTGTATCAACGGATATTATTACGGAAAACAGAAAGCAAATATCCCGGCCTTCGGACAGTGTGTCGAACAGATCGTGCGCGTTATCTGCGTTTACCTGATATTCTGTATCTGCCGGCAAGAGGGAATTCCCTTCGGGGAAACCCATGCGGCCCTCGGCCTCATCCTGGGGGAAATTGCCGCCACCTTCTATTTTGTGACCATGGTAACCTTGGAACGCTTTCCCCGGCCCCGTCCAAGAACCACCGCGGCTGCCGGGCGCCGTCTGGCTGTCATGTCCTACCCCATCACGCTGACCAGAGTCTCCCTGAATACATTAAGCGGTCTGGAAAACACCTTCATTCCGGAACGTCTGATTGCCTTCGGCTTTTCATCCACCGAAGCCTTAAGCGTTTACGGCGTTTTTTCCGGTATGGCCATGCCGGTCATTCTCTTTCCCAATGTGCTGTCGAACTCCGTGTCCGTCATGCTGCTGCCGATGATTGCGAAAGCCGCCGGGGAACAACGTTTTTCTTATATTTCCAGAACGATACGTCTGGCGTTCTTCCTCTGTATGCTTCTGGGGTTCGGCTGTTCACTTGGATTCTTTCTTCTGGGAAATTTTGTGGGTGCTTTTCTGTTTGGAAATGAACTGGCAGGGGATTTCATCCGCCTTCTCTGCTGGATCTGCCCCTTCCTCTTTCTGAACGCCACCTTTTCCTCCGTCTTAAACGGTCTCGGCCAGACAAAGGCGACATTTCTGATCAGCATAACCGGCAGTCTGACAAGGCTGGTCTTCATCTACTTTTTCATTCCGGCCGTGGGGTTTCAGGGATATGTGCTGGGCATTCTGATCAGTCAGATACTGACCTCTTTCCTCTCCTACCGAAAACTGATGGGATATCTTGCGAAGCGGTCCTGAAATCTGTGCCCTGGCGATGTCGGGCCCTATTTGCCGCGTCCGACATCACTGTCACAGAATCTGTCGAGCCTTCTGCCGAATCCGCTGAAGCGCGTTGTCGATGGTCTTCTCCGAACGGTTCAGCCTTCGGGCGATCGCGTGATAATCGTATCCCATAAGATGCAGCTTTAACACCTGGGCTTCCAGGCTGCTGAGGGACCGCATGACCTTCTCCTTTGTCTGCTCCATACTCTCCGTGTCAATCATCATCTGTTCCGGATTGACCGCATGATCCGTGCGCAGGAGTTCTTCTGTCAGATTCTCCCCCTTATCTCCCGGATCCGAAATGGAGATATAGGCATTTAGCGGCTGATTTTTCTTACGGTTGGAGGTTTCCACCGCCTTTTGAATCTGTCGGGATACGCACAATTGGGCGAAGGAGGAAAAGGGGATTCCACGCTTAGGATCATAGTCACGGATCGCCTTAAAAAGTCCCAGCATCCCCTCCTGAATCAGATCGTCCGTCTCGCCGCCCGCAAGAAACATGGCCTTCGCCCGCTTCAGAACCAACGGTTTGTATTTCTGACAGATAAAATCAATGGCGCTCTCCTCTCCCCGACGGTACACCTCTATAATTTCCTCGTCTGATATCTGTTCAAATGCATTCATGCGATACCTTTCATCACTTTCCCATTCTCTGGCGCACAATCTCATAGGCAAGGACACCGGCAGCCACAGACGCGTTCAGAGAATCGATGTCTCCTTTCATCGGAATCGACGCGGTAAAATCACAGTTCTTTTTCACAAGTTCACTGACACCGCTCCCCTCGTTTCCGATAACCACGCCGATGGAACCGGTAAGATTGAGATCATACATCAGCGTCCCGGCCATATCCGCGCAGACAAACCACATGCCCTGGGTTTTCAGAACCTCCATGGTTTTATTGAGATTGGTAACCTTCGCCACCGGCGTGTAGGCGATTGCCCCCGCCGATGCCCTGGCGGCCACCGCTGTCAGGCCTGTCGCCCGACGCTTCGGGATAATAACCCCATGAGCCCCAGCCAGATTGGCCGTCCTTATGATCGCCCCCAGGTTGTGGGGGTCTTCGATATTGTCCAGAAGAAAGATAAAGGGATCTTCCCCCTTCTCCCGGGCAATTTCCAGAATATCCTCCACCTGAGCATAGGTAAAGGCCGCCGTGTGGGCGATAACCCCCTGATGCCTTCCGGTCTCCGACATCTGATCCAGACGCTCCTTTGACACGAAGTTTACAATGGTGTCCTGCTTCTTCGCCTCCCGGATAATCGTCCGCACCGGTCCGTCCATGCAGCCGTCTTGCACATAGAGCTTGTCCACGGTTTTCCCTGCCCGGAAGGCTTCCAGCACGGGATTGCGCCCCTCGATCACTGTCTCTTCAAATTCCATGTTCTCCACCTTTCTCCTCACAGCTGTATGTCACAGCTTTTCAGTCCCTCCTGTATCAGTTCCACCATCCGCTCCATCTGATCGGTCAGATACAGATATCCCATCAGCGCCTCAAATCCCGTGGCATTGCGGTAATCCGAGACCGTCGCGTTCTTGGCCATGGTGTGGGATTTTGCGTTTCTCCCCCGCCGGTAAATATCCACCTCCTCCTCTGTAAGCAGATCCTTCAGACACAGGATCATCCTGGCCTGGGTGGCAGCCTTTACCACATGGCTGGTGTGGTAATGGAGCTGATTCGCGGATGTATTGCCCCTATCCACCACCACGGAGCGTATGATCAGATCAAAGATCCCGTCGCCGATGTACGCCAGCGTCAGCGGGGAATAAGTACGGATATCCCGCTGGGGAATCCCAAATTTTTCCCGTATAAAACGATTTAAGCCCTCTTCCATTTTACTCCTTCTCGCGTGTCTTCCAGAAGAATTCCCTTCGCAGCCAGCTGGTCGCGAATCTCATCCGCCCTGGCGAAATTCTTCTCCTTTCTCGCCTGCTGCCGCTCCTCGATCAGCCGCTCGATCTCCTCATCCAGAATCTCCGGCTCTTTCTCCAGAATGATTCCCAACACATCACAGAGCGTTTTCATCTGATCGTACAGCGCCCTGGCCAATTCCGCTGAAGAGCCCTCGCCCACATGCATATTGCAGTATTTAACCAGTTCAAAAACCGCCGCGATGGCATCCGCCGTGTTGAAGTCGTCCTCCATGGCCGCATCGAATTTCTTCGTGAATTCTGTCGCTTCCTCCAGTACCTTGCGCTCCTCGTCGCTCATCTGCGCATCCGCCGTGTGCTGCGCCAGAAACAGCAGATTGTCCGCAGCATTGTGAATCCGTTCCAGACCGCTCTTTGCAGCCTCCATCAGTTCCGCGGAAAAATTCAGCGGACTCCGATAGTGGGCGCTGAGCATGAAGAAACGCAGCACCTGCAGATCGTACTGCTCCCCGATCTCCCGAACGGTAAAGAAATTGCCCAGAGACTTGCTCATCTTTCGATTGTCAATATTCAGAAATCCGTTGTGCATCCAATACTTCGAGAAAGGCACACCGTTGGCCGCCTCACTCTGAGCAATCTCATTCTCGTGATGAGGGAAAATCAGGTCCTCCCCGCCGGCATGAATATCAATCTCATCTCCGAGATAATGCTTGGACATCACGGAACACTCGATATGCCATCCGGGCCGTCCCTGTCCCCAGGGAGAATCCCAGTAAGGCTCGCCCTCTTTTTTCGGTTTCCAGAGAACGAAATCCAGGGGATCTTCCTTGTCCTCTCCCGTCACATTGATACTGCGGTGTCCGGCTTCCAGATCGTCCAGGTTCTTGTGGGACAGCTTGCCGTAGTCCCCAAATTTCCGGGTACGGTAGTAAACCGTCCCATCTTCTGTGGCGTAAGCGTATCCCTTGTCAATCAGCGTCCGGATCATGTCGATCATCCCCGGGATCTCCTGGGTAGCCAGCGGATTGGTGGTAGCCGGCATAATGTTCATGGCTTCCATGTCCTTTTTGCACTCTGCGATATAGCGCCGGGAAATCTCCTCTGCGCTCACGCCCTCCTCCTGAGCCTTCTTGATGATCTTATCATCCACATCAGTAAAGTTGGATACATAATTCACATCCAGCCCCTTGTAGAGCATATAGCGCCGCACGGTGTCAAAGACGATCATGGGCCGGGCGTTACCGATATGAATGTAATTATAAACGGTGGGACCGCACACATACATGCGGACCTTTCCCTCCTCGATAGGTACGAAATCTTCTTTTTTTCTGGAAAGAGTATTATAAATTTTCATTGGATACCTCCTGTTTTTTCTCTCTGTCTTCCCGCAGCCGGCGCACCTCCTGCTCCAGTTCCAGCAGACGGTTGGTCAGCAGCGTATTCTCCCGCTTCAAAAGCGTGATGTCCTCCATAATCGGATCCGGCAGATCCGTCTGATTCATATCGCTGGTGGGCACCTTCACATTATTTCTCTTGACAATCCTCCCGGGCACGCCTACTACCGTACAGTTGGCGGGCACCTCCTTGAGCACAACACTGCCGGCACCGATCTTGGAGTTTTCTCCGATGGTAAAGGAACCGATGACCTTCGCTCCGGCGCTGACCATCACATTGTCCTTTAAGGTGGGATGACGTTTTCCTGTCTCCTTGCCGGTTCCTCCCAGAGTAACACCCTGGTAGAGCGTCACATTGTCTCCGATCTCCGTGGTCTCTCCGATGATCACACCGGTCCCATGGTCTATGAAAAATCCTTTTCCGATCCTGGCGCCGGGATGAATCTCAATACCCGTCTTTCTGGCCGCCTTCTGAGAAATATATCGAGCCCAAAAATAGTGCCCTTTCTCATAGAGTCTGTGAGCTCTCCGATAACTCAGCATAACCCGAAAGCTTGGATAAAGCAATACCTCCGCCGGACTTTTGATGGCAGGATCCCGCTCCCGTATGATTTTATATTCTTCCTTCAGATGTCTGATAAACCCCATGCTGCCTCCTGGAAACTGTATTCCATGCGCAAATGCGCATCCCGGCGGAGCTTTTTTATTTCATAGGAACGCAGTTCCCTATGAAAAAAACTCCGTCTCTTATGGACAATGCGTCCCAGAGACGAAGTTTCCTCCGCGGTTCCACTCTGCTTAGGGCAAACACTCTGCCCTCGCTCTGACACGTAACGTGTGTGTACGTACCCGGCTACATCTCTTCGCCGGATCGGCTCCCGGATGCACTTTCGAAGAATCCCGCTGCGACCAGCTCTCAGTCAGTGGCCGGTCCTCCCTGTCAGTTTTCCTCTCCTACTCTTTCCGTTCTTCGCCTTTATCTTCCCATATTTTATGCAGAATCCCCGACTTTGTCAATACCCGCCACGGATTCCTGTCACTGCCCGTCTCCGGTTTTCGGACATCCGCCGCATCCCGCGCAGCCTGCCTCAGAATCCGCCGCCACAGCGCTGCCGTCATAAAAAGATTCCAGAAGACACACTGCCTGGGCGCTGATGCCCTCTTCCCTTCCGGTAAATCCGAGACTTTCCTCCGTGGTAGCCTTGATATTGACCTGCTCAACTGAGATCCCCAGCACATCCGCCACATTCTGTTCCATCTGAGCGATATAGGGCCGCAGTTTCGGCTTCTGGGCGATGATGGTAGCGTCAATATTGCCTACCATGTAATGCTGCTCCTCCAGAAGTCCGCCAACTTTCTCCAGAAGCTTCAGGGAGGAAATGCCCCGATAGGCCTCATCGGTATCCGGGAAATGCTTACCAATATCTCCCAGCGCCGCCGCACCCAGGAGAGCGTCCATAATGGCATGCAAAAGCACATCCGCATCCGAATGCCCAAGAAGTCCCAGGGTGTGGGGAATCTCCACGCCGCCGATAATCAGCTTTCTGCCCTCCGCCAGTCTGTGAACGTCGTAGCCTGTTCCGATTCTCATTCTGTTCTCCTTCCAGCCGGATTCTCCCGAAGTACCTCCGGCAGCAAAATTCTATTTCTTCGTCTTCTTCAGCAGGTCCTTCAGTTTCAGAGCCTTGTCTATGCTTCCCTCCACCTTCAGCTTGCCGAGAGTTACCGCCAGAATCGGATCTGTCTTGCCGCTGGCGATCTTAAAAAGCGTCTCGGCTGAACAGGTAAACATAGCGTCACGATCATAATACTCATAGGGCTCCACATAGAGCTTTCCGTCTTTTACCTCGGCGTAAAAGCTTCCAGCCGCCTCTCCGGTAACATTGAACTGATAAGCCAGATGTTCCCCGATAGCGCTCACATCCGCATCCGCGAACATTTTCTTTACCTTCGCAAACATTTCTTCGTAAGTCATAGCAGCCTCCTCTTTCCTCATATTTTATGATACCACTGATCCGATTATAACATACTTATCCCCGTCTAACATCCCGGTTTTGCAAATCAGGAAATTTTCTCAAGTTCTGCAGAATTTCAATCTTCTCTACAAACAAAGACCCGAAGCCTTCTGTAAAGTCTTCGGGTTTAAACAGTAGCGAGGGAGAGACTCGAACTCTCAACCTCCCGGGTATGAACCGGACGCTCTAGCCAGTTGAGCCACCTCGCCATATTCGATTGAAATGGGACCTATAGGGCTCGAACCTATGACCCTCTGCTTGTAAGGCAGATGCTCTCCCAGCTGAGCTAAGATCCCATTTTTTAGTGCCGCTCTCGCGACCGAATATAACTATACTATATTTTACCAAGGCTCGTCAACAACTTTTTTCATTTTTCTAAAAAAAATTTTACTTTCCTACTCTCCCGTAAGCTTCTGCACCAGCTTCACGCAATCGGAGGCGTCCCCGGAATAACCGTCTGCGCCGATCTCCTGCGCAAAACTCTCTGTGATCGCCGCGCCGCCGATGATGATCTTCGCGTGACAGTTTCTCTCCTTTGCCAGTTCCACCACGTCCTTCATCCGCATCATAGTAGTGGTCATCAGCGCGGAAAGGCCGATGACACTGGCATTGGTCTCCAGAGCCTTATCCACAATCACGGAGGCCGGCACGTCCTTTCCCAGGTCGATCACATGAAATCCGTAATTTTTCAACATCAGAACCACCAGGTTCTTACCGATATCATGAATATCGCCCTCCACCGTGGCAAAGACAATGGTGGCCTTACTCTCATCGTCCCCGTCGGCGGCAAGCATGGGTTCCAGGTATTCCATCCCAAGCTTCATGGCATTGGCGCCGGCAATCAGCTGGGGCAGGAAATATTTCTTCTGATCGTAGTAATCCCCCACCAGATTGATGCCGGGGATCAGATGGTTCTCAATGACCTCAGAAGGCGTCTCGCCACCTTTCAGGCAATTTTCAATCCGGGCGACGATCTCCCCCTTCTTTCCCTTGACCACACAGTCTTTCACAGGATCCTCAAACTCATTTGTATCTCCGTCTGCTGACCTCTTCTGAAGGGACACTTCTGCACCGTTCTGACCTGTAACCGTGTCTACGTTCTTTCCCGCCTTTCCGGTAAGCGTCAGCGTGCCCTGAGGCGCCGCCTCCAGGTACCGCTGTGAAGCTCCCGGCTTTTCCAACAGCATATCCACCGCCAGAGCCGAGTACATCAGCATCTCCTGGGAGGGATTGGCGATGGCCATATTCAGGCCTTTGCTTAAGGCGACATTCAGAAAAGCCGTGTTGACAAAGGACCTCTGGGGCATACCGAAGGAAATATTGGACAGACCGCAAATGGTTGGCAGTCCCAGTTCCTTTCGGCAGTAGGAAATCGTGTCAAAGCACTCCCTGGCCGCGGAGGGATTCGCTCCCACCGTGTTGACCAGAACGTCCACCACGGCTCTCTCCCGGGAAATCCCCATCCCCTCGGCGGCCTCCAGGATCTTCTGTATATTTTCCCGTTTCTCCTCCATATCCTTCGGAAGTCCCACCGAGGACAGAGGCAGCAGCACAAACATGGCGCCGTATTTCTTCGCCAGAGCCAGCATCGACTCCATCTTTCCCTCCTCGCAGGAGATGGAGTTGATCAGGGCCCTTCCCGGGTATACCCGCAGGGCCGCCTCCATCACATCCACATAGCTGGTATCCAGGCAGAGGGGAAGATCCACGGTGGAAGTGACCTCGTAAACTGCCTCCACCATCATCTTCTTCTCATCGATGCCGTTGGTTCCCATATTGATATCGAGAATCGATGCGCCGGCCCCCTCCTGGCTTCTCGCCATCTCACAGACCAGGGACATTTCGCCGGCACGCAATTCCTCCTGGAGCTTCTTCTTTCCGGTGGGATTGATCCGCTCTCCCACCACGAGAAATTTTCCATTCAGATCCAGAAATATATTCTGCCGCTCGGAGGTAACTGCCCTTACCTCGCCTCGATTTCTCCAGGCACCAGCCTTTTGGGATCTTTCTTTGGACAGCTTATTGGACAGCATGCGTATATGCTCCGGCGTCGTGCCGCAACATCCTCCGAGAACAGAGGCGCCTGCCGCAAAGAGCGCCTCCATCTGGTCGGCAAAATCTTCCGGTCCGGTCCGGTACACCGTCTTTCCATTTTCCAGCACCGGCAGCCCCGCATTGGGCTTGGCCAGAATCGGCACCGTCGCCACCTCCGCCATCTGGGAAACCAGCGGCACCATCTCGTCCGGTCCGGTGGAACAATTGATTCCTACCACGTCTGCCCCCATGCTCTGGAGTACAATAACCGCGGTGGATGGCTCCGTCCCATAGAGCGTCCTGCCATCCTCGTTGTAGGTCAGGCTGATCATAACCGGCAGATCACAGGTCTCCTTTACCGCCAGAAGCGCTGCCCGACACTCCTGAAGACTCATCATCGTCTCCACCACAAAGAGATCCACACCCTCCGACAGAATCGCCCGCACCTGCTCCTTGTAGACATCCACCAGATCCTCAAACATCAGATCCCCGGTGGGATAGAGCTGCTTCCCGGTCATGGTCAAATCCCCGGCCACCAAAGCCCGGTCCCCCGCAGCCTCCTTAGACAGCCTGACCATCGTTCGGTTGATTTCCACAAGCCGATCACAAAGACCATATTCCTCAAGTTTTATCCGATTTGCCGTGAAGGTGGGCGCGTAAAGAATCTGCGTCCCTGCCTGCACATAGGCTCTCTGCAGATTTTGAATAACATCCGGATGCTCCATGATCCAATTTTCCGGGCACACGCCCACAGGAAGCCCTGCCTCCTGCAGCATGGTTCCCGTGGCCCCGTCAAGAAACAGCGGTCCCTTATCCAGCATCTGATACAATTCTTCTCTGATCATCTCTGTCTTCCTCTCTGTCGCTTAAGCGCCGATCTCCTCAAACTGGCTGTTGTAGAGATCCGCGTAAAATCCGTTTTTCGCAATCAGCTCTTCATGATTGCCCTGCTCAATGATATCTCCATCCTTCATCACAAGGATCATGTCCGCGTCCTTGATGGTGGAGAGCCGGTGGGCGATCACGAAACTGGTGCGCCCTTTCATCAGATTGTTCATCGCCTTCTGAATCTGCTGTTCCGTTCTGGTATCCACGGAGCTGGTGGCCTCATCCAGAATCAGAATGGGATTGTCAGCCAGCACTGCCCGGGCGATGGTCAGCAGCTGCCGCTGTCCCTGGGAGACATTGCTGGCATCCTCGTTCAACTCAAACTGGTAGCCTCCCGGCAGCGTCTCGATGAAGTGGTGGGCATGGGCGGTCTTCGCCGCGGCCATAACCTCCTCATCGGTGGCATCCAGCTTGCCGTAGCGGATGTTTTCCATGATACTGCCCTTGAACAGCCAGGTATCCTGCAGCACCATGCCAAAGTTTTCCCTGAGATTGGCACGCTTAAACTGCCGGACGTCATGTCCGTCCACCTTGATGCATCCCTGGTTCACGTCATAAAAGCGCATCAGCAATTTGACCATCGTGGTCTTTCCGGCACCGGTGGGCCCTACAATGGCCACCATCTCCCCCGGATCCACCTTGCAGGAGAAATCGTGGATAATGATCTTATCCGGCTGATAGCCAAACTGCACATGATCAAAGGAAACGGCTCCCACCATCTCTTCCGGCGCCATCTCGAAGCTCTCCTCCTGGGATTCCTCCTGCTCCTCCAGGAATTCGAAAACACGCTCCGCCGCCGCCACCATGGACTGAAGCATGTTGGACACCATGGCAATCTGCATAATGGGGGAAGTAAAGTTTTTCACATACTGAATGAAGGCCTGAATATCGCCCACGGTAATCGTCCCGGACACCGCGAGGATACTTCCCACGATAGCTACCGCCACATAGGCCAGATTTCCCACAAAATTCATAATGGGCTGCATCAGACCGGAGAGAAACTGGGATTTCCAGGCGGATTCATAGAGAATCCGGTTCTTTCCGCGGAACCGCTCCACTTCCTTCTCCTCCCGGTTGTATACCTTCACGATATTCTGGCCGCTGAAGGTCTCCTCCACCTGCCCGTTAATTTCACCCAGATATTTCTGCTGTGCCACAAAGTACTTCTGGGAACGGCCCACCACAAGAGCCACCAGCCCCATGGAAATCGGCAGCACTGCCAGGGCTATCAGGGTCATTAGAGGACTGATGGAAAGCATCATAATTAGCACGCCGATCATGGTGGTCAATGCCGTAATCATCTGTGTAATGGACTGGCTCATACTGCTGCCCAAAGTATCCACATCGTTGGTAATTCTCGACAGGATCTCTCCCACCGTCTTGGACTCAAAGTACGCCATGGGCAGCCGATGGATTTTCCGGGAAATCTCATCCCGCATCTGATAGGTCATCTTCTGGGAGACGCTGGTCATGATAAATCCCTGCAGGAAGGCCATCAGTGCGCTGCACAGATAAATTCCCATGCACCAGATTAGGATGGTTCCGATCTTCGGAAAATTGATTCCGCCGGTCCCGTTCATTACCGCTACAGCGCCGTTAAAGAGTTCCGTGGTGGCCGTGCTTAAAATCTTCGGTCCCACCACATTAAATACGGTGCTGCACACAGAAAAGATAATCACGAAAAACAGGGAAACCTTAAATCTTCCGGCATAGCGAATCAGTTTTTTCACAGTACCTTTGAAATCTTTTGCCTTCTCCGCCGGTCTCCCGGGGCCGAAGCCTCCGCCCCTTTTTCTCGGCCGGTGCATCGCTCTCTCCTCACTCACCGGACAGCACCTCCCATCGTCTTATTGATCTCCGCCTCGCTCAGCTGAGAGCGGGCAATTTCCTGATAAGCCTCGCAGGTATTCAGAAGCTGCCCATGGGTCCCGATTCCCGCAATTTTCCCATCCTCCAGCACAATAATCTGATCCGCATGGAGGATTGTGCTGATACGCTGGGCTACAATGATGACTGTCGCCTCCGCAGCATGGGCAAACAAGGCTTTTCGCAGCGCCTTATCCGTCTTATAATCCAACGCGGAAAAGCTGTCGTCAAAGAGATAAATCTTCGGATTTTTCGCCACGGCACGGGCAATGGACAGCCGCTGTTTCTGTCCGCCAGACACATTGCTTCCCCCTTCAGCGATAGCGCTGTCAAATCGCTTTGGCTTTTCCTCAATAAATTCCATAGCCTGGGCGATCTGTGCCGCCTCTTCCATGGAAGCGTCCGATATGTCATCGGAGGCGTATTTGATATTGGAACGGATATCCCCGGAAAACAACACAGCCTTCTGGGGCACATAGCCGATATTTTCCCGCAGTTTCTCCTGGGAAATTTCGCGAATATCAACGCCGTCCAGAGTAATTTTACCGCCGGTTACCTCATAGAGACGGGGGATCAGATTCAACAGTGTTGATTTTCCGCATCCGGTGCTTCCGATAATCGCCGTGGTCTTCCCGGGACTCGCAGTAAAGTTCAGATCAGAAAGCACATCCGCTTCAGCGTTTGGATAGCGAAAAGATACATGATCGAAGCAAATCTCCCCTCTGTTCTCCTTCAACTGGTCATCCTTTGTTGCCTCAGCATCACAGATCGAAGCTTCCGTAGTCACAACCTCTTCAATACGCCCTGCAGCCACAGCCGCTCTCGGCAGCATAACGGAGATGATGGTAATCATGAGAAATCCCATGATGATGACCATAGTATAAGTAATGAACGCCATGATCTCTCCCACCTGGACCCGTCCGGTATTTACCCCCTGAGCGCCGAACCATACGATCGCCACGGTCACGCCGTTCATGACAAGGGTCATTAACGGAGACATGCATACCATCAGCCTTCCCGTGTACAGCTGCGTTTTCATCAAGTCCATGTTGGCGTCCTCAAAACGCTTTTTCTCAAAATCCTCCCTGGAAAAGGCTCGGATGACCGAGACCCCTGTCAGAATTTCCCTGGACACCAGGTTCATCTTATCCACCAGTTTCTGCATCATCTTAAATTTCGGCATGGACAGCTGCATCAGAATAAATACCAGCGCAAGGATGGTAACCACAGCCACCACAATCAGCCAGTTCAGCCCTGTATCCGTCGTGGAAATCATAATGATACCGCCGATAGCCAGAATCGGAGAATAGATGATGATACGAAGCATCATAACCGTTACCATCTGGATCTGCTGCACATCGTTGGTACATCGGGTAATCAAAGACGCCGTAGAGAACTGATCGATCTCCTTTCCCGAAAAATGCATGACGCTGGTGTAGACCTTTTCTCTCAGATCCCGGCCGATCTGTGCCGCTGTACGGGAAGAGAGAAATCCCAACAGAACAGAAGCGGCAACCATGAGAATCGTCATGAGAATCATCCGGCCGCCCACCGACAAAAGATACTGCTGCTGGTACTGATGTATATCCATGCCAAGTTTCACATACTCCTGTTGTACCATCAGTACATCCACCTGCTCCAGTGAGGCGCTGCCGTCCCCCTCAAGCCGCTCCGTCGTTTCCTCTCGTAGGTCCAGCAGATCCTTCTCTGTCACGGAGCCCTCCGTAAGCTCCATACGAATCTGATCCGGATCCAGATTCCAGTCTCCAAGCACGCTGCTGTGGGCGGAATCCGCTCCGATATCTCCCGTCAGAAAGTAAATCATAGCCACAGGCTCCTTAAGCGCCTCCTCCAACGCGTCCATTTCCTCCGCGTCCAGCTCTTTGATCTGATAATTCCCCTCATTGTCCTGACGGTAGCTGTCCACAAGAACTTTTCTCTCCCCGTCTGTCATGAACAGCGTAAGATTGTTATAGGTTTCCCGGCTCATCCGTTCAAAATATGTGCCGTCCACGCCGTACTGCGCGATTCCCACATCCACAATATCCGCCGTGTAATTCGGCAAAGAAAGCTCACAGAAAGCCTGGGCAAACAAGAGCAGGATAATCGCCAGCACTGCCAATTTGTGGTCCAGCAAATTTCTCAACAAATGCTTCATTAAACTTTTCCTTTCTGTTTTTCCTCATGTTTACGTTCATCATACATGAGAACAGACCCGAAAACAATCAGCATCTTCCCAAAAACTGTTGGTTATACAACTCTTTTCGTAAATCAGACGGCTATCTTCCTTTTCGAACTTCCTCAATGATCCGGCAAACCAGTTTTACCCGGTTAAAGGGTGTCATAAGGTAATAACCGTCCGCAGTCTCTCTCGTCAACTCAGCAATATTGACAGATATCCTGATCGCAGTCTCTTCGGCCTCCTCACGGGACATATCCTGTCGATAAGCTTCTGTAATCTGGGGCGGAATGCGCACACCCGGCATCTCATTTGCCATAAACATGGCATTTCTGTAGCTGACCAGTGGGAAAATACCCACTATAATTTTCGCCCCGGTACGCTGTTTTAAGAAGGCAATCCGATCCGCGTCCTCCCGGGAATAGACCGGCTGGGTCAGAAAATAGCCGCATCCCTGCTGCATCTTCATCTCCATTCTTTTGGCGATAGCCTCAGGATTTTCCCCGTGATAATTCAGCGCGCCGCCGTATACCACCTTATCCGCGGCGAAGAGATCCCGGTTCATCTCCTGTACAAATCCCATCAGCTTGATGGAATTATAATCGAAGACCTGTGTTACCGTCCCCCGGTCCCCCGGCGCCACCGGATCCCCCGTGACAATCAGAAAATGTCGGATGTCGCTGTCATAATCTCCCAACAATGTTCCTCTGAGGGAAATAATATTCCGGTCCCTGCAGGAAATGTGAGGCATAACCTGAATCCCCACCTCCCGCTGAATTCTGCTTCCCAGAAGGGAGGCATCCATTCGCGCCCTGGCCATGGGGGAATCGGACAGCGTCAGTAGATCCACGTCATGCTCCTTCAGAAGCCGGGCTCCATCCAGAACCTTCTCCGTGCTCAGGTCAAAGGGCGGATCCAATTCCACCACAAAGGGCTGCTCTCCCCTTTGAAGCTTCTTCCAGAATTCGGACATGGTTCTCTGACGGACACCGGTTTTCGGTGTTCCGATACGCTTGGATTGCCTTTCTTTCCCGGAAATCCGCTCCCGGATTCCCTCGATATAGGCAGGCGTCGTCCCGCAGCATCCCCCGAGAATATCCACACCCAGATCGAAGAGCTTCTCCTCCATCTCCAGGAAGTAGGGAATGTTTTTTCCGTAGATGGTCTTCCCCCGCAGCACGAAGGGATATCCGGCGTTTGGCAGCGCCAGAAGATACTTGTCATTCGGGAAGGTAATGCGCCCCAGAAGCTGCGCCATATGATTTCCCTCCACTCCGCAGTTCAATCCGTAGGCGTCCACGGTCTCCGCAGTGGCCATCTCTTCCACCATGCGCTCCAGGCCAAGCCCCCCTCTGGTGTAGCCGGTCTTGTCAAAGGAATAGGACACCATCACAAAAGCGTCCTCCTTGCGGCTCTTGATATAGGCCGTCAGTTCCCCGAGGATCCCCAGATCCGCCTGGGTCTCAAAGAGAAAAATTTCAGCCCCGGTCTCCAGAAAACAATCCACGAGAAAACGGTATTCCTCCAGAAGCTGCTGCCGGTCCCCGAAGGGCGCGTCGAACACTGTCCCGATATCCGCCGCGATGAAGTATGCCTCTCCCGGCGTGCCGTACTGCTCTATTGCCTCACTGGCAATACGATATCCCGCAAGAATATGCTCCCGCATCTCCTGCCGATCCCCGAAAAATCCGAAATTTACAGCGAAGGTGTTCGTGCGCAGCAGCCTCGCGCCACTTCGGATATATGCGCCGTGAATGTCCCTGATCCGCTCGGGATGCAGAAGGTTCTCCCTCTCCGCCAGTTCTTCTCCGTCGGGATAACAAGCGCTGTAGTAAGTCCCCATAGCTCCGTCCGTAATCAGTGTCTGCTGTTTCAGATAGGTTCTTATATCCATAGCTGTTCTCCATTGCAAAATAGAAAAAGAAATGCCGCTCTCCAAAAAAGACAGCGGCATTTCCATTCTGTTCTTTTTCCGTTTACACGTTTTTCACTTTCGCGATATCTACCAGCGTAAACTCATCCCGGGCTGACTCCAGGCTGGTAGCAAGGGCATTTGCCGTATCCATAGCCGTGATGCAGTACACACCTGTCTCGATAGCGTTGCGTCGAATCAAAAATCCATCCCTGGTCTTATCGCCATGTCCCTGGGTAGGCGTATCGATAACCAGGTCAATCTTGTGTCCCAGAATCAGATCCATCACGTTGGGGGATTCCTGGGTAATCTTGTTGACCCTGCGCACATTTACTCCGTGCTCCTGCAGATATTTCGCCGTGCTTCTGGTGGCATAGATGGTATATCCCAGCGCCTCAAAACGCTTTGCCACACCGACAGCTTCCGGTTTGTCCGCATCCTTCACGGTAATAATCATCTGTTTGAATTTCGGCAGCACAATACCCGCTCCCAGGAATGCCTTGTAAAGGGCCTCCTCAAAGGTCTTGGCGATTCCCAGACATTCTCCGGTAGACTTCATCTCCGGCCCCAGGGAGATTTCTGCTCCCCGCAGCTTCTCAAAGGAGAATACCGGCATCTTTACCGCCACATAGTCCGCCTCTGGCTGAAGCCCCGGCTTATACCCCAGTTCCCGGATCGTATGACCGATGATGACTTTGGTCGCCAGATCTACAATGGGGATTCCCGTCACTTTGCTGATGTAGGGCACGGTACGGGAAGAACGGGGATTTACCTCAATGACATAGACTTCCTCGTCCATGACGATAAACTGGATGTTGATCATTCCCACCACATGCAGCGCCTTGGCCAGTCTTCTGGTATACTCCGTGATGGTCTCCTTGATCTTCGGGCCGATGGTGTGGGCCGGATAAACAGAGATACTGTCGCCAGAGTGCACACCTGTACGCTCGATATGCTCCATGATACCGGGAATCAGGATATCTGTTCCGTCGCAGACCGCATCCACCTCAATCTCCTTTCCCTGGAGATATTTGTCCACCAGGATCGGATGATCCTGGGCGATCCGGTTGATGATGCCGATAAACTCGTCAATCTCCTGATCATTGAAGGCAATCTGCATGCCCTGTCCGCCCAGCACATAGGAAGGTCTTACCAGAACGGGATATCCCACCCGGTTTGCCACTTCCTTTGCCTCCTCAGCGGTAAATACCGTTCCGCCGGATGCTCTCGGAATATGGGTCTGCTCCAGAATCTCGTCGAAGAGTTCCCGATCCTCCGCAGCGTCCACATCCTCCGCTCTGGTTCCGAAAATCGGAACGCCCATCTTCATCAGAGCTTCCGTCAGTTTGATGGCTGTCTGTCCGCCAAACTGTACCACTGCTCCGTCCGGTTTTTCAAAGCGGACGATACTCTCCACGTCCTCGCCCGTCAGCGGTTCAAAATACAGCTTGTCCGCGATATCAAAGTCCGTAGACACCGTCTCCGGATTGTTGTTCACAATAACCGTCTCATAGCCCTCCCGGGAGAAAGCCCAGGTGCTGTGCACGGAACAGTAGTCAAACTCGATACCCTGTCCGATGCGGATAGGGCCGGAGCCGAGCACCAGCACTTTCTTTTTGCCGCTGGTCTCCACCGCCTCATTCTCACTGCCGTACACGGAATAATAGTAAGGCGTCATGGCATCAAACTCCGCCGCGCAGGTATCTACCATCTTGAAGGCCGCCACGATGCCGTTGTCGTAGCGCATCTTCTTGATCTCCTCCGCAGGCATACCGTTGAGTTTTGAGATCACGCTGTCGGGGAATTCCATCCGCTTTGCTTCCCGCAGCAATTCCACCGTCAGCTCCTCTGTAGCCAGGCGCTTCTCCATCTCCACAAGAATGGCAATCTTATCGATGAACCAGAGGTCAATCTGGGTATAGTCGTGAATCGTCTCATAGGAAACTCCCCGGCGCAGAGCCTCAGCAATGGCAAAGATTCTCCGGTCATCCACCACATGCAGCTGTGCATCCAGTTCCTCGTCCGTCAGCTTGTCAAAATCGTAGCTCATAAGAGAATCCACATGCTGTTCCAGGGAACGGATCGCCTTCATCAGCGCTCCCTCAAAATTATTGCAGATACTCATAACTTCTCCGGTAGCCTTCATCTGGGTGGTCAGCGTCCGCTTTGCCGTGATAAACTTGTCGAAGGGCAGACGCGGAATCTTTACCACGCAGTAGTCCAGCATGGGTTCGAAGCTTGCGAAGGTCTTTCCGGTAATGGCGTTTGGAATTTCATCCAGGGTGTAACCGAGAGCGATCTTTGCGGCTACCTTGGCGATCGGATAACCGGTAGCCTTAGAGGCCAGCGCGGAAGAACGGCTCACACGGGGATTTACCTCGATAACGCAGTACTCAAAGGAATCCGGATTTAAGGCGTACTGCACGTTACAGCCTCCGGTAATGCCAAGCTCAGAGATAATATTTAAGGCGGAGCTTCGCAGCATCTGGTATTCTTTATCACCCAGCGTCTGGGAGGGCGCAACGACAATAGAGTCTCCGGTATGCACACCTACCGGGTCGATGTTTTCCATATTGCAGACAGTAATGCAGTTGCCCGCGGCGTCCCGCATAACCTCGTACTCAATCTCTTTCCATCCGGCAATGCATCGCTCCACCAGAACCTCATTGACACGGCTCAAGCGCAGGCCGTTGGCGAGAATATCCACCAGCTCCTCCTGATTATGGGCGATTCCGCCGCCGCTTCCCCCCAGGGTAAAGGCCGGGCGCAGCACAACCGGGTAGCCGATGGTATTGGTAAATTTGATGCCGTCCTCCACATTGTTTACCACCGTGGACGCGGCACAGGGCTCGCCGATCTTTTCCATGGTATCCTTGAAAGCCTGTCGGTCCTCCGCCTTAAAAATGGTCTCGGCAGTGGTTCCGATCAGTTTCACGCCATGCTCTTCCAGGAAACCGGACTCTGCCAGCTCCATACCCAGGTTCAGCCCTGCCTGGCCGCCCAGAGTGGGAAGAACGCTGTCCGGTTTCTCCTTTAGAATGATCTGCTCCAATACTTTCGCCGTCAGGGGCTCAATGTAGACCTCGTCGGCGATATCCTTATCTGTCATGATGGTCGCCGGGTTAGAGTTGACCAGCACCACCTCGATTCCTTCTTCCTTCAAGGAGCGACAGGCCTGGGTGCCCGCATAGTCAAACTCCGCCGCCTGGCCGATCACGATCGGACCGGAGCCGATAACTAAAACTTTCTTAATATCTTTATTCTTTGGCATTATCTTCTCCCTCCCATCATTTCCATAAATCTGTCAAAGAGATATCCGCTGTCCTGGGGCCCCGGACAGGCTTCCGGATGAAACTGTACCGTGAAGATATTCTTTCCGGTATACTTCAATCCCTCATTGGTACCGTCGTTTACATTGACAAAGGCAGGAACCGCCACCGACGGATCCAGATTTTCCGCATCCACCACATATCCGTGATTCTGGGAGGAGATATACACCCTTCCTGTCTCCAGATCTTTTACCGGATGGTTTCCTCCCCGGTGTCCGTATTTCATCTTATGGGTATCAGCGCCGTTTGCCAGGGCCATCAGCTGATGCCCGAGACAGATGGCAAAAATCGGCACATCGGAGGCGTAGAGCTTTTTCAGCTCCTCGATAATATCGGCACACTCCTTGGGGTCTCCCGGTCCGTTGCTGAGCATGATCCCGTCCGGCTCCGCGGCCAGAATCTCCTCCGCCGGCGTGTGGGCCGGGTAAATCGTTACCTCGCACCCTCTCTGATTCAGAGATCTTGCGATATTGTTTTTCGCGCCCAGATCCAGCAAAGCCACACGCTTTCCATTTCCCGGCAGCACCTTCTTTTCGCTGCAGGTTACCTTGCTTACCACGTCTCCGGTGGTATATTTTGCCAGACGCTCCTTTACCGCAGCAAGATCAAAATCCTCGTTGGTAGTAATCATTCCGTTCATGGTACCCTTTTCCCGGAGAATCTTTGTGAGCGCCCTGGTATCGATACCGCAGATTCCGGGGATATCATATTTCTGCAGGAAGTCCTGGATGGTCCCCTGGCAGCGGAAATTGCTGGGAATCCGACTCAGCTCCCGCACAATATACCCGTCCACCCATGGCCGTTCTGATTCCATATCCGGCGTGATGCCGTAATTCCCGATCAACGGATATGTCATAACGACAGCCTGTCCTGCGTAGGAGGGATCTGTCAGAACTTCCAGATATCCCGTCATGGAAGTGTTAAACACAATCTCGCTTACCACTTCCCTTGTCGATCCGATACTCTCTCCGGTAAAAACAGTGCCGTCTTCCAGTATTAGAAATGCTTTCATCCTTTGCCCTATCCTTTCTTCCTTTTATCCATAAACGGAAAAATGCCTAAACTTATAAAATATTATCACAGGAACATTCTTTTTGCAAGATTGTGACAGCGATTCGCAGAAAAAGCAGGCAGAAAAAATCTGTCTGCTTTTTTATCTTTATCGGAAATAAGCCACGCCGGACTCAAAGATCTTCATATCCTGCTCTCCGTAAATATTGATCGCAACGGAATCTCCCCGCCGCTCGGAGTGGGCCATCTTGCCGAGCACTCGTCCGTCAGGGCTGGTAATTCCCTCGATGGCTGCGTAGGAACCGTTTACATTCCACTCTTCATTCATCGTGGGCTGCCCATCCTCGTTGACATACTGGGTTGCCACCTGCCCCTGGGCAAAGAGTCTGTCGATACACTCTTTCGGCGCCACAAATCTTCCCTCGCCGTGGGATGCTGGGTTGCAGTAGGTCGCTCCCAGTGCCGCCTGGGCCAGCCATGGAGACTTGTTGGATACCACCTTGGTGTATACCATCTTGGAAATATGACGTCCGATGGTATTATAGGTAAGGGTGGGTGCATCCGCCGACTGAGTACGGATCTCGCCGTAGGGCACCAGTCCCAGCTTAATCAGCGCCTGGAAACCGTTACAGATTCCGAGAACCAGTCCGTCCCGCTCGTTCAGGAGGCGCATAACCGCCTCTTTCATCTTCTCGTTGCGGAATGCCGTGGCAAAGAATTTCGCGCTCCCCTCCGGCTCATCTCCGGCGGAGAATCCGCCCGGGAACATGATCATCTGGGCATCGTCGATTGCTTTCACAAAGACATCCACCGAATCACGGATATCCTCCGCAGTCATGTTCTTAAACACTCTGACCACCGGTTCCGCTCCGGCCCGCTCAAAGGCCTTTGCACTGTCATACTCACAGTTGGTTCCGGGGAATACCGGAATGAACACTTTCGGTTTCGCCACCTTGTTCCTGCATACATAAATGTCTTTCGCTTCGTAAAGCCCGGTATTTACCGTCTGCGCGTCCTCGCTGCTCCTGGTGGGAAACACCTTCTCCAACGGAGATGTCCAGGCCGCGAGCGCCTCCTCCATGGAGATCTTCATGTCACTGTAGGTAAAGGTTCCGTCTCCCGTTACCTCGCCGGCCTTTCTCACATCCGCTGCCAGACCGGCCGCCTCTGCAGCCTCCAGTACGGTATTTACCATATCCGCCGGCACTTCCGCCACGATGGACCCGATACAGTTGCCGAAGAGCTCCTTCGCTGGAATCCTTCCCTCTACAGACACACCCAGTTTATTTCCGAAAGCCATCTTGCTGACTGCCGCGGCAAATCCGTAGCTGTCGATGACATAGGCGGAGATGATGGCCTTCTTCTGAATCATATCATGCACCAGCTGGTACAGCTTCATGATCTGATCGTAGTCCGGCAGATCATAGGCGTCCTTGTGACGATAGAAGAACATCAGAGCATTGCCCGCCTTCTTCAGTTCCGGTGTGATGATATCCTGTTCCTTTGCCACATCCACCGCGAAGGATACCAGAGTGGGCGGAACGTCGATCTCATTGAAGGTACCCGACATGGAATCCTTTCCTCCGATGGAGGGAAGTCCAAGGGCAATCTGCGCACTGTAAGCGCCCAGCAGCGCCGCGAAGGGCTGACTCCAGCGTTTGGGATCCTCCGACATTCTGCGGAAATACTCCTGATAGGTAAATCGGATCTTCCGGAAATCTCCTCCGGCGGCCACAATTCGGGCCACAGACTCCACAATAGCGTAAGCTGCGCCGTGATAGGGGCTCCAGGAGGACAGATAGGGATCAAAGCCATAGGCCATCATGGTAACGGTATCACATTTCCCCTCCGCCACAGGAAGCTTCGCCACCATGGACTGAGTCTCCGTCAGCTGATATCTTCCGCCGTAGGGCATATACACACTCCCCGCGCCGATGGAACCATCAAACATCTCCACCAGTCCCTTCTGGGAGCAGACATTCAGATCCGAGAGCGTAGTCAGCCATGCCTTCTTCACATCGCCGGCCTCCAGGGCCTCCGCAACACCCTCTACTGCCATCTGTTTCAGATAGCTGTCCTCCTGCTCAGGTATCTCCACATAGACGTCCGTCTCCTGATGGGCGCCGTTGGTATTCAGGAAGGCTCTGCTGATATTGACAATCTCCTTACCTCTCCACTCCAGTACCAGACGGGGTTCCTCTGTGACGATGGCTACCTCCACCGCCTCCAGATTTTCCTCCGCGGCGTAGGCAAGGAACTGATCCACGTTTTCCGGCGCCACAACCACCGCCATACGCTCCTGTGACTCGGAGATGGCAAGTTCTGTGCCATCCAGTCCCGCGTACTTCTTGGGCACCTTGTCCAGATTGACCCGCAGGCCGTCCGCCAGCTCGCCGATCGCGACAGACACGCCGCCCGCGCCAAAATCGTTACACTTCTTGATAATATAGCTTACCTCTTCCCTGCGGAACAGTCTCTGGATCTTGCGCTCCGTGGGAGGATTTCCCTTCTGCACCTCCGCGCCGCAAACCTCGGTAGACTGGGTGTTGTGCGCTTTGGAGGAACCGGTGGCTCCACCGATACCGTCTCGGCCGGTCCGTCCGCCCAGCAGAATGATGCGGTCGCCGGGATCAGAATTCAGGCGCTGTACCGCCCGTCTGGGAGCAGCACCCATGACTGCGCCGATCTCCATGCGCTTCGCCACATAGTTGGGATGATAAACTTCCTTCACATAGCCGGTAGCCAGTCCGATCTGATTTCCGTAGGAGCTGTAGCCATGAGCCGCCTCCCTTACCAGCTTCTTCTGGGGAAGTTTTCCTTCCATGGTGTCCTTCACGGAAACGGTAGGATCAGACGCGCCGGTCACGCGCATTGCCTGATAGACATAAGTACGTCCCGAAAGGGGATCACGGATTGCTCCGCCCAGACAGGTGGCAGCGCCGCCGAAGGGCTCGATCTCCGTGGGATGGTTGTGTGTCTCGTTCTTGAAATTGACCAGCCACTCCTCCGTCTTGCCATCCACTTCCACCGGCACAACGATGGAGCAGGCGTTAATCTCATCGGATTCCTCCTGATCCGCCAGCTTTCCCTCTGCCTTCAGCTTTTTCATGGCCAGAAGCGCCAGGTCCATCAGGCAGACGAATTTGTCGTCCCGGTCCTTATATAAAATCTTGAAATTATCCAGATAATCCTGATAGGACGCCTCGATGGGCGCCCGGTAATATCCGTCCGCAAAGGTAACATTTTTCAGTTCCGTGGAAAATGTGGTGTGTCGGCAGTGATCGGACCAGTAGGTATCCAATACCCGAATCTCCGTCACGGAAGGATCCCGCTTCTCCTCCCCCCGGAAATACTTCTGGATGTGCAGAAAATCCTTGAAGGTCATGGCCAGGCCCAGAGAATCATATAATTCCCTCAGATCCTTCTCTGATTTTTCGGTAAAACCCTCGAAAATCAACACATCTGCCGGCTCCTCGTACACGTCCGTCAGCGTGTTGGGCTTCTCCGTTCCTGTCTCTCTGGAATCCACCGGATTGATACAATGCTTTTTAATGGCTTCCATCTGGTCGCCGCTCACGTCGCCCTCGATTACATAGGTAGTCGCGGTACGGACCACGGCCTCTTCATCTTCTCTCAGAAGCTTGATACACTGCTCGGCGGAATCAGCTCTCTGGTCAAACTGTCCGGGAAGAAACTCCACAGAAAAAACCTGGCCCTCATGGGGGAAGGTTTCCTCATACAGATCATCCACCGGCGGTTCACAGAACACCGTCCGCAGTGCCTTCTGATAGGTTTCATCCGAAATATTCTCCACGTCATAGCGAATCAGCACACGGACACCTGTAACCGTGTCGATCCCCAGATAGCTTTTGATCTCCGACAGCAAAGACTTCGCCGCAACCGCATAATCGGCTTTTTTCTCCGCATAGACTCGTCTCACATTTCCCATGTTGTACCTCCACGCTTCTTTTGAATTCTTGTTTCACTGTATCGAGTATATCATACAATGGCATACTTTACAAAATCTTTTCGGCTGGATTCGCGCCATCTTTTTTTCGCACTTCCCTCTCATCCGTCTCCTTCCAGAAGCGCTCCAGCTGCTGTTCCACCGTATCCAGGCTGCAGATCTGATAGTCGCTCCACTCCCTCGGGAAAGTCCGCTGATAGGATCTCTGAAGAAACCGCTCGTCCAGCAGCGCGATAATCCCCCGGTCCTCCGCCGTGCGGATCACTCTTCCCGCTCCCTGGATAACCTTGTTCATCCCCGGGTAGAGGTATGCGTAGGCAAATCCGTCCCTCTGCCTCTCGTCAAAGAAACGCCGCATGACGTCCCTCTCGTTCCCAATCTGAGGCAGCCCTGCCCCAACCAGAATGGCGCCGATCAATTTTTCCTTTACCAGATCTATTCCCTCGGAAAATACGCCTCCCATCACACAGAAGGCAGCCAGCGTACCCTCCCGCTCCTCCTCAAACCTCTCCAGAAACGCCTCCTTCTCCTCCTCCGCCATACCGGGGGTCTGGCAGATGATTTCCGTCCTTTTACCGTCGATAGCCTTATCCGCTTCTTCATTTTCCGGGAAATATCTCCGCACCTGTTCCAGGAAACGGTAGGAAGGAAAAAACACCATATAATTTCCGGCTCTGCACCCAATGATTCTGGAAATGTAGGCGGCATATTTCTCATATTCCTCCGGACTCCGTCTGGTATAACGGCTGGTCACATCGGAGGCGATACAGATTGCCCGACGCCCGGGGTCAAAAACGGACTCCGCGTAGATGGCATACACATCTGTTCTGGCGCAGAGCAGTTCCTTATAATAATTGACCGGAAGCAGCGTCGCGGAGAAAAAAACGGTAGCCCGCCCACGGTCCAGACGCTCCTGAAGCAGACGGGAGGGGTCCACACAGAAGAGATGAAGCCAGAAACCTCCGGCCTCGTCAAAATCACAGTATATGCGGTAGTGTTCATCCGCCTCCTCCGCCAGACGCAGAAAATTCCGCAGCTTGAAATAAAATTCCTGCACCGGCTTTTTCTTCTCCCCCAGCACATTATGTCTTAAGAGCTCATCGATATCGGTACAGACATTTAAAAGGGCAAAGACCAGCTCATCCACATCTGACAGGAACAGCACCTTCTCACATTCCCGCTTCCAGACAAGCATGATGCGGCTGCATCGTTCCAGATCCCTGGCCGGCTTTTTACCGTAAGATTTCAGAAGCTTTTTCATCTCCAGAAACTCCTCCTTTTTCAGATGCTCCGAATACATGTCCCGAGCCCTCTCCACCAGGTTGTGAGCTTCGTCCACCAGAAAAAGATAATCGCCCCTCACGCCGTCGGCAAAAAAACGTTTCAAATACACGTTGGGATCGAAGGCGTAATTATAGTCACAGATGATATTGTCAGACCAGGAGGCGGCGTCCAGACTCAATTCAAAGGGGCAGACCATCTTTTCTTTCGCCCAGGCCAGCAGTACTTCCCTTGACAGAATATCCTCCCTCTGCAGCAGATCATACAGAGCCTCGTTGATCCTGTCGAAATGCCCCCTGGCATAGGGACATTGCTCTGGAGTGCAGGCCCGTTCCTCCATGGGACAGATCTTATCCTTTGCCGTGATCAGAACGGTCTTCCCACGATATCCCTGCCCGGCCAGCAGCCCAAAAGTATCCCTTGCCACAGAAGCCGTCGCCGTCTTTGCCGTCAGATAGAAAATCCGATCCGCAAGCTCCTCCCCTACCGCCTTTACCGCCGGAAAGATCGTCGTGATGGTCTTTCCGGTACCGGTAGGCGCCTGGATAAAGAGAATCTTCTCCCGAAGAATACTTCGATATACGTCCTCCACCAGCTTTTTCTGGCCCTTCCGATAGGGGAAGGGGAACTCCACCTTCGCAATGGAAGCCTGCCGCGTCAGATTCCACTGATACTGAAAATCCGCCCAGGGATGGTAAGCCTCCAACAGATCCCCAAACCATACCTCCAACTCCTCGATCCCGTAAGTACTGTAAAATCGCTGGATTTCCTCTGTATCCAGACTGCAGTACGTCATGCGTACATCAATGCGGTCCAGGTGGTTCTGAGACGCAAAAATATAGGCGTAGCATTTTGCCTGCGCCAGATGAACATCCAGAGGCTCCGTCACATCCGTCACATCCCCATACATTCCCTTGATCTCATCAATCGTAACCGATTCCAGGTCTGCCTCGTCATATATAATACCGTCTGCCCGCCCCTCCAGCCCCAGATCGTACTCCTCATAGCTGATCAATATTTTCAGCGGCACTTCCGCATGATAGGACAGCCCCTCTTTCTTTTGAAGTTTCCGATGAATTTTTCCCCCTTGCTGCATCGCCTCCAGCGAGTCATGCATTCCCTGCCCTTCCTCGATGTCTCCGGATCGCAGCAGAAACTCCACCAGGTTTCTCACGGATATGGTTATCTGTTTCTTTTCATTTTCTCCTTGAATCAGTCTGCTCGGTTTCATGCACTCATTGTAGCAAACCGAAGCAAAAAAAAGAACCCTGAATTCTTCAGGGCTCCTCCCGTATAAAAGAGTTTGAAAGATAACTAAGCAATCGCGAACTTCTGAACGGAACGAAAAAACTTCTCATCGTCCTTCATACACATTACCTTCAGTTCCTTCTTTATCCCCATACTGAGGACGCCAAGCAGAGACTTGGCATCAAGATAAACGGATCCACTCTTCAAATCTATTTCCGCGTCACACTGACTGGCAGCCTTCACAAACTCTTTTACTTCTTCGGGACTATTCAATACAATCTTAAATTCCATGTTGAATACCTCCGTTTTTTATTTTTGCTAGTTTTATCACAGCAAAAAAAAATTGTCAAATTCTGCATTCTCTTTTCCGGACACCGAATTTTTTCTTTTTTTCTCGAAAATAAATAAATCCCTTTTCAAATCCGACAAATTCTTTATCTCAAACGTTCTGATTTGTCATTTTTCATTTAAATTTCCAAAAAAATATTCCAAATAATACTCTTTCTTTTCTTTCTATATTGTGCATTTTGATGATTTTTTATGCTGAAATTTGAAATTTAAGCCTTCTCTTCCTCTATATTTCCTGCACAAATATTTCAAATTCTCATATCATAAGTAAAAAAGGTCAACGGTAAAACCAATGTATGATGATCCTCGCGGAACTTTAATGCAGCAGGGATATTTCATGCGCATCGACAATGCGCTCGTGGAAGAGGTGTCCTGTCAAAACAGGAATAACGGATACATGATCGTATCCTACGCCATCCCGGAAAATAACGGAAGCGTATCCATTGAAAATATCCGGCTCAACCTGAATCGAAACACCGTGGTACTGAACGCCTACGGCCAAAACATCTGCGCCTGTTGTGTTCAGAAAGGCATGTGGATTAATGTGGTCTTTTCCTCCCTTCTTACCAAAAGTATTCCCCCTCAATCCAGTGCCTATTTTGTCACAGTACAGCAAAATCCAGAACCGGCCTCCGTCATCAGCACGGGACGGATTGCCTATATAGATCTGGAAAATCGCTTCCTTTACACTGGAAACCTTAACAACATCAACAGTCAGACCCGCTATGTCGTAACGGATAACACTGTTATTCTGGACGAATTCGGCAATCCCGCTCCTCTGGAACGCCTTGGCCCCGGAGAACTTGTTCAGATTACACACGCTGATTTTCAGACAGCCAGCATACCTCCCCAAACTATCGCCTATGAAATTCGGGTACTGGAAGAAAACGGACTGTACTGAAAATCAAAAGCAAATTCCATTCTACCTCCAAGGGGTGTCTTTTTACCCTATAATTTGCTATGATAATCACAAAAAGGAGGGGAATGCATATGGATCTCACAAAGATAGGAAAATATATAGCATCTAAAAGAAAAAAACTCGGTTTGACGCAAAAGCAGTTGGCAGAAAAACTCGGCATGAGCGATAAATCTGTTTCTAAATGGGAACGCGGAATCTGTCTGCCGGATGTGTCTGTTTATATCCAGCTATGTAATATATTAAAAATCAACATCACGCGGTTTTAATAATCACAGCTGGGGTTATCATTACGCTGCTTGGGATCAGCCTTTGCCAAAACATACAACAACCGCAGAATTATATTACTTCCATTGACCGCGATAGTCCGGAAATGAAAACTGCCGAACTCTTATCCGGAATGGCGCATTAATATCGAAAAGGAAAGTTGCCTATCTTGCCTGCTCTGATCTGGATTCCCCTTCGGAAGGCATGATTGCTCTTGTACCGGATTTTGAAAAATTTACAATCAAGCTCATTCTTGCAGACAGCTGTGGAAAATACTCTACAGACCTCCCTATTCTGGAAAATGTAGAAGACAAAGAAAATCGCGGATGGGGAAGGACCGCCAAGCAATTGGAAGATGAGACTCCCATTGTCTACAATTCTAAACAGGGATTGGCCGCCTTTATATACGGCGAAAATGGTGTAAGCGCCATTCCCATTCGACAAATCGAATCAGGAACACTTGAAAAAAACAACGATTACATTTACTTCTTTTCTATTCAATTTTGTAAATGAAAAAAGTCTAAAACAGTATATGTTTACTGTTTTAGACTTTTTTAGCAGGGGATGAGAGAATCGAACTCCCACCAAAGGTTTTGGAGACCCCTATCATACCATTTGACCAATCCCCTACGCTATTTATATAATAGCAGAAAGTATATACATTTGTAAATACCTTCAAAACTTCATACAGATCACAGACACGAAACTCTAAGGAAGTTCCGTTCACTAGATTCGCCCTTCGCTTTCGCTCGCGCTCATCAAGTTCCTCGGAACAACCTTCGCACTAAATTCACATCTCGCTTCGCTCATG